>JAKPAM010000209.1 GCA_029779435.1 Pseudomonadota bacterium | reverse complement strand
AACGGCGGGTCGACGACCGGCCACGGCGTGGCCGCGGAGCGGATGCGGGCCAGCGGCGACCCGCGAGCGCGGGTCGATCTCGGCGTTACCAGGCCCTAATGTCAGGTCCTAATGCCAGGCCCGGTCGATGATCGCGTGATGCGATTCGTGCCGCGGCAGGCAGCCGTAGATCCGGCCGGATTCGCGATCGAAGCGACTTTCGATGAATGCGTCGGCGACGAAGTCGGGGGCGTGCTCGCGCAGCAGGCCGGCCTGTACCAGCAGGATGAGCCGCTGGGCATGGCGCCGTGCGGCAGCCTCGATCTCCTCGCCGTCGCCGGTCAGCGCGGAGCGCATCGCGGTCAGCGTTCCGCGCAGCGAGCGATCGTCGCCGTGCCGGCGGGCCAGGTCGTCGAACAACGCGATCATCGCGTCGGGCTCGCGGCTGATCGCCCGCAGCATGTCCAGGCCCATCACGTTGCCCGAGCCTTCCCAGATCGAGATCACCGGTGTCTCGCGGTACAGCCTGCCCATCGGACCTTCATCCATATAGCCGTTGCCGCCGAACACCTCCATCGCCTCGGCGGACAGCTCGATGCTGCGCTTGGCGACCCACATCTTCGCCGCGGGGGTGACGATGCGCTTGAACGCACGCTGCACCGGATCGTCGCCGGCTCGTGCGAACGCCTCGGTCAGGCGCATCATCAGCAGCGTCGCCGCCTCGCTCTCGAGCGCCATGTCGGCCAGCACGTTGCGCATCAGCGGCTGGTCGGCCAGGACCTTGCCGAATGCCATCCGCTGGCGCGCATAGTTGATCGCCTGCACGACGCCCTGCCGGATCAGTCCCGTGCTGCCCATCACGCAATTGAGCCGCGTGTACGTGGCCATCTCGATGATCGTCGGGATGCCGCGGCCCTCGTTGCCGATCATCCGGCCCCACGCGCCGTGGAATTCGACTTCGCTGCTCGAGTTCGATCGGTTGCCGACCTTGTCCTTCAGGCGCTGGATGTGGATCGGATTCTTGCTGCCGTCGGGCCGGTAGCGCGGCACGTAGAAGCACGAGAAGCCGCTGTCGGTCCGCGCGACGACCAGGTGCGCATCGCACATCGGCGCCGAGAAGAACCATTTGTGGCCGGTCAGCAGGTAGTCGCCGCCGGTGCCTTCGCCGCGGATCGGTTCGGCCCGCGTGGTGTTCGCGCGCACGTCCGAGCCGCCTTGCTTCTCGGTCATGCCCATGCCGATCAGGATCGAATCCTTCTGCTCGATCGGCAGGTCGCGGGCGTCGTAGACTCGCGAATACAGCTTGGGTTCCAGTTGCGCGAACAGCGCCGGATCCTTCTTGAGCACCGGGATGCACGCGAACGTCATCGAGGTCGGGCATTGCGAACCGGCCTCGATCTGGCCGTGCATCGAGAAGCCGGCCGCATAGGCGGCCCAGGCGCCGGGACGCGGATCGGAAAACGGTTGGGATACCAGTTGCTGCTCGCGCAGCATCCGCATCACGCCATGCCACGACGGGTGGAAGTCGACGCGGTCGAGCCGGCGGCCCTGTCGATCGAAAGTCTGCAACTCGGGCTTGAAATGGTTGGCTTCCTCCGCCATCCGGATCGTCTCGGCGCTGCCCAGGCGCGCGCCGTAGTCGATCAGCTCGGCGTGGTGCGCGGCGCCGCCGGCCCGCTCGACCGCGTCCTTCAGGGCGATGTCGGTCGTATAGACGTTGTAGCCGGACAGCTCCGGCACGACGTTGCGCACTTCATGGGTTTGTCCTTCCCAGGTCTGCTCCACGTCCGTTCTCCCAGTGGTTGCGTTGTGTCTCCGCCGGTGGCCGTTCGCGACCACCCGGGACGGGACTAGCGTTTTGCTTGCCGGGCATTGGTCAGCAGCGGCAGCATCACGCCGAACACCTTGGGCGTGGCCGCCACGATGTCGCCGCTGGCCAGGTAGCGCGCCTCGCCATCGAAGTCGGCGACCATGCCGCCCGCTTCGCTGACCAGCAGCGAGCCGGCCGCCACGTCCCAGGGCGCCAGCCCCAGTTCGAAGAAGCCGTCATAGCGGCCGGCCGCGACGTACGCGAGATCCAGCGCGGCGGCGCCCGGGCGGCGCAGGCCGGCGGTGCGCTCGACCATCACCTTCATCATCGCCAGGTAAGCGTCGAGATCGTCGAGCTTGCGATAAGGAAAGCCGGTGCCGATCAGCGCCTCGTCGATGCGCGTGCGGCGCGACACGCGGATCCGGCGGTCGTTCAGGAACGCGCCACGGCCCTTGGTGGCGGTGAACAATTCGTCGCGGTTCGGATCGTAGACGAGCGCCTGCGTGATGACGCCACGCTCCATCAACGCGATCGAGATCGCGTACTGCGGCAGCCCATGGATGAAATTGGTCGTCCCGTCCAGCGGGTCGATGATCCATAGATGCTCGGCTTGCGAGAGGTCGGTGGGCTTGTCACCGGCGCGCGGGCCCATCGTGATGCCGGACTCCTCTGCTAGAATCGCATGGTCGGGGTAAGCGGACAGCAGATTGTCGATGATCTCCTGCTCCGACACGCGATCGACTTCGGTGACGAAGTCGTTCTGCTGTTTGCGGGTGACTTTGACGGTATCGATATCAGCGGCGGCACGGGTGATGATCCGGCCGGCGCGGCGTGCGGCTTTCGTCGCAACTACAAGCATCGGGTGCATGGCGAGCCCTTGGAAAACACGCCATTCTAAGGGAAACCCGCTCCCCCCGGCTTCGCCGCCGCCGCCCTTCGTCGCCGCCTGATCCTCCTGTCGCCCCGTTCGTCGCCTGTTCGTCGCCTGTTCTTGTTTCTTCCCTGTTCCGTACGTTCGTGAGCATTCCTTCCGTCCGGCTCCATCGCGATCTGCCCGGTGGGCTGCGCGACCGCATCCGCGTGGTGCTCGTCCAGCCCAGCCATCCGGGCAACGTCGGCGCGTGCGCGCGGGCGATGCGCGTGATGGGCTTGCGCCGGCTCGTGCTCGTGTCCCCCGCGCGGGCCGGCGTGCTCGACGACCCCGAGGCGCGCGCGCGTTCATCGGGGGCGGGCGGCGTGCTCGACGCGGCGCGCGTCTGCGGGTCGCTGGACGAGGCGCTGGCCGACGTGACGCTCGCGATCGCGATCAGCGCCGATACGCGCGAGTTCGGCCCCCCGCTGCGTGATCCCGATGCGGCCTGCGCGGCGGCCGTCGACGAGTTGCTCAATGCCGACGCGCATCAGGTCGCGCTGGTCTTCGGGACCGAACGCACCGGCCTGTCGATCGCCGACGCCGGGCGCTGCCAACTGCTTTGCGCGATCCCTGGCGAATCCGACTACAACTCGCTGAATCTCGCCCAGGCCGTGCAGGTGATCGCCTATGAGCTGCGCCGGGCGGTGATGCGGCGCGTCCCGGAGGCCACGGGCCGCGATGCCGCGGGCGCGGCTGATGCGCGGGGTGCAGGTGCGGGTGGTGCAGGCCAGGGCGGCGGTGGAGCTGGTGACGAGTCCGATGAGGCAACCGCTGCGACGGTGCGCGCCACGCAACGGGACGTCGAGCAGTTCTTCCAGCATTTCGAACACGCGCTGGTGCGGATCGGCTTTCTCGATCCGGCCCATCCGAAGAAGCTGATGGCGCGGCTGCGGCGGCTGTTCGGTCGGGCGCGCCTCGAGGTCGAAGAGGTTCGGCTGCTGCGCGGTCTGTGCCGGCTGATCGAATCGCCGCAGCCCCCCCGGTCGCAGCTCCCCCGGTCGCAGCGCCCCGTGTCGCAGGTTTCTTCATCGCCGGCCGGTTCGTCGCCTTGCCGTTCCCATTTCTCTTCCGATAAGCCGTCTGAATCCTGATGGACCGTCTGCCTGCGTCAGTTACCGAGATGCGCGGTTCGCGCGAGTCGCCGTCGGCGGTGCCGGCCGTGCTGATGCGCGGCGGGCGCCGCAAGGGCGTGTTCTTCCTGGCCGCCGACCTGCCGACGAACGCCGAGCGGCGCGACGCGCTGCTGTTGCGCGTGCTCGGCAGCCCGGACCGATACGGCGCGCAGCTCGACGGGGTGGGGGGCGCGACGCCGGCGACGAGCCGGATCGTGATCCTGTCGCCGTCATTGCATGACGAGTGCGACGTCGACGTGCTGGTCGGGGCCGTGGCCATCGACGAGGCGCGGATCGATTTCTCGGCGCAGTGCAGCCATCTGCTGGCCGCCGTGGGGCCTGCCGCGATCGCGGCAGGACTGGTCGCGCCGGCCGACGGCTCGTGCCGGGTCCGGATCTGGCATGCGGCGCGCGGCCAGCGCGTCGATGCGTTCGTGCCGGTTCGCGAGGGTCGGATCGTCGAGGACGGTCGTTTCGACGAGGACGGCGTGCCGTTCTCGGGAGCCGAGATCCGGTTGGAGTGGTGGCCGCCGGCCGGTGGGCGCTGCGCATTGATCGAGCGGGACGAGGGGCCCGCTCTAGGGGCGCTCGGCTCAGGGGGGCCCGCCCTAGGGGTGCCCGGCTCAGGGGAGCCCGCTCTAGGGGCGCCCGGCCTAAGGGGGTCTGGCGGAGGGCCATCCGGGGGCGGTGCGAGCGGTGATGATGCGCGCGCGCCCTCGGCGTTGCCGCTGCTGCCGACCGCGAATGTCCAGGAAAGGCTCGACGTGCCCGGTTTGGGGCCGATCGCCGCGACGTTGATCGGCGGCGCGTGTCCGACGGTGTTCGTGCGGGCGCCCGCGTTGCAATTGAACGGCCGCGAGAAACCGGCATCGCTGGCACGCAAGGGGGCGTTGCTCGAACGCCTCGAGGCGGTGCGGGCGGCGGCGGCCGTGCGATTGGGCGTCGTCGACGAGGCCGCGCAGGCGGCGCTGCATTCGCCGCGAGTGCCTGCGCTGGTCTGGGTCGACCGGCCCGCGGCCTATCGGACGACGATGGGCGTCGACGTGCCCGCCGACCGGATCGACCTGCTGGCCCGGGTGTTCATCGGCGGTCGCGTCGATGCCGGAATGCCGATCGACGTGTCGATCGCGCTGGCCGCGGCGGCGGCCCTGCCGGGCAGCCTGGTCAATGAACTCGTGCGGGTGTTGCCGTCGGTGGCCGCGCGCATCGGGCACGCCGCCGGTGTGCTGGCCGTGGGGGCCGAGGTATCGTCGCCGGACGGGCAGTGGCGGCTCGACAAGGCCGTGTTGTCGCGCACGGCGCGGCGGTTGATGTCGGGCGTCGTCCACGTCCCGCCGGCGCTTGCCTAGCGCCCTGTCCCGCAGACTTCCAGGGCTCCCCGTAGAATCAGCGTTGGCTTGGCACTCTGCCGCGTCGGTCCGTTCCGGGCCGGCGGGGCACCGACAGGAACTCATCGTGGCTTTCGAACGCCTGCGCGAAGACATCGCGAACATTCTCGACAAGGATCCGGCCGCACGCTCGCCGGTCGAGGTCCTGCTGTGCTATCCGGGCCTGCATGCGGTGTTGCTGCACCGGCTCGCCCATCACCTGTGGGACAACGGCTTCCGGACGCTGCCGCGCTTCGTATCGCAGTTCGCCCGATGGCTGACGGGCATCGAGATCCATCCGGGTGCGGTCATCGGCCGCCGTGTCTTCATCGACCACGGGATGGGCGTCGTCATCGGCGAGACGGCCGAGGTCGGTGACGACTGCACGATCTACCAGGGCGTCACGCTCGGCGGTACGTCGCTCGAAGCGACCAAGCGCCATCCGACGCTCGAAGCCGGGGTCGTCGTCAGCGCCGGCGCCAAGGTGCTGGGGCCGTTCACGGTCGGGCAGGGCGCGCGCATCGGGTCGAACGCCGTCGTGCTCAAGCCGGTGCCGGCCAACGCCACCGCGGTCGGCATTCCCGCGCGCATGATCGTGCGCGATGAACACGCCGAGGAGGGCGACGACGCATCGGCGCCCCTCACCGGCTATGGCGCCGAAGGCGCGCTCGGCGGTTTCACGGCCTATGGCGTGACCAGCGCGGCCAACGACCCGCTGGCCACGGCGCTGCACCGGCTGATCGACCACGTCGCCGAGCAGGATCGGACGATCGAACGCCTGCAGGAAGCGCTGGCCTGCCTCGGTTCGCACATCGATCACGATTGCGAGAAGCTCGACGCCGCGACGCTGGTCAAGATGGTCGATTGAGCGCGCGTGCCGTCTCCGATCAGAGGGGACGGCCGGCTCACCAGTCGATCGTCGTCCAGCCCTGGCGCGTGACGCGCAGGAAACCGCCGCGCCGCGCGGCGCCGTCCCAATCGGGCAGCACCCAGCGGACCACCTGGCGCCCGTCGGCGTCGATCTCGTGGCGAGCGGGGCGGTGCGTGTGGCCGTGGATGATCGTATCGACCTGCTGTTCGGCCGCGGCACGCAGGATCGCCGTCGCATTGACGTCCATCAGGTAGGCGGCCTTGTCCTGCTTCTCGCGCTCGCTCTGCGCCCGCAACTGCCGCGCGATCGCCTGACGCTGGGCGACCGGCTGGCGCACGAACGCCTGCTGCCAGTCCGGGTCGCGGGACTGGCGGCGGAACTGCTGATAGCGTTCGTCGTCGGTGCACCAGGCGTCGCCGTGCGACAGCAGCGTCGGGTGGCCGAACAGCATGATCCGGCTCGGATCGTCGAGCATCCGCGCTCCCACGCGATCGCTGAAGCCCCGGGCCGGCGAGCCCGGTGCATCGAGCAGGAAGTCGCGATTGCCGCGCATCAGGAACAGGTGCGCCGTCGCCGCGACGGCGGTGAACGCGGCTTCGGCGCGCGGCACGACGGCATCCTGCTGATCGTCGCCGATCCAGGCCTCGAACAGATCGCCGAGCAGAAAGACGTGCGTCGCCCCGCGAGCCTCGCGCGCGAGCGCCGACAGGAAGAACTCGGCGGTCAGCGGATCGTGCTCGCTCAGATGGATGTCCGACGCGAACAACGCGCAGCCGTCCCCATCGATCGATGCGACGACAGGCAGCGGATCGGGCAAGGCGGGCTGCGGCTCCGAAGCGGCGGTGGCCGGCGGAGTAATGCTCAGAGCAGCGTCGCCGATTCGATCACGACGGCTTCGGTCGGCACGTCGCGCATCGGGCCCATCGAGCCGGTGCGCACGCCCTTGATCGCGTTGACGGTCTGCATGCCTTCGACCACCTTGCCGAACACCGCGTAGCCATGGCCGTCAGGCTGCGGATGGTTCAACGAATCGTTGTCGTTGACGTTGATGAAGAACTGCGCGGTGGCCGAATCGGGCACCGACGTGCGCGCCATGGCGACCCAGCCGGTCTGGTTCTTCAGGCCGTTCTTCGATTCGAGGGAGATCGGGGCCCGCGTTTCCTTGCGGCCCGAGCCGCCGGTGTAAAGGTCCTTGCTCATGCCGCCGCCCTGGATCATGAAGCCGTCGATGACGCGGTGGAACACGGTGCCGGCATAGAAGCCGTCCTTCACGTACTGCAGGAAGTTGGCGACCGTCTCGGGCGCCTTGTCCGGATACAGCTCGATGACGATGTCGCCCATCGTGGTCTTGAACAGCACGCGCGGCGAAGGTGCGGCAGCAGGCGTGGGCGCGCTCAAGGCGAAGAGCAGGGCGCCGATCAGCGGGAATTTGCGGAACATCGGGAACTCCATCAAGGGTTTGTCGAGGTGGGCGTCGACGGCAGGCCGAACGACGGCGAATCGGGAGAGAACGGCATGGGCGAGGCCGGCGGCAGCGGGCGGCTGGCCGCCGCGGGGCGGCGTGCCGGCGCGTCGGCCATCTCGGTGACCTTGGTCAGCAGCGCCCGGGACAGGTCGAGCTTGCGCTTGCCGTCGCCGCGCGCATCGAGCTTGCCCGCCTGCTCGTAGGCGCGGGCGGCCATTCGCAGGTAGACGTCGCCGAGGTTTTCCTGCGCCAGCGCGTACGAAGGCAGCGCGCGGATCGCGCGTTCGAGCGCGACCTTGGCCTGGTCCAGGTCGCCGCGCGCGGCCAGCAGCACGGCGAGGTTGTTATAGGGCTCGGGCAGTTCCGGATAGTCTTCGGTCAACTGCTGGAACACGTCGGCGGCTTCGTTGCCCCGGCCGAGTTGGTTGAGTACGACGCCGTACTGGAAGCGCAGCCGCGGGTCGCGCGGTGATCGTTTCAGGCCGCGATCGAGCGTCTCGAGCGCCTGCGCCAATTCCTTCTGCTGCACCAGCCGGTTGGCCTGCTCGATGACCGTCTGCACGGCCTGCGCATCGGACATCTGCGCGCCGCCGGGTGTCATCGGGCTGCTGGTGAAATCCGCCTGTTGGCCGGCCAACTGCGCGTGCGCGCCGCTGCCCAGGCCGGCCAGCACGAAACCCAATGTCCACAGCGCTGGCCGCCACGACGGCCCCGGTTCGGGGCGGGGACGACGGATACCCGATGCTATACTCGATCGCATCCCGGCATTGTATCAACGCCGGATCGCCGGGCATTCCTGGACTGCCGGCGACCGTGCCGATGCCCCCGTCCGAGCCGGTGGCGGTCGCCGAGTTCCTCGTCCGCGTTTCCGCCCTTTCGTCTTGTTGACCTCCTACCGGGCCTCGGGCGTGCCGCGCGATGACGGTGCGTCGGTTCCCGGACGTTTTTCGCCGATCCGATCCAAGATGCTGCGCATCCACAACTCGCTGACCCGTACGAAGGAAGTCTTCGAACCGATCGAACCCGGCAAGGTCCGGATGTATGTCTGCGGGATGACCGTCTACGACTATTGCCACATCGGGCACGCGCGGATGGTCGTCGCGTTCGACTTGGTGCAGCGCTGGCTGCGCGCCAGCGGCTATGACGTGACGTACGTGCGCAACATCACCGACATCGAGGACAAGATCATTCGCCGCGCCGTCGAGAACGGCGAGACGATACGCGCGCTGACCGACCGCTTCATCGCCTCGATGAACGAGGACCTCGATGCGCTCGGCGTGCAGCGGCCCGACCACGAGCCGCGCGCGACCGACTACGTGCCGCAGATGATCGACCTGATCGGCCGCCTGCAGTCGAACGGGCTCGCCTACGTCGGCGACGCGCCGGTGGCCGACGATTCTCCCGACGATGCGCACCTCGGTCCCGACGTCAATTTCGCGGTCCGCGCGTTTCCGCGCTATGGACGGCTGTCGGGCAAGTCGCTGGACGATCTGCGCGCCGGCGAGCGCGTGGCCGTCGACGACGGCAAGCGCGATCCGCTGGACTTCGTGCTGTGGAAATCCGCCAAGCGCAGCGAGCCGGCCGAAGCCCGCTGGCCGTCGCCGTGGGGAGAAGGGCGGCCGGGCTGGCATATCGAATGCTCGGCGATGTCGACGTCGCTGCTCGGCCCGACGCTGGACATCCATGGCGGCGGGCCGGACCTGCAGTTTCCGCACCACGAGAACGAGATCGCGCAGAGCGAAGGCGCGTTCTTCCACGGCACCGACGGCCGCTTCGCGAACCTGTGGATGCACAACGGTTTCGTGCGCGTCGACGACGAGAAGATGTCCAAGTCGCTGGGCAACTTCTTCACGATCCGCGATGTGCTCAAGCGCTATGACGCCGAGGTGATCCGGCTGTTCATCCTGCGCGCGCACTATCGCAGCCCGCTGAACTATGCCGACGACCATCTCGAGGATGCGCGCATCGCGCTGCTGCGCCTGTACAACGCGCTGACGCCCGGCGTGCGGGCCGCCGCTTCGATCGATTGGGAGCGTCCTTACCCCCGCCGCGTGCGTGATGCGCTCGACGACGATTTCAACTCGCCGATCGCGCTGGCCGTGTTGTTCGAGATGGCCAACGAACTGAATCGCGCGCCGCAGCCCGAGCTCGAAGCCGAGTTGCGTGCGCTGGGCGCGCTGATGGGCCTGCTGGAACGTGATCCGGCCCAGGTGCGCCAGTCCGGGCTGCACGGCAGCGACGCGGCGGCGGGCGGCCTGGACGACGCGCAGATCGAGGCGCGGATCGCCGAACGGCTGGCGGCGCGCAAGGCCCGCGACTTTTCCAGGGCCGATGCGATCCGCGATGCGTTGCAGGCTGCCGGCATCCAGCTCGAGGACGGCGCGGCCGGCACGAGCTGGCGACGCGTGTGAGCGCCTCGTCGTCATCGCCGCTCGGCGATGCCGCCACGGCGGCCGGACCGCCGCCGTTCTGGGCCGACGCGCGCGATGCATTGGGCCGGACCGATCCGGTGATGCGCGCGCTGATCGATCGGCCGGGGCCGCTGCATCTGGCGCCGCGCAGCGATCCGTTCCTGACGCTGGCCCGTTCGATCGTCGGCCAGCAGATCTCGGTCAAGGCCGCGCAGTCGGTGTGGAACCGCTGCGTCGCGCAGGTCGGCGTGATGACGCCGCTGTCGTTGCTGGCGCAGCCGACCGAAGCGCTCAGGCAGTGCGGGTTGTCGTACCGCAAGATCGAATATCTGGTGGATCTGTGCATCCACTTCGACTCCGGCGCGATCGATGCGGCCGATTGGCCCGGGATGAGCGACGAAGAGATCATCAAGGATCTGACCGGCATCCGCGGTATCGGCCGCTGGACAGCCGAGATGTTTTTGATTTTTAATCTGCTCCGGCCTGACGTCTATCCGCTCGATGACGTGGGCCTTCTCAACGCGTTGAGCGCCGCTTATGAAGGCGGCGTGAAGATATCGCGCGCCCAGGCCCTGCACAGGGGCGAAGCCTGGCGCCCGTGGCGATCCGTCGCCACTTGGTATTTGTGGCGCAGCCTCGATCCCTTACCAGTGGAGTATTGATGAAGACGACCTTCCTCGATTTCGAGCAGCCGATCGCCGAGCTCGAGCAGCGTATCGAGTCGTTGCGTTTCGTGCAGGACGATTCGGCGGTGGATATCGCCGACGAGATCGAGCGACTGCAGGGCAAGAGCCTGGCACTGGTCAAGGAGACCTATGGGAAGTTGACGCCGTGGCAGGTCGTGCAGGTGGCGCGCCATCCTCAGCGCCCTTATACGCTCGATTACGTCGCGTCGATCTTCACCGATTTCCACGAGTTGCATGGCGACCGGCACTTCGCCGACGATCCGGCCATCGTCGGCGGGGTCGCCCGCTTCAACGGCCAGAGCGTGATGCTGATCGGCCACCAGAAGGGCCGCGACGCCAAGGACCGCAACCTGCGCAACTTCGGCATGCCGCGGCCCGAGGGATATCGCAAGGCGCTGCGCCTGATGAAGCTGGCCGAGAAATTCGAGATCCCGGTGTTCACGTTCGTCGACACGCCGGGCGCGTTTCCGGGCATGGGTGCCGAAGAGCGCAACCAGTCCGAGGCGATCGGCCGCAACCTGTTCGAGATGTCGGCGCTGCGCGTGCCGATCATCTCGACCGTCATCGGTGAAGGCGGGTCGGGCGGCGCGCTGGCAATCGGCGTCGCCGACATCGTGCTGATGCTGCAGTTCGCCGTCTATTCGGTCATTACCCCCGAGGGTTGCGCGGCGATCCTGTACAAGAGCGCGTCGAAGGCGCCCGACGCCGCCGAAAGCCTCGGCATCACCGCGCATCGGCTCAAGGCGCTGGGGCTGATCGACCGGATCGTCAACGAGCCGGTCGGCGGCGCGCACCGCGATCCGGCCCAGATGGCCCAGTTCCTGCGCCGCGCGCTGGCCGACGCGCTGCGGCAGTTCCAGAACGTCAAGCCGGCCGAACTGGTCAAGCAGCGCCAGGAACGGTTGCTGGCCTATGGCCGCTTCAAGGAAATCAGCGAGTAGCGCGCCGGTGCCGCACGCCGTCTCGGCGGCGATCTCATCGGCTTCGTTGCCCGTTTCGCCGACCCATGAGCACGGTCCGGTGATCGCCGTCGCATTCAGCGGCGGCCTCGATTCCACGGTTCTGCTTCATGCGTCATGCCAGCACATCGCGCCGTCCCGCGTGCTGGCGCTGCACGTGCATCACGGCTTGCAGGCCGTCGCCGACGACTGGCCCGCGCACTGCGCCGACGTCGCCAGACAGTGGGGCGCCCGTTTCGTGAGTCTGACACTGCCGGACACGCCGCTCGGCGGCGACAGCGTCGAGCAATGGGCGCGCCGCGCGCGCTATCGCGTGCTGGCGCAAGCGGCGCGCGAGCACGGCGCGACCCGCCTGTGGACCGCCCATCACGCCGATGACCAGGTCGAGACGTTGCTGCTGCGCCTGGGACGCGGCGCCGGCCTGTCGGGCCTGCTCGGCATCGATGCGCGCCGCCTGTTCGACGGGGTGTGGCTGGAACGGCCGCTGCTCGGGCTCTGGCGGCAGCAGTTGGCCGACTACGCCGCGCATCACCGGTTGCGATGGGTCGACGATCCGAGCAATGCCGATCACCGCTTCGTGCGCAACGCATTGCGGCACGCGGCGCTGCCGGCGCTCGAAACGGCGATGCCCGGCTTTCGGCGGGTCGTGCTGCGCAATCTGGATCATTGGCGTGCGGCGGCCGAGACGCTGGATGAACTGGCGCGGGCGGATCTGGCCGCTGCGACCGGCGAGGGTGGGGAGGATCCGGAAGGCGTTGCGCAGAACCACGGCGTCCCGAAGGAGCGTCACGAAGAGGGGCGCCATGAAAGCGCTGATCGGGCCGACGCGCATCTGCGCGGCTGGTTGGACCGAGCGGCGCTGGAACCCCTGTCGCCGGCCCGCCGTGCCTGGGCCTGGCGCACCTGGTTGGGCCGGATGGGTTTGCGTGCGCCCGACACCGCCCGTTTCGACCAGATGGCCCGGCAACTGCTGTCGGGGGCGTCGCCGCAAGCCCGGGTCGATCACGACGGCGTCGCGCTGCTGCGCTATCGCGACCGGATCGCGGCCGTTCCGCTCGACGCGCTGGCCGATCTCCAGCAGCCCTTCACCGCGACCTTGCCGTCGGGGCCGTGGACGGGCCGCATTCCGCTCGGGCCGGGGCGGGGCTGGCTGAGGGTGCTGCCGTGTGCGGCGGACGATGACGGTGCGGCGGATGCGCGTTGGCTGGCGCGGGACGATCTGCGCGTCGTCGCGGGTCCGCTGGGCGCCCATCGTCAGCGGCTGCGGCCGGATGGCCCGTCGCGGCCGCTCAAGCACCTATACCAGCAATACGGCGTCGCGCCATGGCTGCGGTCGGCGATGCCGGTCGTGCTGGCGGAAGGAGAGGTGCTGTTCACCGGCGCGTTCGGGGCGGACCGCGGGGCGCGGTGGCGGAACGCGGCGACAGGGGGCGAGGATGAAGCCGAGGGCGAGACCGGATTCGTCCGGCTCGCATGGGAGCCCGATCCGCGCTGGCTCGGCCCATTGCGGGCGTACGGGTATCCGTGGGGCCGTCACGTATAATCGCGGGCTTTGTCCTAAGTCCCGCAGACTGCATCATGGCCCTGATCGTTCACAAATACGGCGGCACATCGATGGGCTCGGTCGAGCGCATCCAGAACGTCGCCAAGCGCGTCGCCGGCTGGCATGCGGCCGGCCACCAGATGGTCGTCGTGCCATCGGCGATGTCCGGTGAAACCAACCGGCTGCTCGCGCTGGCCAAGGAGATCCAGGCCGATCCCGACCCGCGCGAGCTCGATGCGATCGCCGCGACCGGCGAACAGGTATCGGTCGGGCTGCTCGCGATGGCGCTCCAGGCGATCGGCGTCGATGCCGTCAGCTACGCGGGTTGGCAGGTTCCGGTCCGCACCGACGATGCCTTCACCAAGGCCCGCATCGAATCGATCGACGACCAGCGTGTGCGCGCCGACCTGGCCGCCGGCAAGGTCGTCATCATCACCGGTTTCCAGGGTGTCTACACGGCACCGGACGGCCGCGCGCACATCACGACGCTCGGGCGCGGCGGGTCGGACACGTCGGCGGTCGCCATCGCGGCCGCGCTGCAGGCCGAGGAATGCCTGATCTACACCGACGTCGATGGCGTCTACACGACCGACCCGCGCATCGTCCCCGAAGCGCGCCGGCTCGAGAAGATCACGTTCGAAGAGATGCTCGAGATGGCCAGTCTCGGCTCCAAGGTGCTGCAGATCCGCTCCGTCGAGTTCGCCGGCAAGTACCGCGTCAAGACCCGCGTGCTGTCGAGCCTGACACCGCCCGATACGCCGGTGGCCGAACAGGCGGCTTCCGGCACGCTGATTACGTTCGAGGAAGACGAAACCATGGAACAGGCCGTCATTTCGGGGATCGCGTTCAATCGCGACGAGGCCAAGGTCACCATCACCAACGTGCCCGACCGCCCGGGCATCGCCTACCAGATCCTGGGGCCGGTCGCCGACGCGAACATCGACGTCGACATGATCGTGCAGAACGCCGGCGTGAAGGGCACGACCGACTTCTCGTTCACCGTTCATCGCAACGAGTACCAGCGCGCGCTGCAGGTGCTCAATGACGTCGTGCGGCCCGCCGTCGGCGGCGGCGAGGTCAAGGGCGATCCCAAGATCGCCAAGGTCTCGGCGGTCGGTATCGGCATGCGCTCGCACGTCGGCGTCGCCAGCCTGATGTTCCGCACGCTGTCGGAAGAGGGCATCAACATCCAGATGATCTCGACCAGCGAGATCAAGATCTCGGTCATCATCGAGGACAAGTACATGGAGTTGGCCGTGCGCGAACTGCATCGCGCGTTCGGGCTGGATCAGGACGGGCAGTTGCCGGCGGTCAACTGAAATCGGGCTGTCCGCGTCGGCATCGCAGCGATGCGATGGCCGCTGCGCGGCGCGGACTACTGCCGAACGGCGGATGAGGGTCCTGGAAAAAGATGTACAATCGCGGGCTCGCATCCGTTGCAACGGATCCGGAGACGTGGCCGAGTGGTCGAAGGCACTCCCCTGCTAAGGGAGCATGTGGTCAAAAGCCGCATCGAGGGTTCGAATCCCTCCGTCTCCGCCAAACAACTGCGCCCGCATCAGCGGGCGTTGTTGTTTGGAGGGGACGAGCGAAGGCCCGGTGGCCTTCGCGTGAGGGATTCGAAGCGCCGGCCTTGCAAGGCCGGCGGCGGCCCGCGCTTGTGTGGGCGAATCCCTCCGTCTCCGCCAGAAGATTTCTCAGTCGTTTCATGTCCTTAGGCCTCGTTCGAGGCCTTTGTCATTTTGGGCGGTGGCAGCGCCATGACAGAACCGACGAATTCAGCCAGCCGCTGCTGGTCGATCGCGTTGTCCGCTTCGCTCAGATCCTGACCTTGGCGCTTACCGGCTTCAACGTGCGGGGCGATCTCTTGTCGCTACGCTTCAGTGGCCGCGATTGGCGACTCGCGTTCGTGTCTCCGCATCCGGGACGGGAGTGCGTCCGCCTTTGCATAGGGATTGGCCCACGTTACACTTCGATATTGGTTGGTCAATCTGGTCAACCACATATGATCTTTCGACCCGGAGGCTGGCATGCCGATCATCGTCAACGTGCAGGAAGCGAAGACGCATCTCTCGCGGCTGATGGAACAGGCGCATCAGGGGCAGGAGATCATCCTCGCGAAGGGCGGCAAACCCTATGCACGGTTGGTGCCGCTCGCAGCGGACACCAGTGGCCGCCGGCCTGGGCGGATTCGCGGCCGGCTCGATGATGCATTCTTCGATCCGCTACCGGAAAGCGAGCTGAAGGCCTGGGAGGGTCAGCCGTGAGATCGATGCAGGACGGGGCGTGCTGATGCGCCTGCTGCTGGATACGCATGCGCTGCTGTGGTGGTTCACCGATGACGATCGGTTGTCCGCCAACGCTCGCGCGCTGATCGGCGATCAGCGCAACGAGATCTTCGTCAGCGCGGCGAGCGCTTGGGAAATCGCGACCAAGTATCGTTTGGGCAAGCTCCCTGGCCTCGACGAGGCGGTCTCCCATTACACCGATCTACTCGCTGCCGATGGTTTTCAGTCCTGGCCGGTCACGCATGCCCATGCGCTGAGAGCAGGGGGTTACGAGGTCGATCACCGGGATCCGTTCGACCGGATGCTGGCCGCTCAGAGCGAACTGGATGGCCTGCGGCTGGTCACGATCGACGGTGCGTTCGCGAGCTTCGGAATCGAGACGGTCTGGTAGGGTTCCCGTCGCGGCCATCCGGCGGGACGGCCTCAGCCCGACCGCGATCTGCAGCAAGGTGCAGGCTTGTCATGGTGGCGGGCCGCCCGCCCCGGCAGAGCCGGGTTCGTGAGGGCTGCACCCTCGCGGACAGCACTCGATCGAGTCGGCCAGGCAGGCCAAGACCCGCAAGAGCCGAATCGAGGATGCCTGTGACATGCTCGCGTCCGGAAAGAAGCGGGTCTGCTGCTTCGATCCTTCCGGGTTCTACAGCAAAGCCCTCAGCGCGCCGCGGGCAGCCTGACCGGCCGGCAAGACGCCCCATCAACGGACATGGCGCTGGCGGCGTGGAGAAGCCTCTGCACCGCATGACGCTTCGAAAGCCATCCGGCCATACCGCGGTGGTTTTTTCACGATGACTCCAGCCCGGTACTTCGCTGGACTACGCCGAAGCTCGACGGGAACTATCGCTGACCGCATCCTCGACAGGCCAGCTTTGGGAAGGCCTCCGTAGCTGTTCTTCTTGGGCAAACCCCAGGGGTAAGGCCTGGACAGCGAAAGCAACGTCATCGTGGTAATACCGGCTGCACAGGCAAGCGTGACTGCTCTGCCGCCGACAGCCCACGCGACAGAGTTCGCCTGGCATGAGCCATTAGGGCAGGGCCTCCACCTGGGTGTGGCCAGACACAGACGACGCCGCCCAAGGTGCCTACGAATACGTGCGCGCCGTCGGCGCTGAAGCCGGCTGTCATTACATCCGAAGGATCGGCATCGCCCATCTCCGTGCCTTCGGCGATGCAGCCGCCGTGCCGAACCAGTTGAGCCCCACCCCGCGCATCCCACAGTGCCAGCCCTTGCGGCTCCCACACGGTGGTGAGAAGGGTTGTATCGTCCGGCGAGAAAGCGAAGCTTGTCGGGCACCCTGCCGGGAGTGCGAGATCGGCAACCTTGGTCAGCGTGTCGGTGCGCCACAGCGTTCCACAGGGCTCGCCGCCGCCGACGGCGAGCTGCTGACCGTCGTGCGACAGTTGTGCTACGGCGACGGATTCGAAACGCATCGGTCGCTCAAGTGTGGACTGGGGGCTGGACAGGTCGTGGACTACGAGACGCTCGGCCTCCAGCACCACGAGCCGCCGGGACGGCAACCCGCCCACCGTGGCGAAGATCGGCTCGCCCATGATGGTTGGAACATCGCGCAAAAGGCCACCGTCGACCGCGCTCCACAGCCGAACACCCGACTTTCGCAAGGACAGGACAAGGCGCCCGTCAGCGCTGAACGCAAAACCAGTTCCGTCGTCGTCCGACTGCTTGTTTGCGACATGGTAGTCGTGCTCTGTCAATCGGCGCAACTCATTGCCGGCGCGAGTATCGAGCAAAGACACCCCGCCGTCGTTTAGCCAAAGAAGCGCCCTGTCGCCGTCTCGATTGACAAGGAAGCGGTCCCCCGCATCAGGCTTTGGCGGAGAGGTGCGCCTCAGCCACGCTTTTATCACTTCAGGATGCGCGACGTCGGGATGCACGGAAGGTGAAATTGCCGGCTGAGTCGTCCGGCCTCTCGGCGGCAAGCGGCTCACGCTGCCGTCATCCGCTTGCAGGAGAATTCCGCCGTGCACCGGATCCACATAGGCGCAATCGAGTGAACCGATACCACCCGGGAGCTCGAGCGCCGTGGCGTGTCCGTCCTCCAGATCCACGCGACTCAGCACACCGTCCGCGGGTTCACCGGCCAGCAGGATGCGGCCATCGAGGGAGAGGGTGCTCATCGGTGCCGACTTGGGACCCAGTGGTGCCGATGTCCCGAGCGTCCAGGCGCGCCACAGAGCGCCGCAACGCGTCGCACTGTGGCGCACCAAGGCGATCGGCTGCGCCGTGCCAGCAGGCATGAAGACGTCATGAACAGCAGAGTCCCCTGATGACAGGATCATCGGCTTTGACCGGGTTGTTGACCAGACGCGTGCAGCACCCTCGCGGTCAAGCGACATCAAACGCTTGCCATCTGCGCTGATAGCAAGGTCATCGATGCGCCCTCGATGACCACCCAGTCGCAGCGGAGGCATGTTGCCCTTCAGGTCGAACACCGACAGCGCTCGATCGCCTGATGCCACCACCAACTGTGCTCCGTCTGCGCCGAAGACCAGGTGGCCCACTGCGCCTTCGAACAGACTTCGCATGCGCTGTGGCAGCAGCAACGTGCGTTCGATCTCGGCACCCTGCTGTAGGGCGTGGTTGTCGCCGCGGCGAAAACCCCCGAACGATCTCAGCGGTCGGGCGTATCGGTTTTCAGGCCCCCACAACAGCACCAAACCGTCCTCGCCGCCGGTGGCGACCGTGCGGCCGTCGGCAGCGAATGCAGCGCGAAGAACAACATCCTGGTGACCGCGAAGTTCCACAGGCGACTGGTTCAAGGCCGGATCAAGCAACAAGACCCGCCTCTGGCCGCTGACGAGCAGCCGATCTCCGGATGGCGAGAACGCGGCGAACAGCGTGCCGGTATCAGACTTGAGCTGGGGCGGTAGCAGCAGCCGTTTCGCGCCGCTGACCAGATCGCCCAGGATCAAGCCCTTCATGTGCGCATTGCCGAAACCCAGTTGCCGACCGTCCGCTCGGATCGTGTAGTGGTAGAGGAGATCGAGGCCGAACTCAAGCGCCGGGCCAGCTGAAAAGCGCTCTTCGGTGCCTCGCGTCCAGCGTACCGCGCGTGCGCGTTGCCCCTGCACTGTGATCGTGACAAATGTCGAGCCACTGTCGTGGGCGGTCAGCGATTCGATGGCGTCTTCCACAGACGCCACTGGCGCTGCACGGCCACTACCCAAGTCGACCTCGAACACCTCGGCGCCGCTCGCGGCAAAGCCGCGCAGGTCGTTACGATCGAATGCCAAGCGCACCACAGGCTTGTTGCCGAGCGAAACGGAGGCTACGCGGCGTCTGCTGACGATGTCCCAGAGTTCTACTGCGCCACCTGTCGTGCCGACGATCACCTGCGATCCATTCGTGGTGAATCGAACAGCTGATACGGTTGGTGTGAGAGCGGCTTCGCCGTCCAGTCCTCCTTCGCCCAGCGTCAGTTGTTCACGCTGACCAAGGACCGCCGCGTACAGCGCGGACATGGCCGGCGAGTGGTATGGGCGGTCCTCCGGTGATCCCTCACGCGGCAGGGCCTCCAGAGCCAGCAAAGCCGCAAGGCTGGCATGGCCCTCACCGAGTGCCTGACTCGACAGCGAACTCAGGAATCGTGACTGCGTCAGCAGTGTCGCGTCGCGCCGTTGCTCTGCCACACGCCGCTGGTTTTCGGCGGCATTGCGTTGCTGCAGTGCGGTGAAGCCGAGGATGCTGACGACCGCGCTCACGCCGACCAACACCGCCGTGCCGATTGCCGCACGACGGCGGCGGCGCGCCTGTTCGCGAAGCACAAGGTCGTCAAAGCGGCAACCTATCAGGGCAGCGAGCAGACGCAGCTTCGCGAGCCGCTGGGCCGCAGCGGTGCTGCCATCGGATGGAGGGCGGAAGTCGGCAGCCAGCGGCTCACTTGCGCTACCGTCCATTGCATTGAAGAGGGCCGGCGGAAAGGACTCGGATGGTTCGCCTTTGATCAGGCAGGCCAAGATTCTGTGGCTACGCCCGAGCGCGCGAAACCGCTGGACTTCTTCGTTGACCCAGCGCGATGTCGGGGTAAGCGGTGAGCAGATGACGATGAGCGACTCCGAATCACGCAGGGCGCTGTCGATCTCGGCGCTCAGGTCGGAAGAGGCGGCAAGCTCCTCCTCGTCACGGAATACGCGCCCGACCTTGATGCGCGCTCCTTGCTCCACGAGTCGCGCTGGTGTAGTCCATGCTTCGAGTTCGTCATGCAGCCGCTGCGCAAAGCGGCGATCCTCCGCCACATGGCGGTAGCTGATGAAGGCGCCGTAGCGAGCCGATTCCATGGTTCGGTCAGCGTAGACGCTGCTCGCCAGCGGTGTCACGCGCTTTGGCCTGACGGGGTGCGTCGGCCGCTTCCAGCGGAGCTTTGGGAAAACGTGCCATGAGATGTAGTTATGCTCCAGGCGCGGCAGCCCGCGCTCATTCGTCATCCCAAATCGACACAGTACCGATGAAGGCCTGGTTGTTATCGGCTTCGGTGCTGGTGGCGGCTGCCTGTGACTGGTGGTGTGCCTGTTCCTGGAACGCAGGCGAGTACACGGTCGGCCTGAATCTGGAGCGGCCGTAGCCGCTTTGCACGCAACTGGCCCGCGCGCCTCGTCCCGAGAGAGCTTCAGTTTCGATGCAGTCGCCATGATGGATTGCCGCCTACACGGTTGCGCGCTACTCCTCCGGGCGTAGAAAGATCCTGCTGATGAAAGCGCTCTGAATCATCTGAGCACCGGTCAAAGCGCAAGTCTCGCCCGTTAGGGCGAGGTCAAGCGAGGCGAGCGCGAAGCGGTTCGACCTCGGCAGGCAGAACGGATCAGCCCCTACGTCTTGTTGCGCGTGGCGAAGCCGGCCACATAGCGCGTGACCCAGCGAGGCGTGACCTGCGCCCAGGCGGCGGTGATCTGGTTGGACAGGCCCGGGACCAAGACCGTTTGTCTGGCCATCAGCGCGCGGTAGCCCTGGGCGGCGACGTCGGCAGGTTTCGACAGGAAGGCCTTGGGGATCCCGCGCACGGTCGACGACGCGGCCTGGATTTCGTCGATCATGTCCGTCTGCGTGAAGCCGGGGCACAGCGCGGTGACGCTGACGCCGGTGCCGCGCAGCTCTTCCGAAAGCGCCTCGGTCAGCGACATCAAGAATGCCTTGCTGGCCGCCGAGGTGGCCATCGTCGGCACGGGTTGGAAGGCCGAGAGCGATGAGACGTTGAGTATGTGTCCGGTTCCGCGCGCGACCATGCTCGGCAACAGGCGGCTGCACATCTCGGTCGTGGCGCGCACGTTCAGGTCGATCAGGCCCAACAGCCGGTCGGTGGCGGCATCGGCGAAGGGGCCGGTATCGACGATGCCGGCGTTGTTCACGAGGATGTCAATGACGTCGCCATCGGCTTCGGCGGCTTTCACCACGGCCGCCGGACCGTCGGGCTTGGCCAGATCCTGTGCGACGACCTTGACGTCGACACCGTGGTCGCGCGTGAGTTCGGCCGCCAGTTCGGTCAGCGCTTCGCGCCGGCGCGCCACTAGCGTCAGCGGATGGCCGTGGCGGGCGAACTCGCGCGCCAGCTCGGCACCGATGCCTGCCGAGGCGCCGGTGATGAGCGCTCGGCCCGGATTCTTGCCGGTGCGGCGAGAGGTCTGTTTCTTGGCGGTGGTTGGCATCGTGCGTTGTCTCCTGATGGATAGCGTGTTCGGATCGCATGCTGGCATCCACCGGCGATGATAATCATCCGTGGGACGCCGTGGTTCGAGCTCATCGCGAGGGACGCGAGCCGCCGGTCTCCATCGTCGCGACCTTCGGAGCGACCGCGTCCAGCGTCGCGTGGCGGTAGCGGAATCGAACGGCTCGCCGGTCGAGATGACGTTGAGCACCCCGCCGCGCCCGAGAGCGGCTACCATGGCCAGACATCACAAGCTCACTCAGGAGGATTGCACGATGCGCCAGCTCGACAAGGTCATGTATACCGCCGAGGCCCACGTAACCGGTGGCCGTGAAGGCGCCGGCAAGACGTCCGATGGTCAACTCGACGTCACGCTGAGCCGGCCCGGCTCGGGCAAGCCCGGCACCAATCCGGAACAGTTGTTCGCCGTCGGCTATGCGGCCTGCTTCATCGGCGCGATGGGGGCGGTGGCGTCGAAGGTCGGCGTGGCCGTGCCCAAGGACGTGGCGATCGATTCCAGCGTCTCGCTCGGGCCGACCGACGGCGGCGCGGCGTTCGGCATCGCGGTGAAACTGAGGATCTCGCTGCCGGGACTGGACAGCGACCAGCAGAAGAAACTGGTCGACGCTGCCCATCAGGTGTGCCCGTACTCGAACGCCACGCGCGGCAACATCGACGTCCAGCTCGAGATCGCGTGAAGCCATTGGCGATTTGCTGACCGCGGCCGGCGCTTGTTTCAACAGTGCGCCGGCCGTGGCGCCCGAATCGATGACGACGACGCGCTTGCCGGTGCGGTCCGGATCCTAGAGCCAGTGCTGCAGGGGGACGTCTGTCCGTTGAAATCCTCGAAGCCGGGCCACTCGGGCGTGTGTCGTGAGAGAGGCGCAGGGCGGTGTGCAACTGCTGATTTCCG
This sequence comes from Pseudomonadota bacterium, assembly GCA_029779435.1. Classification (GTDB taxonomy): domain Bacteria; phylum Pseudomonadota; class Gammaproteobacteria; order Burkholderiales; family Burkholderiaceae_E; genus JAKPAM01. Next base: position 10,365 of record JAKPAM010000209.1, on the reverse strand, counting down.
GGCGTGGGAGAATCCCTGCTGATCGACGTCCTCTGAATCACCATCATGAATCAGCCTGTCTCCCGTACCGTCACTTATGCCGTCCAGGATGCGATCGCCGAGATCCTCCTCGATAGTCCGCCGGTGAACGCCATCACCGAGCCCATGATCGAGCAGCTATTGCAGTACATGGATCGGGCCGCGCGGGATCCGGCGGTCAAGGCCGTCATCCTCGGGAGCGCCGTACCCGGACGGTTTTGCGCCGGCCTGCACCTGAGCGAGATGGGCGATGCGAGCTTCGAGCACAAGCTCTCGCTGGTCGAGAAGCTCTATACGGGCCTGTTCGATGCCCAGGCCCGGCTGGGCAAGCCCTCCATCGCCGCGGTCGGCGGCACGGCGCGCGGGGGCGGCATGACGCTGGCGGTCTCGTGCGACATGCTGATCGTCGCCGATACCGCCACCTTCGGCTATCCGGAGATCGACGTCGGCGTCACGCCGGCCATCCACTACACGCACTTGCCGCGCATCATCGGCAAGCACCGAGCGTTCGAACTGCTGTTCATGGGGCGCAGTTTTTCCGCTGCCGAGGCCCTGCAACTGGGCCTCGTCAACGAGGTCGTGCCCGAAGCGCAGGTGCTCGAGCGCGCCCGGGCGGTGGCCGGCCTGCTCTGCACGAAGTCGCCTTTGGTCATGAAGCTGGGACGCCAGGCCTTCTACAAGGCGCTGGACGTCGAATATCGCCGAGGCGTCGCGTCGGCGGTCGAGCATTTCGGCAACGTCGCGGCGACGGCGGATGCGCGCGAGGGGATGGCGGCATTCGTGGAAAAACGGCGCCCGGCGTGGCCGTCGGACAAACAGTAGGGCAATGTCGAGGCGCCATGCCGGCGGCGATGTCGGACTTGCGTACGCTTCGAGCTCGGCGAACCTCGGCGCTGGATCAATCCACAGCACGCATCGGATTGATGAACGGCGTCTCGGCGAAATCCTTCTCGTTATCCGTCACCACGATGCAGTCGTTGGCTTCGGCAATGGCGGCGATGATCATGTCGAAGCCGCTTCTGGGGCGGCCGACGGCTTTACCTTCAGCCATCAACCGGGCCCAGATAAGGCCGGCCCTGTCGTCGAACGGGAGGATCCGGCCGGCGAACAATGCCAAGGGCCCTTCGGACCCCGAGAACCAAGCGTCCAGGGCCTCACGCTTCTTCCCGTGAGGCTTTTCGAGAATGCCACGGAAGATCTCGGCAATCGTCAATGATGTGATGAACAGGTTGTCGTCCGACTGCGCTGCCCACCAGTCCAGCAACGGCTCGGCAGGCTGCGGCTTGACGATGTTGCTGATGATGTTGGTATCGAGAAGATAACGGGTCACAGGTCGACGTCACGTCCTTTTTCGCGTGACCGGCTGACGTCGATATCGGCACCGACCAGAGGCGATCGGCGAAGCGCGGCGAGGATGCTTCCCTGTTTGGGGGATGCGTCAGAGACAGCCTCAAAAATGATCATGCGCAACTTCGACGCGTTCGCGTTGTCCTCCGCGAGGCGGCGCGCCACGGAGCGAATGAGGTCACGATCCGTATCGCGGCCGAGCACTTCGAAGCGCGCCAGGCCGCGCTCGGTCAATCGAGATCGATAGCTGCGGACTGCACGCGTTTGTGAGCTACCCACGTTCACTCCTCGTTCTTGTATATGCCCAGTAATATATCCTGTAATAATTCACGAATCAAGGCAATGGCCGAGATGACGTCACGGGAACGGCGGTGATGTCGTCCGTTGCCAGTGATGCCGAGGGATCGAGTTTTCTAGCGCGCGTGCAGGGGGAGCCATCCCCGGCGTTCATCGGGACGGGCGGTGCCGGGCGATGGCAGCAATCCGGAGGATTGGAGCGCGCAGGACAAGTTTGCGATCGTGGTCGAGACGCTGGGGATGGCCGAGGCGGAGCTGGCCGAGTACTGCCGGCAAAAGGGGTTGTACGTCGAGCAGATCGGGCGCTGGCGGGTCTCGTGATTCTGGATTGGTCGCTCCTGCTCGCGCACTTTCTCCTTGGTGAGCTTCGGCTTCGATATAGTCGCCATGATAGATTTCCGCGTGCACGGTTCACACAACTTGCCGTGCCATTGTCCCGAACGCCAGATTAGCCCACTTGGGTAACGCTTACGCGATTTCGCCGTAGACGCGTGATCGCAAGTGCTGATGCCGGACCTTCTTGAAGCGAGGTTGCCGTGCTGATCAACTCGGTGGAGATTTCTCCGGGCTATTCATTCTCGATGAATTTGCAACTCGACGAGAGCGAGATCGCCAAGTTTTCTCGATTTTGCGGCGATACCAACCCACTGCATCTCGATCCGGAGTTTGCGAAATCAACCCGATTCAAGGGCGTCATTGCATCGGGCCCGCACGTGATGAGCCTCTTTACGGGCATGGTCGCCAGTCATTTCTCCGAGATCAACCCGGTGGTGGGCCTGGAATTCAGCTTCAAATTTCATCAGCCGGTGCGGCCCGGCGTACTGCTGGTTTTGAGATGGGTGGTCTCCGATATGGCTGCGCCGTCAGACAGCGGGAACATGCTCGTCGACCTCGATGGCGTCGTGCAGGCCGGTGAACAGACGCTGATGTCCGGGCGAGGAAAGATCCTGTTGCTCAAGGCCCTCTGAGCCACCGTTCTGAGCGCCAAGTGTCATCGATACGCGAGCGCCTCATCCTCCGGCCTCACCGTTGGCAGCACGGTTCGCTCCTCGTGGTATTCCATGTCGTGCTTCCACGGTGCCCGGTCGCCCTGGCGGTACATTCGCGACTGCGCGCGCACGACGTAGCCGGCGTTGAAGTTCTCGGGATCGATCCACGGCAGGCGCTGCATGTCGGCATCGCCATTGCTTAGCGTGGGGACGACGACGTTGCGGCCCTGGCTGCGCATGTGTTCGACGATACGGCAGATCAGGTCGCAGGCCAGGTCGATGCGCAGCGTCCAGCTCGAGCGGAAATAGCCCTGCATGTACGCCATGTTGGGCACGTCGTTGATCATCACGCCCCGGTAAGTGATGTGCCGGCTGAAGTCGACGGGTTCGCCGTCGACGCGGAACGAGACGCCGCCGAACAACTGCAGGTTGAAGCCGGTCGCGGTGACGATGATGTCCGCATCGAGATGCTCGCCGCTGCCCAACCGGATGCCGGTGGCATCGAAGCGTTCGATGGTATCGGTGACCACCGAGGCCTTGCCGGCGCGGATCGCGGCGAACAGGTCGCCTTCGGGAACGACGGCCACGCGCTGCTGCCACGGGCGGTAGCGGGGATTGAAGTGCTTGTCGACGTCGAAGCCCTCGGGCAGTTGGGCGCGGATCTGGTCGATCAGGTAGGCCCTCAGCGCCTCGGGCTGCGCGAACGACATATGGACGACCTCGGCGTTTCGTACCAGGTGCGCGCGCCGCAGGATCTCGTGCATCCATTCGTCGGGCAGGCCCAGTTTGCGCAACGGCGCTTCCAGTTCATGCGCCCACGGCTGTGCGGAGAAGAACGTGGGCGAGCGCTGCAGCATCGTGATGTGCTCGACCGAGTCGGCCAGCGCCGGAATCAGCGTGGCCGCCGTGGCGCCCGAACCGATGACGACGACGCGCTTGCCGGCGTAGTCCAGGTCCTCGGGCCAGTGTTGAGGATGGACGATCCGGCCGGTGAAATCCTCGAAGCCCGGCCACTCGGGCGTGTAGCCCTTGTCGTGGTCGTAGTAGCCCGAGCACATCCACAGGAAGCGCGTGGTGAGCGTCAACGTTTCTCCCGAGCCGACGCGTTGGACTCGCAGCGTCCAGCATGCGTCGTCCGACGACCAGTCGGCGGCCGTCACCTTGTGGCCGTAATGGATCCTGGGCGCGAGGTCGTTCTCGTCGATGGCCTCGGCCAGGTACGCGCGGATCTCGTCGGCGGTGGCGATCGAGCGGCCCCGCCACGGCTTGAAGCCGTACCCATACGTGTACAGGTCGCTGTCCGAGCGGGCGCCCGGGTAGCGATGCGTCCACCACGTTCCGCCGAAGCCCTCCATCGCGTCGAGCAGTGCGAAACGGCTGTCCGGGAAGCGCTGGCGCAGGTGATGGGCCGCACCGATGCCGGAGATGCCGGCGCCGATGATCAGGAAGTCGAAGGTTTCGCCGCCGCTCAGCGGGGCGGCCGGGGTGGAAGTGGGCATCGGGAACGTCTCCTTGGCAGGTCGTGATGGCGCGCGTGGTCCGCGCCTCCCGATATGTTAGGTCCTTGTCGGCGGTCGACGCTTGATCCGAGGCCGCATCAGCGTTCGCCGATCGAGCGGCCGGGGGCACACGCATCGCGCCGATGCCGGATTTGCGCGCCGCTATCGAACGAAGATCCGCCGCAGCGTCTCGACTCCGCAGGCCAGGCCATCCTCGGTCGCCATCGCCTCGGCGATCGCTTTCGCGCGTGCGCGCATCCCGGGTTGCGACGCGGCATCGATCGCGCCGGCCAGCGCCGCGCCGGCCAGCGCCGCGCCGGCCAGCGCCGCGGCGGTCGGCCGCCGGCCATCGACGGGCGCGGGGGCGATGCCCAGCGCGTGCATCCGATGCGCCCAGAACGGCTGGTCGCCGGCGAACGGCATGATGATCGCCGGCACGCCGGCCGCGGCGACCGAATGCGTGGTGCCGGATCCGCCATGGTGGATCGCGAGCGCCGTGCGCGGCAGCAGCCAGTCGTGCGGGGTGTTGCCGACGACGTGGAAATTGCCGGGCAGCGCGCGGACGTCGATGCCGCTCCATCCCGGGTAGAACAGCGCGCGGCGGCCGGCGACGGCGCCGATCATCGCGTCGAGCAGCCGCTGCCGATCGAAGCCCGCCATGCTGCCGAAGCCGATGTAGATCGGCGCGTCGCCGTCGGCGAGGAAGTCGGTCAGCGGCGCGGGCGGCGTCCAGTCCTGGCGGGCCGCGGTACGCCATTGTCCGCACAGCACGACGTCGTCGGGCCAATCGGCAGGGCGGGGCAGCAGCGTCGGCGAGATGCCGTACAACGCCGGGTAGCCGGTCCACATCGCCTTGCGCGGCGGCAGCCCGAGCACGCGGCCGCGCGCATCGTTGATCCGCGACCGGAAGCCGCGCCACAGCAGCGCGTTGATCGCGACGTGGCTCGCGCGATTCAGCCATCGGGGCACGCGCGCCGGCGGCAGGAACGGGGCGGCGAACGCCGACGTCGGATGCAGCGGGAACAAGCCGGCGCCGGCGACGGGCAGGCGGCGTTGTTCGGCCACCGACAGCGCGGCGAACGCAGCCAGGCCGGCGGCGACGATGCCGTCGGCATCCCTCGCGCAGTCGGCGATCTGGCGGACCCAATCCTCGGCGTGCGCGTTGGCGATGCCGGCGATGGCGCGAGCGGTCCGCGATGCGCCGCCGGACTTCTCGACGGCTCGCGATAGGGCCTGGCCCGGGCGCAGCGCGTCGCGGATGTCGCCGGCCAGCGCGATGACAGGCACGTCCATCGCGGCGGCCGCGCCGAGCGTGGCCGCGTCGGCGAGCAGCGTGGCCGAATGGCCGGCATCGATCCAGGCGCGGCACAACGCGGCCATCGGGCGCGCATCGCCTTCGGTGCCATAAGTGGCGACGACAAGCTTCATGACGCGTGCGCGGCGATCTCTCGTCGCGAAAAAGTATACGACGTAAAAAGTAAACGACGTGTACTATTGCACGATGTGCACGAACGATGCAACCCGACGAGCCCGGGGGAACGACGCATGACGAGAAACGTGACGCCGACAGACCCGGCGAGCCGGCGGTCGGCCGACGGCAAGCAGGATGAGCGCGCGCCCGGCCTGCGCGAGCGCAAACGGGCGCGGATGCTCGACCACCTGACCGACACGGCGACCCGCCTGTTCGCCACGCACGGTTATGCGGGTGTGACGATGGAGCAGATCGCGGCCGAGGCCGACGTCGCCAAGCGCACGCTGTACAACCATTTTCCGGCCAAGGATGCGCTGCTGGCCCGCTGGGTCGAGCAGTCGCTGCGGCGCGACCTGGCCGATCTGGGGCCTCAACTGGCGCGGCGGCGCAGCGCGGCGGCGCGCCTGCGCTTCATCCTCGATGCATCGGCGCGTTGGTGCGAGGCGCATCCCGAGCATCTGCTCGCCTACCTGCGCTTTCGCTTCGGGGCGTTCGGCGCGGGCGAGCGACCGGACCAGACGGTTACCGGTATCGACATCGTCGATACGTGGCGGGCGCTGATCGAGCAGGGCCGGCATTCGGGCGAGCTGCGCACCGATTCGTCGGCCGATCAATTGGCGATCTGGTTCCACCATCTGTATCTGGCGGCCCTGCTGCGCTGGCTGATGAACCCCCGGCTTGCGCTGAAGGCGGAGTTCGCGTCGGCCTGCCGGTTGTTCTTCGACGGTGCGCGGGCGACCGGCGGGTAGGGCGCCGCTTCGTCCACAGCGGGCCGGCAGTGCCGGATCCCACCGGTGAACGAATCGGACGCGCCGTCGCGGGTCGGGCGGGAGTGGCTGGTTCGTTCAGGGGTTTTCAGTCTGCCGCGGCGGCGACCGGCAGCACCAGCGTCGCGCGCAGCCCGCCCAGCGGACTGCGATCCAGGTCCAGGCGCCCGCCGTACAACTGCGCGATCTCGATGCACAGCGACAGGCCCAGCCCGCTGCCCGGAGAGCGCTGGTCCAGCGGTGCGCTGCCGTCGCGGATCGCGGGGATGCGCGACGCATCGATGCCGGGACCATCGTCCTCGATCGTCACCGATAGCGCCTCGCCATCGCTGGCGACGCCGACCTGGACGCGGTGGGCGGCCCAGGTGCAGGCGTTCTCGAGCAGGTTGCCGCACATCTCGATCAGGTCCTGGCGGTCGCCGTCGAAGCGTCCCCCGCCCTCCGCTCGCATCGTCAGTTGCCGGTCGTGGTGCAACGTCTGCATCGCGGCGATCACTTCGCGCACGACCGCGCCGGCGTCGGTCTGCGGACCGCCGAGGCGGGCGCGGCCGACGGCCCGCGCACGGGCGAGATGGCGTTCGATCTGGCGCCGCATCGCTTCGGTCTGGACGATGACCTGCTTGGCCGTCGCCTCGGTCGCCGGCTGCGACGCGACATTGGTCAGGATCGCCAGCGGCGTCTTCAGGCCGTGCGCGAGGTCGGCGGCCTGCCGGCGGCTGCGTTCGATCGTGGCCGCGTCGCGGGCCAGCAGCGCGTTCAGTTCCTCGACCAGCGGCGCGATCTCGTTCGGCCAGTCGCCGGCCAGCGTGCGGGCCGAGCCGCGCCGAAGCTGTGTCAGCGACGCGAGCAGCCGGTGCAGCGGGCGCAGCCCGATCGCCACCTGCACCGCGATCAATAGGCCGAGCCCGACGGCCAGGACGGCGAGCGCCAGCGCCAGCAGGTGATCGAAGTCGCGACGGGCGGCGATCAATTCGGCTCGGTCGGTCGCCACGGCGATGCGGACCGGCCGGTCATGTCCCGGCAGGCTGACGCTACGGTCGACGACCAGCAGTTGCTGGCGCTGCGGGCCGACCACGGTCAGGTGCCGCAGCCCTTGCTGCGTCGCGGCGGGAGCGGGCAGCGCGAGCTGCTGGTCCCACAGCGAGCGCGAGTGATCGAGCATCCGGCCTCGTTCGTCGTCGATCTGCCAGTACTTGCCCGAGTACGGCTGCTGGTAGCGTGGATCGGCCGGGGCCTGCAACAGGACGAGCTTGTCGTGCTCGTTCCATTCGAAACTGGCGGCCAGCAGGTTCAGGCGGTCGGCCAGTTGGCGCTGGTAGGTCGCGGTCACATGGTGATCGAACAACTGCCCGAGGCCGACCCACGCCAGGCCCAGCGTCAGTCCCATCCAGACGATGCCGGCGACGACCAGGCGGAACGACAGGGAACGATGCATCTTCACGGCTTCTCAATCCTCGCGAAGCCGGTAGCCGAGACCGCGGACGGTCTCGATGCGGTCCGCGCCGAGCTTGCGCCGCAGCCGGCCGATGAAGACCTCGATCGTGTTGCTGTCACGGTCGAAGTCCTGCGCGTAGATGTGCTCGACCAGATCGGCCTGGCTGACGACCTTGCCCGGGTGGTGCATCAGGTAGGCGATCACGCGGTACTCGTGCGACGTCAGCGCGACCGGCCTGCCATCGCGCAGCAACTGCGCGCGGCGCGTGTCGAGCGACAGGTTGCCGACCTCCAGGATCGACGACGCGAAGCCGTGCGCGCGCCGGATCAGCGCCCGCACGCGCGCCATCAGTTCGGGCATCTGGAACGGCTTGGCCAGGTAGTCGTCGGCGCCCGCGTCGATGCCCTCGACCTTGTCCGTCCATGAATCGCGCGCGGTCAGGATCAGCACCGGCATGCCGATGCCCTCGGCGCGCCAGCGCTTGAGCACCGACAGCCCGTCCAGCGCGGGCAGGCCGAGATCGAGCACCACGACGTCATAGGTCTCGGTGCCGCCCATCACGTGGGCCTGCGCGCCGTCGGACGCATGATCGACGGCCAGTCCGGCATCTTCGAGCGCGGCGCGCACCTGCGCGGCCAGCGTCGGTTCGTCTTCGACCAGCAGCGCCCGCATCGCTCACGACCCTTTGCGCGCGTCGGCCACGCCGCGGCCCTTGGCCTTGATCAAGGTCACGGCCTTGGCGTCGTACTCGAGCTTGATGACTGCGCCCTGCGGCGACAGCAGCTTGACTTCATAGACCCACCCGCCGTCCTCCCAGTCGAGTTCGACCGAGATGACCTCGCCGTTCCATTGTCGCGCGACGGTGTCCAGCACCTGCTGCAGGGGCCGGATCTGGCCGGCCTGCAGCGCGGCGCGGGCGCGTTCGCCGTCGCCATCGGCATAGGCCGGCCAGGACGGGCCGATCGCGAGCAGTCCGGCGGCCATCAGCGCCGCCAGCGAGCGGGAGACGAAGGGGTAGGGTCCCCGCGTCGTGCGGATATCGCGAGCGGAGTGGCGGCTCGGAACAGGCATGGTGATCTCCGGCAGGCCGCGGGCGTCGGGCTGCCCGCGGCATCGATGGCATGGAAAGGTCACCGTTATAGCGATCGCTACCTGAACGCGCGCTGAACGCATCGCTCAGCCGACGTTCAGCCCCGCCTGCGCATCATCGTCGCCATGGATGACTTGGGTCTCGCTGGGAGAATGATGATGGACGAATTGAGCTTGATGCTGCTGGTGATCGGATGGGTCGGGGTGATCGGGCTGCTCGGCACCGGAATCGCCGCCGGTTCCGACGAAGGCAAGCCAACGAAGGAATGTGTCAATGATCGTTGAACGTCGCTCTAGTTCTATCAATGGATTGCAATTGATTGTAAGTAACTCCACTGGCGTCTGAGGCGTGCTGATCCGGTACACTGGTCTTTTGCCCGTGAAAAGGCGTACCCGTATCGATGCTCGAATTCTGGTCCTGGCTGTCCGTTCCGTTGTTCTGGCGGATCACCCCGCTGGAGTTGGCGATCGCGATGCTCGTCGCGATCACCGCCTTCCTCGTCCTGTCGCTGATGCTGCGCACCGTCCGGCATCGCTTGTCCCGGGTAGCGGGCCAGACGCGTTTGCGCGCCGACGACGTGCTGGCCGATGTGCTCGGCGGCACGCACCGCGGGCTGCTGGTGCTGGTGGCGCTGCTGATCGGCGCCGGCATGATCGACTGGCCGCCGCCCTGGGCGTCCCGGCTCGATCAATTGTGGTTCGTCGTGCTGGCCATGCAGATCGCGCTCTGGGCCAATCGCGCCGTCACGGTCGGCCTGCGCCATTATGCGGCGCGCAACGCCGAGGACGGCACGACGGTCAGCGTGGCATCCACGCTGATGTCCTGGGGCTTGCGCACGCTGCTGTGGTCGATCGTACTGCTGGCGATCCTGTCGAACCTCGGCGTGAACATCACCGCGTTCGTGGCCAGCCTGGGCGTCGGGGGCATCGCGATCGCGCTGGCGGCGCAGAACATCCTCGGCGATCTGTTCGCGTCGGTGTCGATCGCCGTCGACAAGCCGTTCGAGGTCGGGGACTTCATCGCGTTCGGTGAGGTGCTGGGCAGCGTCGAGTACGTCGGCATCAAGACGACGCGGCTGCGCAGCCTCAGCGGCGAGCAGGTCGTCATCGGCAACACGGACCTGCTGAAGCAGACGATCCGCAACTACAAGCGGATGCAGCAGCGGCGCATCGTGTTCACGTTCAATGTCGCGTTCGGCTGTACGCCGGAACAGGTCGAGCGTATCCCGTGGATCGTGCGGGAGGCGGTCGAGGGCAGCGAGCGACTGCGCTTCGACCGGGCGCACCTGTTGGCCTTCGACGAATCGGGGCCGCGTTTCGAGGCCGTCTATTACGTGCTGGCGGCCGAGTACGGCGTGTACATGGATGAGCAGCAGCGGATCAACCTGTGGCTGATGCGGGAACTGGCGGCGCTGGGCGTGCGGTTCGCGCAGCCGGTGCGGATCGTGCACGT
>JAKPAM010000053.1 GCA_029779435.1 Pseudomonadota bacterium | reverse complement strand
AGGCCCAACGAGCGCGAGGCGAGCCGTCAGGGCGGGCCGAATCCAGACAAGGCAACGGCCCAGGCGCCAGTTCCAAGCCATCCAGGCAGGCATCGGCTGCCCACCCAGGGCTGAGTCGGGCTTTCCAGGCTTTCCACAGACCGTTTGAAATTCCTATGCGCCATGAAGTTGGCCACGTATGCTCCGCAATCGACGGCTCCGTAGGTCCCCAGCGGCTCCGGTGTGCTGATGATGGCGACGTGCGGCGCGCCGAACAGCCGGAAGTTCTCCCTTCCCTGGCGCGCGGAAGCCGCCCGGTCGCCCTTGGCGATGCCCACGCTGTCGTAGAGCTGGAATCCGCACTCGCGCCGGCGCGCGAGATAGACGTCCCGATATTCGCGAGGAAACGGGATGTCGGAATCGTGGGTGCCATTGTCGGTGGCCGCCAGCAGTGCTGTCCGGAACCGTTCGGTCGCGGCGCCGCGGGTGATGACCACCTGCCAGGCCTGCGAGTTGCACCATGACGCCGTTCTTTGCGCCATCGTCACGATCCGCTCGAGCGTCTCCTGCGGCACCGGATCGGGCAGGAAGGCCCGGCAGCTGTAACGCCGGGTGAGAAGTCTGTCCAGGCAGTCCGCGTCCGCCGGGTCGATCGTGTCTGTGTCTTTCATGTTTCGTGGCTTCCGTTGCGAGGCGTTTGTCAGCGGTGCAGCAGCCTGGCGCGCGACTCGGCGACCCGTTCGTCGCGCTGGTTCGTGCAATGGCCGTCGAGCCGCACGATCGTCCCGCCAAGCCGTGCGTGCGGTTCGAACGATGCGACCCGCCAGGTCGACGTGAGGGTGTCGCCGGCGAGGACCGGTGCCCGGTAGTCGGTATCCTGCCCGAGAAACGCCCACTTGCCAGGGGGCAGCGAGCGCCCGATGACGGCCGACATGATCGCAGCGGTCAGGGAACCGTGCAGGATCGGCCCTGAAAACCCCTTCCGGCGTGCTTCTTCATGATCGACGTGGACGGGCTGGAAGCCGCCGATCAGGCCTGCGCCGATGACGATGTGCGTCTCGGTCACGGTCAGTGAACCGCTGAACGTCGCGCCGAGCGCCAGATTTGCGGGCAGGCTCATCGGATTGCCGCCAGGCTCGGTCGTCATTCCAGCCGGATGTCGGCGTCGCGGATCACCTTGCGCCACTTCTCGAAATCCGTCCGCAACTGCCCGGCGAACGCATCCGGCGAGGAGAAGACGCTCACGGTGCCCGTGCTCCTGAACTGATCCCGCACGTCCGGCATCGCGCCGATCCCGCGCAGTTCGGCATGCAGCCGGTCGACGATCACGGCTGGGGTTCCGGCGGGGACCAGCATGCCGATGTACGGCGCCGCTTCGAATTTCTTGAAGCCGCTCTCGGACAGCGTGGGCAGGTCGGGCAGGATGTCCATCCGTTCGAGCGTCGCGACCGCGAGCGCCTTGATCTTCCCTGCCTTGAGCATCGGCTGGGCGCCGGCCACGGTATCGAAGCAGACGGAAACGTCGCCGTTGGCCAGGTCGCTCATCGCGGCCACGCTGCCCTGATAAGGCACGTGGGTCAGGCTGATGCCCGCCTCGCGCTTGAAGAGTTCCATCGCCAGGTGGGAGATCGTGCCGTTGCCGGTCGAGCAGTAGTTCAGGCGCCCGGGGTGGTCCTTGGCGTACTTCACGAATCCGTCGGCCGAATCGAACGGCATCTTGCTGTTGGCCAGCAGCAGCAGCGGGCCGACGCCGAGGACCGACACGGTGCGAAAGTCTTCCAGCGGGTCGTAGCCGACCGACTTGTAGAGATGGGGATTGGTGGTCATCGAGGCCGTGGCGGCGATGCCGATCGTGTAGCCGTCGGCGGGCGCGCGCTTGAGGCCCGCCAGCGCGATCGAACCTGCCTGGCCGGGCCGGTTCTCGACGAGGACGGTCTGGCCGAGCCTGGCCGTCAGTTTCTCGGCGATCAGGCGGGCCGTGCGATCGGTCGCCTGCCCCGGCGGGAAGCCGATGACGATGCGGATCGGGCGTTCCGGCCATGCGGCGGAGCCTGGTTGTGCGTTGGCGGTGGGCTGTGCGCACACAGCGGCCGTCAGCAACGCGGATAGCAGAACGAGAATGCGTCCCATGATGTCTCTCCTCCTTTTCTCGAGCCGCGCCGTCAGGCTGCGGCGACAGGCGCCTTGGCCTGCGCAATGACATCGCCTTCGAGCATTGCGCGGATCGCATCGGCCTCGTAGCCGATGCCGGTCAGTACTTCGACGGTGTGCTCACCCAGGCGTGCGGCACCGGATGCCAGCGCCGCCGGATCGGTGTCCGTGTGATAGCCGACGCCCAGCGTGCGCGCGCCTTCGGGATGGCCGGGCATCGCGGGCACGTCGACGATGGCGCCCGGCATGGCCGCGAGTGCGGTGCGGCTGAACTCGCCGACCGTGCGGACACGCGCCGCCGGGATCGAGGCATCGTTCAGCGCCTCCTCCCACGCCGCGGCGGAACGGTGGGCGAATGCGCGGGACAGTTGCGCGCGGACGGCCAGCGGATCGCGGCAGGTGGCGAAGCCGGAGTCGGCTCCGGAGCGCATGCGTTCGTCGAAGAGATCGGCGTCCGCGAGCATGGCCGACACGCCCAGGATCTCGCAGAGCCGGCGAAACTGCGCCGGCGTGTTGGCGCCCGTCGCGACATGGCCGTCGGCGGTTCCGAACGTGTCGCAGCCCGGACTGCCGGTGAAGCCGCGGTTGCCGGTGCGCGCGGGCTCGGTGCCGCTGGCCAGCGCGTGGGTCACCATGGTGTACATCAGCAGCGCCGCCGCGCTGACCATGGACACGTCGATGAACTGCCCTTGGCCCGTGCGTTCGCGACGCAGCAGCGCGGCCAGGATGGCATTGCTGGCGGTCATGCCGGTGGCGGTGTCGACCGCCGGGAAGCCGACCTTGATCGGATCGGCGTCGCCATCGCCGTTCATGACGGCCATGCCGGTCACGGCCTGCACGACGTGATCGTAGGCGGGCCGGTCGCGCAGCGGTCCGTTCTGCCCGTACCCCGAGATCGAGCAGTAGACGATCCGCGGGTTGATCTCGCTGACCGCCACATAGCCCAGTCCGAGCTCGTCCATCACGCCGGCCCGGAAGTTCTCGACGACGGCGTCGGCGTCGCGGCACAGATCCAGGACCGCGCGACGTCCTTCCGCATGCTTGAGGTCGATGGCCGCCGATCGCTTGCCGGCATTGATCGCGACGAAGTTGTCGGCCAGGCCCAGACCGGTGCGATCCTTGCCCCATCGGACGGCGTCGCCTCGGCCGGGCGGTTCCACCTTGATCACGTCCGCACCCAGCAAGGTCAACTGATGCGTGGCGAACGGGCCGGCGAGCATGTGGGTCAGATCGACGATGCGCATGCCTTCCAGGGGTCGGCTCATGATGTCTCCTGATATCGCCAGGCGATTGTCGAGACTCCGGCTGGCGTGCGCTATGCACATGGTGCAAACTGCAATGCGTCACGTTCATTCCTGGATCGACGATGCTGGATGCCGACGTCCAATACTTCATCGAGCTGGCGCGCCATCGGTCGATGGCGCAGGCGGCCGACGATCTGGCGGTATCGCAATCGACCTTGAGCCGGGCGATCCAGCGTCTCGAAGCGCGCTTCGGCGTCGAGCTGGTCGAACGGACGTCGCGTGGTGTCGCCTTGACCGATGCCGGCAACCGGTTGATCGCACGGCTCGAATCAGCCGCAAGCCACCTGCAGGATGCTCAGCACGAACTGCTGGACATCGCCCGAGGTCGGCGAGGCATGGTGCGCGTGGCCGTGGGCCATACGGTCTCCAGTCCGGTCGTGCGTGCGCTGGTGCCCCGCCTGCGCAAGGAACGTCCGGCCGCGAACCTCGTCCTGGATGCCTGGTACAACCACCAGATCATTCCGAAAGTGATGAACGCGGAATACGAGTTCGGCGTCTGCGTGATACCGGATTCGCTGCCCGCCGGACTGCAGGCGCGAACCCTCCTGCGCGATCACCTCGTGCCCGTGGTGCGCAAGGGCCACCCGCTGGCTCGGCAGCGATCGCCTGTCGCAGTACATCTGCTCGAATATCCGTGGGTCGGCGCCGGAAGGCGCGTCCTGTCGGGACCCGGGCTGCAGGCGCTGTTCGTGGCCGCCGGCGTCGATCCGCCGGTCCATGCGGTCGTCTGCAGTTCGCTCGAAACGGCCATCGACGCCGTCAGGAGTTCGGATTGCCTCTGTTTCGCGCCCGATTGGCTGGTCCACGAGAACATCGGTCTCGGAGCGGGCTTGTCGATCGTTCGCGTTCCGGGGTTCGCGCTGCCGAGGGTGCTGGGCATCCTCACGCGTCGCGAAGGTCATCTGTCGCCGCTCACGCTGCGCGCGCGGGAGCTCGTCGTGGAGGCGCTGTCGGCGGTGGAGGCGCGGTTGCGGGCGCGCGAGAGGTGACGGGCCTCAGCCATCTCACCGCGGGCCGCGCGAGACTTTTTGCCGTAGCGCGTCGAACACCGGTCATGGCACCGGCGGCGTCGGGCCCACGGTCCTGCCCGCGCGACGAGTGCGATCCCCATACACCGCATATATCGCCCCACACAAACAAAGTATTTTTCCGCCCCGCCGGATGCCCCTAGCATCCGCGCCATGCAACCCTTCCTGAATCTCGAGCGCCGTGGCCACATCCTGCTGGTCACGATGAACCGCCCGGAAACCCGCAATGCCCTCTCCGACGATGGCGTCATAGAGGAATTCGTCGCCTGCTGGGCGCGGCTACTCAAGCGCGTGTTCGACATCGACATGCAGCACTGCCCCAACTGCGGCGCCGGGGAGCTCAAGATCATCGCGGCCATCCTGGAGCGACCGGTGATCGAGAAGATCCTGACCCACCTGGGACTGGATCCGCAGCCGCCGCCCAGAGGCCGAGCGCGCGAGGCGCGGCAAGACTGAAGCCGCCTGAGCCGC
>JAKPAM010000084.1 GCA_029779435.1 Pseudomonadota bacterium | reverse complement strand
ACACGATCAGCAGCGGGCGCTCGTCCCATTTCGGGTGCGCGACGCCGATGACCGCCGCGTTGGCGACGGCCGGATGCGCGATCGCCAGGTTCTCGAGATCGATCGTGCTGATCCATTCGCCGCCGGACTTGATGACGTCCTTGCTGCGATCGGTGATCTGCATGTAGCCGTCCGCGTCGATCGTCGCCACGTCGCCGGTCGGGAACCAGCCGTTGCCGTCCGCGTCGTACTGCAGCGGGTCGCCGCCCTCGCCCTTGAAGTAGCGGGTCAGCACCCACGCGCCGCGCGCCATCAGGTTGCCGTAGGTCTTGCCGTCCCACGGCAACTCGTTGCCGTTGTCGTCGACGATCTTCAGGTCGACGCCGTAGATGACGTGGCCCTGCTTTTCGAGCAGCTTGCGCTGCGCCTCCTCGGGCAGCGACAGGTGCTTGCCCTGCAGCCGGCACAGCGACCCGAGCGGCGACATCTCGGTCATCCCCCACGCGTGCACGACCTCGATGCCGAATTTTTCGCGGAACGTCTCCATCATCGCCGGCGGGCACGCCGAGCCGCCGACGACCGTGCGCTTGAACGTCGAGAACGTCAGGTTGTTGGCCTGCACGTATTGCAGCAGCCCGAGCCAGACCGTTGGAACCCCCGCCGCGAAGGTCACGCCCTCGGCCTCGAACAACTCGTACAGCGACTTGCCGTCGAGGGCCGGGCCCGGCATCACCAGCTTGGCGCCGACCAGCGGGCCCGAATACGGCAGGCCCCAGGCGTTGACGTGGAACATCGGCACCACGGGCAGGATCGCATCACGGGCCGATGCCCCCATCGCATCGGGCAGCGACGCCGCGTACGCGTGCAGCACGGTCGATCGATGTGAATACAGCACGCCCTTCGGGTTGCCGGTCGTACCCGACGTGTAGCACAGCCCCACCGCGGTGTTCTCGTCCAGCCGGGGCCAGCGCGTGCCGGCCGAACCCTTTTCCAGCACTTCTTCGTAGCACAGCAGGTTCGGGATCTTCGTCGTCGCCGGCATGTGCGCGCGGTCGGTCATCGCGATCCAGCCCTTGACCGTCGGGCAATGGGCCGCGATGGCTTCGATGATCGGCAGGAACGTCAGGTCGAATGCCAGCAGCTTGTCTTCGGCGTGGCCGATGATCCACGCGATCTGGTCGGGATGCAGGCGCGGGTTGATCGTGTGGATGATCGACCCCATGCCGCCGACGCCGTAGTACAGCTCCATATGCCGGTAGGTATTCCAGGCGAGCGTGCCGATCCGGTCGCCGGGCTGCATGCCGAGCTGGGCCAGGCCATCGCCGAGCTGGCGCGAACGGCGTTCGCAATCCGCGTAGGTGTAGCGGTGAATATCGCCTTCGACGCGGCGGGTCACGATCTGGGCGTCGGAGTGATGACGCGCCGCATGCTGCAGGATCGACGAAATCTGGAGCGGAACATCCATCATCTGGCCAAGCATCGAACGACTCCTCGAAAAACCCCCGGTGTCCCGGAGTGGATTGTGGAATGGCAAGCGGGCTGCATCATAAGGTACTCCGTCGGCGGCCCGGATAGCGGCGTATGGGCCTGGGGTTGACCCCAGGCCTTCGGAACGGGCACGGCTGCGCGGACCGATGCGGGAGCAGCGGAATTGGCGGGAGGGAACGGGAAAGGAGGCGGAGAGAGAAAAGCGGGAAGAAGAACGAGGGAGAAGAACGAGGCGGCGGCACGCCGGGAGGCATGAAACGCGAGACGGGTGTGCGGCGGCGGGGTGTCGCGGCGCAGGGCGGGAGACGGGAGCGAAAGGGAAACGGAACGGACTCGGCGATCACCGAGCCCCACCGTCGCGGATCAGGCCTTCTTGATCTTCTCGAGCATCTTGAAGATGGTCTTGTTCTCGCCCTTGAACAGGCGTTTGAACGTCTTTTGCAGACAACGGCGCTCGAGCGTGTTGCGACGGGTACGGCTGCGTTCGGCCATCAGAGACACTCCTATGTATGAGTCAAACCCGTTATTGTAACGTGGAATCGTTGATAGAATCCGCTCCATGAAATTACTGCTCGACTTCCTGCCGATCGTCCTGTTCTTCGTCGCGTTCAAGGTCTACGACATCTACGTGGCCACGGGCGTGGCGATCGCCGCCAGCCTGCTCCAGATCGCGTGGATGAAGCTCCGGGGCCAGCGCATCGAAGGCATGCAATGGACCAGCCTGGCGATCATCTGCGTGTTCGGCGGCATGACGCTGCTGTTCCACGACGAGACCTTCATCAAATGGAAGCCGACGGTCCTGTACACGGCATTCGCTGCCGCGCTGATTGCCGCCCGCTACGGCTTCGGGCGCAACCTGATCCAGGGAGTGATGGGACGCCAGGTCAGTCTCGAAGCGCCGATCTGGGATCGCCTGAACCTCGCATGGGCCGCGTTCTTCGCCGTCATGGCGGTCGTCAATGTCTTCGTCGCCTACCGGTTCACGACCGAGACCTGGGTCAGCTTCAAGCTGTTCGGTTCGCTGGGACTGACGATCCTGTTCATCATTGCCCAGGCGGCCTACCTGAGCCGGCACATACATGAGGACTGAGATGCGCCCCAGCATCGACGAGTTGCGGCAGCGCCTGGCCAGCGCCTTTCCACAGGCGCGGATCGAGGTGGTCGACGAGAGCGATCGGCATGCCGGCCATGCGGGCGCGGCCGGTGGCGCGGGCCATTTCCGGGTGCGGCTGGTGGCCGCGCAGTTCGAGGGACGCGCGCTGATGGCGCGCCACCGCCTCGTGTATGATGCCGTCCAGGATTGGATGCCTGCGCGCATCCACGCCTTGACGATCGACGCGCGGACCCCCGCCGAAGCCGGCTGAACCGGCCGGGCCGCTCCGCGCATCGTCCGCAACCGGCCTGCGAGGCCCGGACGCCGTACCGCCCGGCCGTGCCCGCGCTGGCACTCGTGCATGAAAGCCTCCCGACCGATCGTCGACGGCAATCGACATCGACTCCACTCCATCGCTTCCAAGGACTCCCCATGATCAAACGTGCGCACCGTTCGCGCCTGCTGGTTTCGTTGTTGATCGCGCTGGCCGTCGGCGGGTCGATCGCCGCCGTCGCGCCCGCCGCCGCGCAGAACATCGCCATCGTCAATGGCAAGCCGATTCCCGAGAAACGCGTCGATGAGTTTCTCGAACAGCTCAAGTCGCAGGGTCGGCCCGATACGCCCGAACTGCGGAACGCGATCAAAGAGGAACTGATCGCGCGCGAGTTGTTCACGCAGGAGGCCGATCGCCTCGGCCTGCAGAAGACGCCGGAGTTCCAGCGTCAGCTCGAGCGCGTGCGCCAGGAGATCCTGATCCGCGCGCTGATCCAGGACAACCTGAAACGCCATCCGGTCACCGATGCCGCGATCCAGGCCGAATACGATCAGCTCAAGAGCCAGACCACCGGTGAGAAGGAATACCGCACCCGCCACATCCTGGTCGAGACCGAAGACCAGGCCAAGCAGATCATCGTCGAACTCGACAAGGGCGCGAAGTTCGAGGATCTGGCCAAGCAGTCGAAGGACTCGGGGTCGGCGGCCAACGGCGGCGATCTGGACTGGAACGGTCCGAGCACCTTCGTCAAGGAGTTCTCCGACGCGATGGTCAAGCTGGAAAAGGGCAAGTACACGAGCGTGCCGGTCCACAGCCAGTTCGGCTATCACGTGATCCGCCTGGACGACGTGCGCGACGTGCCGCCGCCGCCGCTCGAACAAGTCCGCCCGCAGATCGCGCAAGAGCTGGAACGGCGCTACGTCCAGCAACTGCAGAAGGACCTGCGCGAGCGCGCCAAGATCCAGTGACGGTGTGACGCTCGTGGCGAGGACGCTCCCGTCGGCTCGAGACAGGAGCGGCCCACGACCGCTAGTTGAGTAGTCAGGTGATCGATCCCGCCAGGTGATCAATCCGGGGTGGGTGTTTTTCCATCGGACATTTGTCCGGCAGGCGGCTGCGCGACGGCCGCGGTGCGGGCCGCCCGTCGTTCGGCGCGGCGCTCCGCGAAGAACGCGCGCAGCAGGCTCGCGCATTCATCGTCGAGCACCCCCCCTTCGACACGGGTCTGGTGGTTGAGCGCCGCCACGCCGAATACGTCGAGGATGCTGCCGCACGCGCCGGTCTTCGGATCGCGCGATCCATACACCACGCGCCGGATCCGGCTGTGCAGGATCGCCCCTGCGCACATCGCGCAGGGTTCCAGCGTCACGTACAGGTCGCAGCCCGGCAACCGGTAGTTGCCCATTCGGTAGGCCGCGTCGCGCAGTGCCCGCATCTCGGCATGCGCGCTCGGGTCGTGCGCGCCGATCGGTTGATTGAAACCGCGTCCGATCACCTGTCCGTCGTGTACGACGATCGCGCCGACCGGCACCTCACCGGCTGTCCACGCCTGCCGGGCCTCGTCGAGAGCCATCCGCATGTAGATCGCGTCGCCGGCTTCGTCCATCACGATTCACGACGGCGGCGGTTGCATGGCGCCGATGGCCGACACGGGCGGCGGCGAGTGCATGAACGGACGCAGCGCCGGCATGCGGGTCTGTGGCGGCGGCCGGAACAGGTCCGACCGCGTATACGGCGCCTGGCGGCCGGACAAGGTCAGCGCGACCTGCGTGATCCAGCCATGCGCCGGCGAAGGCGGCGCGCCGACCATCATCACCCCGAGCCACAACGCCACGCCGGCCAGCAGCCAGCGCGGCGGTCGCGCGGGCGGCACGTACGCCAGCGCGAGCACGAGCAGGCTCGCCAGCCCGCCCAGCCCGTAACCAGCGATGACTTCCGACCAGGAATGCGCGCCGATCCGCACCCGTGAAATGCCGATCAGCGCCGCGAGCACGAAGCCGGCCACGATCGACCACGGGTGATATCGCGCGGGTGCGGTCGATACGATCGTGCGCAACAGCAGCGGATAGACCGCCGTCGCGAACATCGTATGGCCGGAGATGCCGGTGAAGTTCCACTGCGCGCTGCCCACGCCCCAGCCCATGAACGCGATCTTCGAACAGGCGGTGATCGCCGCTGCGGCGCCGACCGCCAGCAGCCAGCGCCAGACCAGCGTCGAGCCGCGGTCGCGCGGCAACAGCCAGGCGGCCAGGACGCCGACGGCGGGCATCAGGATCAGCGACTCCCCGAGCGGGGTGATCACTTGCCAGAGGTGCATGAAGGATAGGGGCATCGGGAATCGAGGAACGCAGACTAACCGAACGGCGAGGCGCCGGCATCGCAGGAATGGTGATTTGTGTGGAGAGTTGCGCAGGCAGCGCCAGATCCCACGCCGCGCTCGCGCGGCGTTTCGCCTGGCACGCTGGTAACATGACAGCCGACGACGCCGCGTGGCGTCTGCGGACCCTCTGGGGTCTCGATCCGGGCGCCAACCTTTCGCCTCGCCTCCTCGGGCACGTTGGTTGCCGCATCCGCGCGGATCAGACGGCGCGCTGCACGTGCATCGCCGCCCACCCGCCGGAATGCGTTGCGAGCCGGCCTCGCTCCGCCCCGCCCCGCTGTCGTCATGATGCAGGAATCCCCGGGATGACCTACTCGGTCAAGGAAATCTTCTATACGTTGCAGGGTGAAGGCGGCAACGCCGGCCGCGCTGCCGTGTTCTGCCGGTTCGCCGGCTGCAATCTGTGGTCCGGCCGCGAAGCTGACCGGGCCGAGGCTGTCTGTCGCTTCTGCGATACGGATTTCGTCGGCACCGACGGCACGCTGGGCGGCAAGTTCACCGATGCGAAGGCGCTGGCCGACGTCGTCGCCGCGCAATGGCCGCCGTCGGCCAGTGGCCGTCCACTGGTCGTGCTCACCGGTGGCGAACCGCTGCTGCAGGTCGATCCGCCGCTGATCGATGCGCTTCACCAGCATGGATTCGAACTGGCCGTGGAGACCAACGGCACGATCGCTTCGCCCCCCGGCATCGACTGGATCTGCGTGAGTCCCAAGAGCACCGCGCCGCTCCGGCAACGCAGCGGCGCCGAGCTGAAGGTCGTCGTGCCGCAGCCGGAAGTCGATCTCCTCGCGCTCGAATCACTGGCGTTCGACCATTTCTTCGTTCAGCCGATGGATGGCGTCGACAAGGCCCGCAACACCGAATGGGCGATCGACTGGTGCCTGCGCCATCCCCGCTGGCGGCTCAGCGTGCAGACCCACAAGGTGATCGGCATCCGATGACGATTCCGCAACGCTACGAACTGCGCCAGTCCTTCTTCTTCGATGCCGCCCATACGCTGAAGCGGCAGATCGAGGCCGACGCCAGCCGCCGGATCCACGGCCACACGTATCACGTCGACGTGTACGTGTCCGGGCCCAAGGATCCGGCCACCGGGATGGTCGTCGACCTGGGGTTCGTCCGCGCGGCGATCGCCCGTCTGCGCGACCGGCTCGACCACAGGCTGCTCGACGAGGTCGAGGGGCTGGGGCCGCCGACATTGGAGAACCTCTGCGCGTTCATCTGGGCGGCGCTCGACGGCGAGGTCGCGTCCCTGTCGGCCATCACTGTCCGCCGTGAGGGGATTGCCGACGGGTGCACGCTGCGCCGGGGAGCCGACTGATCACCGCCTGCGCGTCGTTCAGCCTGGCGTTGCGTTCGCCCCTTTCGTCGCCATGGCGCAACAGGGGGACGGATGATACAATCCGCGGTCAACTCACGGACGACGCTTCACTCTGTCGAAGCGCTGCGGTCTGCGCGGCACGCTCAACGTGCCGCCGGTCGCGACGCGGGCGACTCGCGTTGCCGCCACCGTGACACATCCGCCGACATGCTTGGTTGCAAGGCGTGGTGTTCGACAGCGCGAGCCCGAGTTTCCCGCCCCGGTCACCACCGGGTCGTCCGCCTGCGGCGGCACTGCCGATCCCTGTCCCTCCTCTTCGCCGTCCACCGTGTCGCGGCACCGGAAGGCGGGCGACGTTCGGCGTCCGCCCGCCAAGTCTCTTTGGAAAGGTCTCAATGGCTAAGGAAGAACTGATCGAAATGCATG
>JAKPAM010000194.1 GCA_029779435.1 Pseudomonadota bacterium | reverse complement strand
GCCTCAAGGGCGACGAGCAGTTCGATATCGAGGTGCCGGCCGAACTGGTGCCGCAGCAGGACATCACGCTGACGAGTCGCGCGAACGACGGTTCGACGCGCCAGGTCACGCTGCTGTCGCGCATCGACACGCCGATCGAGGTCGCCTACTATAAACACGGCGGCATCCTGCCGTTCGTGCTGCGCGAGCTGCTGGCCGCCTGACGGGCGCGCAGCGGTACGGTAGCCCGCCCGGGCTGCCGTGCTCGCCGAGTCAACTGGCCGTCACGCGCCTCGCACGTGATGGTCGGCGCTTGGATGATCGACACTTGGACGGCCCGCGCTTGGGCCGTCCTCGCTTGGGTCCCCCTGCTTGAGTCCCCCTGCTTGAGTCCCCCGCTTGGATCCCCTGCTTGGATCCCCTGCTTGGGCCGCCCTGCTTAGCGGACCCGCTCGGCTCCCCCCGGCAGCCCCCTACCTGACCATGCCCGGCGGCCGACAATCACCGTCTCGAAAATCAGAAGAATCGACGGTTGCGGCACGAAAGCAACGCGTGGAGCCACACAATTGTGTGACAACACCTGGCTTCTATTACACTCAGCAACATTGTCGCCCGTATAGAAAGCTGACGCGGCGCCCCGAGGCGCCCTCCTGCCTTCCCCACACGTCTTGCTGTCCGAACCAAAACCGGTCAACCGTGAATCGGGAAACCGCCTGGGCCCTCTACCTCGAACGATCGTGGTCGGGCTCGTCTCGTTCGTCAGTTGCCTGCTGGCGCGCTGGCTCGCTTTCGACGCACCGATCGGCGTGATCTTCTGGCCCGGCGCGGCCGTGGCGTTCGCGTTCGGTTGGCGGTTCGGCATGCCCTGGGTCCTGCCCGCGGCCGCGGGCGCCGCGTTGTGGGCCCTGTTCGGCTACAACGACTGGCGGGTCGCGACGATCGCCGCATCGACATGCCTGCCGGGGCCGCTGGTCGCGATCTCGCTGCTGCGCCGCCTGAACGCGTGGAAGCCAGCGGACTATCGGCTCGAAGCCGTGCTGCGATTCGTCACGATCATCGCACTGATCGCGGCGCCGCTCGATGCGTTATTGGCGACGCTGTCGTTCGGCAGCGTCCCGATGCTGGCCGACATGACGTCCGGACAGGTGTTCCCGTCCTGGTGGCTGCTCGACACGCTGGGCATGCTGATGCTGACGCCGGCGTTGCTCGCGTGGATCAACAACGATCAGGCGCCGGAACCCGAGGCGGGCATCACCCATGAAGTGCTGATCGACGGCCCCGCACTCGTGCTGACGACGGCGGTCGTCGCCGCCAGCCTGGGCCTGTCGACCGTCGGCCAGGGCGAATGGGGCCATACGCTGATGTACTTCTATTTCCCGATCGTCGCATGGACCTCGGTCCGCATGAGCGAACGGGCGACCGCGCTATCCCTGCTGGCCACCGCCGTGCCGCTGCTGGCTGCTCGCGCGTTCCAGGTCCATACGATCAGCGGCCCCGATGTGTTTCGCGTGCTCGAGTCGGCCGTCATCATCCTGTGCGCGGTCCTGGTCGCGCTGATCATGCAGGCGGTGGCCGCCGACCGGCGCTTCGCGCTGGCCCGCGTCGCGCGCCAGGCGCGGCAGGATCTGTCCACCGGCCTGCTGAACGATCGCGGCCTGCTGGCCGAAC
>JAKPAM010000082.1 GCA_029779435.1 Pseudomonadota bacterium | reverse complement strand
CGCGCCACCTCGGCCAGGATCACCGGGTGCGGCAGATCGAATCGTTGCTGCAGCGCCGGGTGCAGCGCTCCCAGACGGCCGATCCGCTGCCCCTGCAGCCAGACCGTCGCACTGCGTCCCGGGTGCAGCCCCGGCGAGGCCTCGGGAACGAATCGCAGCCCCGGCATGTCGACCAGCGCTTCGAGGTCGCCCTTGACGTCGAAGAAGTCGACTTCACGCGTCTTGGCGCCCCATTGCTCGTCGAGCGCCGGCCCGTACGCGAGCAGGCCCAGCATCCACGGTTGCGCGACGCCATTGACCGACTGGGGGCCCGGCCGGACAGCCGGATCGGCGGCGAACACGCGGCCCATCTCGAACAAGCGCACGCGGCTGGCCTTGCGGTTCAGATTGTGGCGCAGCGTCTCGATCAGGCCGCCGAACAGCGTCGTGCGCATCACGTCCATCTGCGACGCGATCGGGTTCAGCAACCGGATCGCTCGATGATCGGACAACAACGCATCCGTTTCGGACGCGACGAAGCTGTACTGGATGACTTCCATGTAGTCGCGCGCGGCGACGCGGCGGCGCAGCGCCATCGGCGTCTGCGCATTCGACGGGGCTTCGCGCATCGTGGCGGCGGCCTTGGGGGCGGCCAGCGGCAGACGGTCGTATCCCCACAGGCGCGCGACCTCTTCGATCAGGTCCTCTTCGATCTGCAGGTCGAACCGGTACGGAGGCGGTGTGACGACGAAACGGTCGGCCTGCTGCTCGAACGCCAGGCCCAGACGCTCGAACGCCTCCGCGATATCCGCGTCGCTGACCGGTGCGCCGATGATCCGGCGAGCGCGGTCGCTGCGCATCGTCACCGACGGCCGCGGCGGCAGCGCACAGACGATGTCGTCGAGCGGCCCGGCACGGCCGCCGCACACCTCGAGGATCAGCGACGTCAGGTAGTCCAGGTGCTCGGCCGTCGTCGACGCATCGACGCCGCGCTCGAAACGATGTCCGGCATCGGTCGAGAAGTTGAAGCGGCGCGAGCGCCCGGCGACCGCCGCCGGCCACCAGAACGCCGCCTCGACGAAGACGTCGGTCGTGTCGAGCGACACCGCCGTCGCCTCGCCGCCCATGATGCCGGCCAGGCTCTCGACAGCCTGCTCGTCGGCGATCACGCCGACCTGCTCGTCCAGTTCGACGGTCTGTCCGTTCAGCAGCTCGAGCGATTCACCGGACCGCGCCCAGCGCACCTGCAAGCCGCCGTGGATCTTGTTCAGGTCGAACACGTGCGTCGGCCGCCCGAGTTCGAGCATCACGTAGTTGGACAGGTCGACCAGAGCCGAGATCGAGCGCTGGCCGGCGCGTTCGAGCCGCGACCGGATCCAGGCCGGCGTCGCCGCCTTCGCGTCGACACCGCGGATGATGCGGCCCGAAAACCGCCCGCACAGATCGGGCGCCAGCACCTGCACCGGCAGGCGATCGTCGATCGTCACCGGCACGGGCTCGGCCGGAGCCGGCATCGGCGCCAGCGGCGCGCCGCTGAGGGCGGCGACTTCGCGGGCGACGCCATAGACCGCCAGGCAGTCGGGCCGGTTGGGCGTCAGCTTCAGCGTGAAGACGGTGTCGTCCAGCGACAGGTATTCGCGCAGATCGGCACCGATCGGCGCGTCATCGGGCAACAGCAGCAGGCCTGCGTGATCGTCGGACAAGCCCAGCTCGCGCGCCGAGCACAGCATGCCGCTGCTCTGCACGCCCCGCACCTTGGCGACGGCGATCGTCATGCCGCCAGGCAGCACGGCGCCCGGCAGCGCGCACGGCACACGCAGGCCGGGCCGGACGTTGGGCGCGCCGCAGACGATCGTGCGCACGTCGCGGCCGGTATCGACCTCGCAGACGTTGAGCTTGTCGGCATCGGGATGGCGCACGACCTCACGGACGTGAGCGACGACCACCTGCCCGAACGGCGGCGCATAAGGGTCCGCTTGCTCGACCTCCAGGCCGGCCATCGTCAGCGCATCGGATAACTGCCCGCTCGACCACGCCGGATCGACGTAGGCGCGCAGCCAGCTTTCAGGAAATTTCATCGGAGGCTCCGGTCGGCATCAGGGATTGAACTGCTGCAGGAAACGCAGGTCGTTCTCGTAGAACAGGCGCAGGTCGCCCACGTCGTAGCGCAACATCGCCAAGCGCTCGATGCCCGAGCCGAACGCGAAGCCGATGTAGCGCTCCGGGTCGAGCCCGAGATTGCGCACGACCTGCGGGTGCACCTGCCCGGAGCCCGACACCTCGAGCCAGCGCCCGGCCAGCGGCCCTTCGGCGAAGCGCATGTCGATTTCGGCCGACGGTTCGGTGAACGGGAAATACGATGGGCGGAACCGCACGTCCAGCTGATCCGTCTCGAAGAAGCGGCGCAGGAACTCGGTGTACACGCTCTTGAGGTCGGCGAAGCTGATGCCCTCGTCGATCCACATGCCCTCGAACTGATGGAACATCGGCGAGTGCGTCGCATCGGAATCGACGCGGTACGTCTTGCCGGGCGCGATCACCTTGATCGGCGGCGTCTGCTGGCGCGCATAGCGGATCTGCATCGGACTGGTGTGCGTGCGCAGCAGCAGCCCGCGGCCTTCGGCGTCCTGCCCCTCGACGTAGAACGTATCGTGCATCGAGCGGGCCGGATGATCGGCCGGTGTGTTCAGCGCCGTGAAATTGAAGAAATCCTCTTCGATCTCGGGGCCGTCGGCGACATCGAAACCGATCGACCGGAAGATCGTCTCGATCCGCTCGATCGTCAGCGTGACCGGATGCAGGCCGCCCTTGCCCGACCCGCGGCCGGGCAGCGTCACGTCGATGGCTTCCTGCGCCAGCCGCGCATCGAGCTGCTGCTGACGCAGTGCGGCCTCGCGCGATGCGACCAGCGCCTCGATCGATTGCTTGAGCGCATTGAGCGTCTTGCCAACCGCCGAGCGCTGCTCGGCCGGCACCTTGCCCAGCAACTTCAGCCGCTCCGTGACCAGGCCGTCGCGGCCCAGGAAGCGCGCCTTCGCATCGGCCAGCGCGGCGGTATCGACCGCGGCATCGAGGGCCGTCCGCGCGTCGGCGAGCAATTGCGTGGGATCGGACAATTCCATCATGGCATCCATGGAGTGCGGCCGCGACCAACCGACGCCCGTCTCGGCGTCGACCGGCCCGCGAACCCGGGGCGAATGACGCAGCGGCCCGCCCGCCGACGCCGCGCCTCAGGACGCCGCAGCGATTGGACGGGCGGGCGCGCCGCAACGAAAAACGGGGCCAGGCGTTCGGCCAGGCCCCGTCTTGCGCGGGAGGTCGTCGATCGGATCGAAGACCGGGGAGCACCCCGGTCGGTCGATGGCCCGACCGGTGGCGACCCGATCAGGCGGCGTTACGGCTGGCCAGCGTGCCCTTGACCTTCTCGACGATCGCGGCGAACGCCGGCTTGTCGCGAACGGCCAGATCCGCCAGCACCTTGCGGTCCAGGCCGATGGAAGCCTTGTTCAGGCCATTGATGAACGCGCTGTACGTGATGCCGTGCTGGCGGGCCGCGGCGTTGATCCGGGCGATCCACAGCGAGCGGAACACGCGCTTGCGATTGCGGCGGTCGCGATAAGCGTACTGGCCGGCACGCATCACCGCCTGCTTGGCGATGCGGAACACGGTGCTGCGGCGGCCGCGATAACCCTTGGCGGCGGCCAGGATCTTCTTGTGACGGGCACGTGCCGTCACACCACGTTTTACTCGGGGCATCGGTGATCTCCTGTCAAGCGAACGGCAACATCGCCTTCACGGACACCATATTGG
>JAKPAM010000163.1 GCA_029779435.1 Pseudomonadota bacterium | reverse complement strand
GACGGGGACGGTGGGGCACACACGAGCGGTTCTGGCGATGATCCGCGCGGGAACGATGGCCGTGCTGCTGGGGGCCGTGTCCAGCGCCTGGGCAGTGTCGGCGATCTTCGTCAATCCGGGTCGCACCGACGAGGTCTTCTGGGTGGCCGCCGCGCGGGCGATGTCGGTGGCGGCCGATCAACTCGGCATCCGGTTCGACGTCCGCTACGCCGAGCGCGACCCGGTCCAGGCGCTGCGGCTCGTGCGCGACGTGGCGTCGCAGCCGCCGGCCGAGCGCCCCGACTACCTGCTGATCACCAACGACAACGGCACCGCGCCCGAGATGCTCAAGACGCTCGATGGCCAGGGGGTTCGCGTGCTGGTGGTCTTCAGCGGCGTGCACGGGCGCGGGCGCGATCTGACCGGGGCGCCGCGGACGCGCTATCCGTTCTGGCTCGGCAGCCTGGAGCCGGATGCCGAGCAGGCCGGCTATCTGATCGCACGCGCGCTGATCGAGCGAGGGCGGCGCGAAGCGGGCCTGCGCGGCACCGACGGCAAGCTGCCGATGTTGGCCTTCGGCGGCGATCGTGCCACGCCGACGGCGCGTGATCGCGATGCCGGCCTGCGGCGCGCGATCGCCGAGGCGGGCGACGTGCGGCTGCTGCAGCAGGTCTATGCGGATTGGCGGCGCGAGAAGGCCGCGTACCAGGCGCGCGTGCTGTATCGCCGCTATCCGCTGGCGCGGCTGGTGTGGGCCGCCAACGATCAGATGGCGTTCGGCGCGATGCAGGCATGGCGCGCGACTGGCGGCGAGCCGGGCCGCGATGCGTGGTTCGGCACGATGAACACCTCGGCCGAGGCGTTCGCGGCCTTGCGTGGCGGTGAAATCGAGGCGCTGGCGGGCGGGAATTTCCTGACCGGCGCGCTGGGCCTCGTGCTGGTGTACGACCACGCGCACGGCTACGATTTCGCGCAGGAAGGACTCGAGCAGCGATGGCCGCTGTTCGTCCTGTTCGATCAGGAACTGGCGGCGCGTGCCGAGCGGCAGTTCTCCGATCCGGGCGCGCGATTGGATTTCCGCGCTTTCAGCCGCGCGTGGCACGGGGGCGAGCCGCGCGCGCCGTTCGACCTGAAGCGGTTGTTGTACTGAATGACGGCATCACCCGAGCTTCGTCCGTTTCGTTCGCTGGCGTGGCGCCTGATCCGGCGGATCGCGCTGCTCGCGCTGTTGTGCATGCTGCTGGTCGGCGGCCTGCACGCCGCGCTCGACTATCGTTCCAGTCTTGCCAGCTTTCGCAGTCTGATGCACGTGATCGGCACGACCAGCGTGCCGCCGCTGTCGGCGGCGTTGTGGGAGGTCGAACCCGAACTGATCCGCGAGCAGGTCGAGCGGCTCGCCGCGCTTCCCGAGGTGGCCCAGGTTCGGGTCAGGATGGCGCTCGATGAGCCGATCCAGGCCGGGCGGGTCGCCGTCGACGAGGCGGAGCCTCCGGCCGTGTCGCTGCCGATCGGCCCGCCGCCGGGACTGGGGGGCGGACCGCTGGGCTTGCTCGACATCTGGGGCGACACGCGGCACTTCGGCGAGGTGGCGCTGCACCGCGCGGTGCGGATCGTGGCCGGGTACGGGCTGTTCATCGTGATGGTCTGCGTGATCGTCGCCTGGGTGCTGCGCCGCGAACTGCAGGTGCCGCTGCAGCAGATCGCCCGTTTCGCCGCGCAACTGCAGCCCAACGAGCTGTCCCGGCCGCTGATCCTCGAGCGGCGCGTGCGGCCCAGCGTCGACGAGATCGATATGGTGTCGCAAGGGTTCCGGCAACTGCAGCACGATCTGAGCGGGCACATCGACCGGCTCGACCTGCTGGTCGCCGAGCGCACCGAGCAGTTGGCCAGCGCGCTCGACGAGGTCAAGCGCCTGTCGTTGACCGACACGTTGACCGGTTGCCCGAACCGGCGTTCGCTCGACGAGCGGCTGCCGCGGGAACTCGAGCGCTGCCGTCGCTATGGGCGCAGCCTGTCGGTGATCTTCGCCGATGTCGATCACTTCAAGCGCGTCAATGACACGTTCGGCCACGTCGCCGGCGATCAAGTGTTGCGCGAGGTGGCCGCGCGACTGCGCGAGCAGTTGCGCGAGCGGATCGACTGGATGGCCCGCTATGGCGGCGAGGAATTCGTCATCGTGCTGCCCGAGACGCGACTGCCGGCGGCGCTGCAGATCGCCGATCGCCTGCGGCAACTGGTGCGCAACCGGCCGATCGACGCCGATGGTGCGCAAGTCCACGTGACGTCGAGCTTCGGCGTCGCCGAGTATCGCGGCGGGGACGAAGCGGCCGATCAACTGCTCGCCCGCGCCGATGCGATGCTGTATCAGGCCAAGGCCGAAGGGCGCGATCGTGTCTGCCCGGCTCTTTGAGGGTCAGTGAACGGATCGGCCAGGCCTGATTCATCGACGGGGCCGACTCGGCGCGCGGCGGAGGGCCCGGCGACCGCGGGCGCTGCACGCGACGGGCATCGGCGGGATAATCGGCGCCCGATTCCATTCTCGAGACCGACGATGGCCCAGACACCCGACCGGCCGCGCCCGCCCGCCGCCGCGGCCCTTTCCGCCGACATCGATGTCGATATGGCGTCCGCGCCGGCTTCATCGAGCCCATCGACGTCCTGGCAGTTGCCCGGCATCGTCGACGAATTGCGCCAGGCCCGCGCGGACTGGCGTGCGCAACAGGGGCGCGCGCGCGAGGTGGGCAGCCGCGAGTTTCCGTCGACCGATGCGCTGCGCGGCATCATCGCCGACCTGTGCGGCGCGCTGTTTCCGATGCGGCTCGGCCCGCCCGAGCTGCGCAAGGAAGGCGAGGATTACTACGTCGGCCATACGCTGAACAAGGCGCTGCACGCGCTGCTCGAACAGGTGCGGCTCGAACTGCGTTATGCGGCGCGCCAGCAGCCGGCCGACGGGGCGGCGATCGACCGGCGGGCGGCCGAGGTCGTGCGCGAGTTCGCGCATGCGCTGCCGATGCTGCGCAGGCTGCTGGACAGCGACGTGATGGCCGCCTACCAGGGGGATCCGGCCGCGCGCTCGGTCGACGAGGTGCTGCTGTGCTACCCGGGCGTGCGCGCGATCATCCACTACCGCCTCGCGCACGAGCTGTACCGCCGCGACGTGCCGATGCTGGCGCGCATGGTCAGCGAACTCGCGCATTCGGAGACCGGCATCGACATCCACCCGGGCGCGCGGATCGGCGGAGGCTTCTTCATCGATCACGGCACCGGCGTCGTCATTGGCGAAACCGCGATCATCGGTGAGCAGGTACGGCTGTACCAGGCCGTCACGCTGGGGGCCAAGCGGTTCCACTCCGATGCCGACGGCACGCTTCGCAAAGGGCAGCCGCGCCATCCGATCGTCGAGGACAACGTCGTCATCTACGCGGGCGCGACGATCCTGGGCCGCATCACGATCGGGCGCGGATCGACGATCGGCGGCAACGTCTGGCTGACGCACAGCGTGCCGCCGGGCAGCCATGTCGCGCAGGCGGACACGCAGCAGACGGTCAGCGGGCAGGGCGGAGCCGCTGGCTGAGCCAGGAATTTTTGTGCGCTCCCCGACTTGAGTTAGCCTTCGGGTATTCCCTGAATTCAAGTCCCGGAGACGACGTGAATCCACTGGCAAATCCTGCGCGCGGCACGCGCGGCATGGCCGTCGCGCCGCATTCGCTGGCCGCCCAGAGCGCGCTGGCCGTGTTGCGCGAGGGCGGCAACGCGATCGAGGCGATGGTGGCGGCCGCGGCGACGATCGCGGTCGTCTATCCGCACATGAACAGCATCGGCGGCGACGCGTTCTGGTTGATCGCGCCGCCCGGCCAGCCGCCGCGAGCCCTCGAAGCCTGCGGCGCGGCAGCGGCGGCGGCGACGATCGATCGCTACCGCGACGCCGGCCTGGCATCGATCCCGTTTCGCGGCCCCTGGGCGGCCAACACGGTGGCCGGCACGCTGTCCGGCTGGGAAGCGGCGCTGTCGTGGTCGCGCGAGTCGTTCGGCGGCCGCCTGCCGCTGTCCCGGTTGCTGGCCGATGCGATCGGCTACGCGCGCGACGGCATGCCGGTCACGCGCAGCCAGGCGGCCTGCACGGCCGCCAAGCAGGACGAACTGGCCGGCGTCAGCGGGTTCGCGCAGACCTTTCTCGTCGACGGACGGGCGCCCGCCGCCGGCACGCGCTTTCGGCAGCCGCGGCTGGCGGACACGCTCGCGCAACTGGCGCGCGCCGGGCTCGACGACTTCTATCGCGGCGAACTGGCGGCCACGCTCGCGGCCGACCTGCAGCGCGTGGGCAGCCCGCTGACGGCCAAGGACCTGGCCGCCCAGCGCGCGGTCTGGAAACCGCCGCTGATGCTCGCGCATTCGCAGGGCCAGGTCTACAACCAGCCGCCGCCGACGCAAGGGCTGGTGTCGCTGCTGATCCTGGGCCAGCTCGACCGCCTGCTGCGGCCGGGCCAGTCCCCGCTGGGCGCCGACTACGTGCATGCGTGCGTCGAGGCGACCAAGCGCGCGTTCGCGATCCGCGATCGGTACATCACCGATCCGGCCTTCATGCGGGACGACCCGCAGGCGTTCCTGGCATCCGAGCAGCTCGATCGGCACGTGGCGGCGATCGCGCCGGACCGGGCGGCCCGCTGGGGCGCGGGACGCGGCCCGGCCGACACCGTGTGGATGGGCGTCGTCGACGGCCAGGGGATGGCGGTCAGCTTCATCCAGAGCATCTATCACGAGTTCGGCAGCGGCATCGTGCTGTCGCAGTCCGGAGTCAACTGGCAGAACCGCGGCTGCAGCTTCTCGCTCGATCCGAACGCGTTGAATCCGCTGGCGCCGGGCCGCAAGCCGTTCCACACGCTCAATCCGGCGATGGCCCGGCTCGACGACGGCCGCGTGATCGTCTACGGCAACATGGGCGGCGACGGCCAGCCGCAGTCGCAGAGCGCGGTGTTCAGCCGGATCGTGCATTTCGGCATGAACCCGCAGGCGGCGATCGATGCGCCGCGCTGGCTGCTCGGGCGGACCTGGGGCCAGACCAGCGATACGCTCAAGCTCGAGTCGCGGTTCGAGCCGGCCGTCGTCGACCGGCTGCGCGCGATGGGGCACGAGGTCGAGTTGCTGGCGCCCTATGACGAGACGATGGGGCATGCGGGCGCGATCGTCCGCAGCGCCGACGGCCTGTTCGAAGGCGGCCATGACCCACGCAGCGACGGGGCGGCGGCCGGTTACTGAGGCCGGGCATCGACGGTCTGATGTCGGAGGGCCGATCTTGGCGCCAACAGGCCCCGATACCGAACGCCGAATGCCTGATACCGAAGTCGAGCCGTCTGCCTGCGGCGTCGGTTGTTCATGAAAAAGTGTTGCGGCCGTTGCGTGCTGCTGTGCGACTATCGCGTGACGGCATGCCAACGCTGGCGGACGGCGAACGAACGGAATATCGATGGACGACATACTGGCCTTGCTCGCCGATCCCACTGCCTGGGCGGCGCTGGCGACCCTGATCGCGATGGAAGTCGTGCTCGGGATCGACAACCTGATCTTCATCTCGATCCTGACCAACCGGCTGCCCGAGCAGCACCGGGCCAAGGCGCGCCGTATCGGCCTGACGCTGGCGCTGGTGCTGCGGCTCGTGCTGCTCGGGACGGTCGCGATCATCGTGCGGCTGACCGAACCGGTGGTCACGGTGTTCGACCGCGGTTTCTCGTGGCGCGACATCATCCTGATCGCCGGCGGCCTGTTCCTCGTGTGGAAGGCGACGCGGGAGATCCACGAAACGATGTCGCCCGACGAGCACGACGAAGGCCCGGGCGAGGCTTCCGGGGCGGGCAGCAGCTTCGCGGCGGCGATCGGGCAGATCCTCGTGCTCGACTTGGTGTTCTCGATCGATAGCATCGTGACCGCGGTCGGCATGACCGAGCACATCCCGATCATGGTCGTCGCCGTCGTCGTCGCCGTGGCGGTGATGATGCTGGCGGCCACGCCGCTGGCCAATTTCATCAAGGCCAACCCGACGATCGTGATGCTCGCGCTGGGCTTCCTGATCATGATCGGGATGACGCTGATCGCCGAGGGGTTCGGCGCGCACGTGCCCAAGGGCTACATCTATTCGGCCATGACGTTCTCGGCGGGGGTCGAGGCGTTGAACATGGTCGCGCGTCGCCGCCGCGTCCTGCGCCGCCGCCAGGCGATCGATCGCGCCAGCCGTCGCTGAACGAGGGCGACGATGGCGCGACGAACACGGGCCGCGGTCCTGCTGCTGGCGGCCGCCATGGGGTTGACGGGAGGAGGGGCGGCGCGCGCGGCGTCCCTCGGCGTTCAAGCGGCAGCGGACGTACAGACGCGGGACGCCCAAGCGCGGGACGCCGAAGCGGTCCCGGGGGACGTGCCAGCGATACCGCGAGTGTCGCCGCAGGCCCGGGATGCGCACGACGCCGATGGCGACCGTTGGCAGGTATGGATCAACCCCGGCTTGTATTCCCGGCATTTCGAACGTGATCGCGGGCTGCGCGAGAACAACACCGGCCTGGGCGCCGAGGTGTTCGTGACGCGCGAGCACGGCTTGCTGACCGGCGGCTACCACAACAGCAACGATGCCTGGACACGCTACCTCGGCTACCAGTGGCGGCCGCTGTGGTGGGGCGAGCCGCGTGGATGGCAGGCCGGTCTCGGCGTGATCGTCGCCGCCTTCGACGGCTATCCGGAGATGCGCGGCGGTGGGTGGTTCATCGCCGCGCTGCCGGTGCTGGCGATCGAGTACCGGCGCATCGGCGTCAACCTGACCGTGGTGCCCGGCTACAAGGACCGGCTGCACGGCGCGCTCGCGATGCAGGTACGCTTGCGCGTCTGGTGACGGCGATTCTGGGAGCGTGCGGACTGGCCGGCGCGCTTCTCGAGTCGGCTTCTCGATGCGTGCTCCAGCCTCGGTTCGTTCCCGCGTGTTCAGTCGCCGGGCGTCGCTTCGATCGGTGGCGCCGCCGTGCTCGCGTGCGCCGGCGGCGCGACGACGGCGAACACCGCGGTCGAGCGCAGCACTTCGCGCTCGCCCACCGTCAGGATGCAGTCGGCGAAGACCAGCGTGCGGCCGGTCTTGCGCAGCTCGACGCGCGCTTCGAGCCAGTCGCCCAGCTTGACGCTCGCCAGGAAATCGGCGGTCAGCGACACGGTCACCTGTCCGCCGCGTATGCCGCGCGCCTGGGACACGTTGATCCCGAGCGTCGCGTCGGCCAGCGTCATCAGCATGCCGCCGTGGGCGTTGCCGCGGAAATTGGCGTGGCGCCCATCCACGCGCACCCCGAGGATCGTCGTGTCGTCATCGGCCTTCTTCGCGTAGACCGGGCCGAGCTGCGTGAACCACGAGGGACCGCGCTGGACGCGCGTGAAACCGTCGGGAACCGGGGGGTCGCCCTCGGCGCCGTCCTGGTCGACCGGTAGCAGGGAGGAGGGTTCGGCGCCGTTGGCGGAAGAGGGGGTGGGAGCGGCAGGCATGTGATACGTGTCCGTGACGATCGCGATTGACGGACGCAGTCTACCGAAAGCCGGCCAGTGGTCGGGGGATCGCCGACGGCAGCTTCCAGTCGCACTCCCCGGTCAGCCGGGCTGGGTCGATGGTTGGCCGTGTCAGCAGGCCGCGGCTGGCCGGCCGCGCCTAGCCGCCCGGCGCTCAGTTGACGGCGCGGGCGCGGCCTTCCCAGTACGGCTTGCGCAGCACGAATTTCAGCAGCTTGCCGCTCGGGTTGCGCGGCAGGGCGTCCATGATGTCGACCGACTTCGGGCACTTGTAGTGCGCGATCCGCTCGCGCATGAAGTCGATGATCTCCTGAGGGGTCGCCTGGGCGCCCGGCCGCAGCGTGACGCAGGCCTTGACGGCCTCGCCCCAGCGCTCGTCCGGCACGCCGATGATCGCGCCATCGGCGACGGCCGGATGCTGCATCAGCACGTTCTCGACCTCGGCCGGATAAACGTTCTCGCCGCCGGTGATGACCATGTCCTTGATGCGGTCATGGATGAACAGGTAGCCGTCGCGCATATACCCGGCATCGCCGGTGCGGAACCAGCCGAAGTCGCCTTTCTTGCGGCCTTCGGGGAAGGCGGCCGCCGTCGCCTCGGGATTGCGCCAGTAGCCGATCATGTTCTGGTCCGACTGGATCCATATCTCGCCGACCTCGCCTTCGGCGACGTCCTTCATCGTCGTCGTATCGACGATGCGCCGGCCCACGCCTTGCCCGGGCTTGCCGGCCGAACGCAGCAGGTGCGAGCGCGGGCCGTTCGGGTCGTGATCGTCCGAGCCGAGGCAGCAGATCGCCCCCGAGGTCTCGGTCAGGCCGTAGACCTGCATGAACCGGCACTTGAAGCGCTGCATCGCCTCGGTCAGCACGCGATCGGTGATCGGCGAGGCGCCATAGGAGATGCATTCGAGCGACGACAGGTCGTACTTGTCGATGTCCGGCTGCATCAGCAGCGCATGGATCATCGCCGGCACGAGGAACGCGTGCGTGATCTTGTGATCCTGGATCGCCTGCAGGACGTCGGCCGGCACGAACGTATCGCGCACGATCTGCGAGCCGCCATGCAGCAGCGTGATGATCGCCACGCCGATGCCGGCGACGTGGAAGCAGGGCAGCGCATTGAGCTGGACGTTGCCCGGCTTGTCGGCCGTCGCGCCGTAGTACTGGAACTCGACCTGGAAGTTCGTCGCGTTGGCGATCAGGTTGCGGTGCGACAGCTCGATGCCCTTGGGCAGTCCGGTCGTGCCGGATGAATACAGTTGCAGCGCGGGTTCGTCGGTATCGCCGACGTAGCCGGTGTCGACATCGTCGAACTGGCCGTACCAGGCGCTGAACGATTCGAGGCCGTTCAGCGGTGGGCCGTCCTCGGTCAGCACGTTCTTGATCGTCGTCGCGGCCGGGATCCGGGACAGCGAGTCCGCGAAATCGCGATCAGCCATCAGGAAGCGCGCTTCGCCGTTGCCCAGGATGTAATCGATCTCGGGCGGGGCGAGCCGCCAGTTGACCGGCATGCAGACCGCCTGCAGCTTGGTGGCGGCGATCGTCAGCACCAGGCATTCGACGACGTGCCGCGTCAGCGTGGCGACGCGGTCACCGGGGCCGATCCCGAGCGATTTGAGGCCTTGCGCGACGCGATTGCTCGCCTCGTCGACATCACGGTACGACCAGCGCCGGAACGGGGTCGCGAAGGCGGTGGCATCGCCCAGGTCCTTGGCCTGGCTGCGCGCGATGGTGTTCAGCGTCTGGGCGCTCATGGGTGTCCTCGATATTTTGGGAACAGGATACTAAAGCCCGTCCCGCGGGGACGCGATCTTAGCGTGAACAGGCCCGAGGATGCGCTGAACGGCGAGAGCCCCGGAACTAGAGAAAACCCATGCTGAAGCTCGATCCTGGTGGGGACAGGTCCTAGTCGGCTTCGCGCGGGATCGGCAGCCCCTGTTCGACCAGCAGGCGCCAGGCCTCCTCGGCATCGTCGGCGAACGACAGCAGCTTCACGTCCTGCGCGTCGATCATCCGCGCCTCGACCAGGGCGTCGAAGTCGATGACGCGGCGCCAGTACGCGGCATCGACCAGCACGACCGGCACGCGCGGCATCTTGCGCGTCTGGCACAGCGTCAGCACTTCGAACAGCTCGTCGAACGTGCCGAACCCGCCCGGAAACGCGACCAGCGCCGCCGCGCGCAACGCGAAGTGCATCTTGCGCATCGCGAAGTAGTGGAACCGGAACGTCAGGTCGGGCGTGCTCCATGGGTTGGGCATCTGCTCGTGCGGCAGCGTGATGTTCAGCCCGATCGACACCGCGCCGACCTCGCTGGCTCCCCGGTTGGCGGCTTCCATGATGCCGGGGCCGCCCCCGGTCATGATCACGTTGTCGCGTCCCTCGGCCGCATGGCGCATCGCGCCGCCGCGCTGCGAGGCGATCGCCGCGAACAGCCGGGCCTGCTGGTACCAGTGGTCCTGCCGCTCGCGCTGGCGCGCCGACAGGCCGGCCTCGGCCGGCGGCTGGTCGGCCCGCCGGACCCGGGCGCTGCCGAACACGACGATCGTCGAGCGCACGCCGCGCTCGCGCATCGCCTGCTCGGCCTTCTCGTATTCGAGCATGAAGCGAAGACCGCGTTGCGAGTCGGCGAGCATGAAATCCTGGTCGAGAGCGGCGAGCCGGTAGCTGGCGGCCGCGAGCTGGCGGGCATTGTCGGGTGTGGTCATCGGGGTCGCAGTGGGCACGCGGTGCCGTCGATCGGCGCCGGGCGTGCCGAGCGATTCTAGGGCACGCAGGCCGGTGCGGGGTGCAATGGCCAGACCGCCACGCGAAGGTCCGGCGCCGCGACGTCGCCGTCCATCAGAGCAGGCTCAGCGATCGTCGAGCAGGCGCCGGGCGGCATCGAGCGTGGCGTCGGCCTCTGGCGAGGGCGCTTCGGGGCCGCGGCCGGCACCGGCCGCCGGCGGGGACGGCGGCGCGCGCCGCCCGATGCGCCACCACACGAGCAGACCGAGCAGCAGCAGAGCGAACGGGCCGCCCCACAGCAGCCAGGTGCTGCGCTGCACCAGCGGCTTGTACAGGACGAACTGCCCATAGCGGTCGACCAGGTACGACTTGATGTCGTCGTCGCTGCGACCCTGCTCGATCATCGCCTGGACCTGGTTGCGCAGGTCGACGGCCAGGTCGGCGTGCGAGTCGGCCAGCGTCTGGTTCTGGCAGACCAGGCAGCGCAGTTCTTCGGACAGCTGCTTGAAGCGGGCTTCGCCGTGCGCGTCGAGCGCGGCGTGCGTGATACCCGGGCCCGCCAGCCCGATCAGCAGCGATAGCAGCAGCGTAGCGATTCGGGTGCGCCAGGCTGCCGCGGGCCGGCGAGGGGCGCGCGAGCTGCTCGGGGGCGTCGGGAGCCGGGGGAACCTCGGGAGATCCGCGTGGCCGAGCCGGCCCCGGAAGTGCGGCATCGGATCGGACGTCGTCATGACGCGGCCTGCAGCTCGCGTACTTTCGGCAGCAGCGTGCGTTCGAGCAGGTCGGGGGTGATCGGGCCGACGTGCTTGTAGCGGATCACGCCCTGCTTGTCGATCAGGAAGGTCTCGGGCGCGCCGTAGACGCCATAGTCGATCGCGACCTTGCCGGTGAAGTCGCTGACCGTCAGCTCGTAGGGGTCGCCGAGCCGCTTGAGCCATGCGTTGGAGTTGTCGAGCATGTCCTTCCAGGCCAGGCCGACGATCGGCACGGTCTTCAGGCGAGCCAGTTCGAGCAGCACCGGATGCTCGACGTGGCACGCGGTGCACCACGAGCCCCAGACATTGAGCAGCCAGACTTTCCCGTGCATCGCCTGCGGCGACCAGTTCGACTGCGGATCGCTGAGCAGCGGCAGCGAGAACGCCGGCGCGGGCTTGCCGACCAGCGGCGATGGCAGCTCGCGCGGATCGCGGTCGAGGCCGCGGTACAGGAACACGGCGATCGCGGCGAACACGATCAGCGGGACGACGAATTTGAGCCAGCGCATGGAAGATGATGTCGGAGGGCGGGTCGAGGCGTGCGGTCGGGGGGCATCACGACGCACTGGCCGCCGGTGCGGCGGCGCCGGCCGGGCGTGTGGCGGTCCGGGTCGCGCGGCGGCGATACCGGCGGTCGGCGATCGCGATCAGGCCGCCAGTGGCCATCAGCAGGCAGCCGATCCAGATCCAGTTGACGAAGGGCTTGATCTGCAGCCGGATCGCCCAGGCGCCGCCGTCCAGCGGCTCGCCCATCGACAGGTAGACGTCGCGGGTCAGGCCGCGCTCGATCGCCGCCTCGGTCATCGGCTGGCGCGTCGCACGATAGACGCGCTTCTCGGGATGCAGCGTGCCGATCGGCCGTCCGTCGCGGCTGAGCGCGAAATGGCCGCGCGCCGCGTCGTAGTTGGGGCCCGCGACGTTCTCGAGCGAATCGAAGCGGACCGCATACCGCCCCAGCGTGACGACATCGCCCTGGACGACCCGCGTATCGAGTTCGACCGAATAGCTGTTGACCAGCGTGACACCGATGACGAAGACCGCGATGCCCAGGTGCGCGACGTGCATGCCCCAGATGCTGGTAGGCACCAGTGCCGCGCGGCGTGTCCGCAGGCGGCCGTCGCCATCGCGCAGCAGGTCGAGCACCGCGACGACGACGCAGCCGGCGATCCATATGCCCAGCAGCAGACCCAGGCTGGTCATCGCCGCGAAGCCCTTGATCGTGATCGGCAGCAGGACGGCCGTGACCACGGCCACGGCGGCGGCCCAGCGCAACTGGCGGGCCAGCGACGGCAGTTCGGCGCGCTGCCACCGGGCCAGCGGCGCGATGCCGACGAGGAACAGCGCGGGGGCCATCAAGGGGAAGAACACCGTCTCGAAGTACGGCGGGCCGACCGAGATCTTGCCGAGGTCCAGCGTATCGAGCACCAGCGGGTAGAGCGTGCCGAGCAGCACGGCGGCCATCGCGACGACCAGCAGCACGTTGTTGGCCAGCAGCAGCGATTCGCGCGACACGAGTGCGAAGCCCGGTCCGATGCCGATGCGCTGGGCCCGCCAGGCGAACAGCGTCAGCGAGCCGCCGATGACGAGGCCGAGAAAGCCCAGGATGAACACGCCGCGCGCCGGATCGGTCGCGAACGCGTGGACCGACGTGAGGACGCCGGAGCGGACCAGGAACGTGCCCATCAGGCTGAGGCTGAACGTCAGCAGCGCCAGCAGCACGGTCCAGCTGCGGAACACGCCGCGCTTCTCGGTCGCCGCCAGCGAGTGGACCAGCGCGGTGCCGACCAGCCAGGGCATGAACGAGGCGTTCTCGACCGGGTCCCAGAACCACCAGCCGCCCCAGCCCAGCTCGTAGTAGGCCCAGAACGAGCCGAGCGCGATGCCGACGGTCAGGAAAGCCCACGCGGCCGTCGTCCACGGCCGCGCCCAGCGTGCCCATGCAGCGTCGAAGCGCCCTTCGAGCAGGCCGGCGACGGCGAACGCGAACGCCACCGCGAACCCGACGTAGCCCATGTACAGCAGCGGCGGGTGGAACACCATGCCCGGATCCTGCAGCAGCGGGTTCAGGTCGCGGCCGTCGGCCGGCGCAGGCAGCAGGCGCTCGAACGGATTGGACGTGAACAGCAGGAACAGCAGGAAGCCGACGCTGATCAGCGCCAGCACGCCGATCACGCGGGCCGCCAGCGTCGGCGCCAGCGAACGGCTGAAGAACGCGACGGCGGCCGTCCAGGCGGACAGCATCAGCACCCACAGCAGCATCGAGCCTTCGTGCGAGCCCCAGGTCGCGGCGATCCGGTACGGCAGCGGCAGCGCGCTGTTCGAGTGGCTGGACACCAGCGCGATCGAGAAATCGTTGTCGACGAAGCCGGCGCCGAGGCACAGGAAGGCCAGCAGGACCAGGGCGAACACGGCGACGCTGGCCGGCCGCGCGATCGCGATCAGCGCGGCATCGCGCCGCCAGCCGCCGATCAGCGACAGGACGCCGAGCAGCGAGGCCATGACCAGCGCGAGCGCGAGGCTGAAGTGCCCGAGTTCGGCGCTCATTCGGTCTGGCTCCGGGGCTGGGTGGCGTTGGCGGCGGCCTTGTTCTCGATCGCCTTCTTCATCGCTTCGGCGGCTTCGGGCGGCATGTAGTTCTCGTCGTGCTTGGCCAGCACCTCGGTCGCGCGGAAGCTGCCGTCGACCTCGACGCGGCCCTGCGCGACGACGCCTTTGCCCTCCTTGAACAGGTCGGGCAGGATGCCGCGGTAATGGACGAGCGTCGTGTGCGCGCTGTCGGTGACGCGGAAGCTGCCGCCGGCGCCGTCGGTGGCGCGCCGCAGGCTGCCTTCCTCGACCATGCCGCCGATGCGGAACGTGCGGCCCACGGGAGCCTCGCCGTTGGCGATCTGCGACGGCGAGAAGAAGAACACCAGGTTGCTGCTGAACGCGTTGAGCACCAGCGCGACGGCGACCGACAGCGTGGCCAGGCCGGCGGCGATCCAGATCAGGCGTTTGTGGCGCGGTTTCATGGCGAGGAGATTCCGGGTTGGCGCGTGGAGAGGGGAGCCGGGGACCTGGGCGTCGTCGAGGCGGGCGCCGGTTCGGACGACGCGGCTGCGTCGTGCGGCGATTCGTGTTCGAGCATCTGCTCGTCGAACACCTTGCGCAGGCTCGCGGCGCGAAGGCGCCGCAGCGACCAGAGCTCCCAGACGATGGCCAGCGCGAGGGCGCCGTACGAGCAGGCGATGTAATAGGTGTGCGGGTGCATCACAGGCCCTGGGCCGACCGGCCGCTGGTGGTGCGCGAGGCGGTCCAGGCCTGGACCCAGCCCGTATGCGCGTCGCGTTCGAGGATCAGGCTGCGGACCCGCGCGAGCACGACGGCGATCGTGTACGACCAGGCAGCCAGCGCCATCAGCAGCATGCCGGCCAGCATCGTGCGCGCCATCGTGGGGGCCGCGGTCATCGAGACCGTCGCGCCCTGGTGCAGCGTGTTCCACCAGATCACCGAGAAGTAGATGATCGGCACGTTGACCGCCCCGACCAGCGCGAGCACGGCGCCGGCGCGGTCGGCGCGGCGCGGGTCTTCGATCGCCGAGGTCAGCGCGATGTACCCCAGGTACAGGAAGAACAGGATCAGCGTCGAGGTCAGCCGCGCGTCCCAGACCCAGTACGTGCCCCAGGTCGGGCGCCCCCAGAACGCGCCGGTCCACAGCGAGATCAGCGCGAACATCGCGCCGGTGGGAGCGAGCGCGCGCGCCATCAGCGCGGACAGCCGCGTGTTCCAGATCAGCGAGGCGGCCGACCACCCGGCCATGACCAGATAGACGAACATCGCCATCCACGCCGCCGGCACGTGGATGAAGATGATCCGGTACGACTCGCCCTGCTGGAAGTCGGTCGGCGCGATGAAGAAGCCGACATACAGCCCTGCGGCCGCCAGCACCGCGGCCAGCCCGGCGAACCAGGGCACCAGGCGACCGGCGAGCGGGAAGAAGGTGGCCGGCGATGAATACTTGAACCAAGACATGTGTTCTTCGTCGTTCTCGTGGTGACCCGACGCTATTCGTACGCGATTCTAACTGCCAGGGTCGACGCCAGCGGTCCGAGCACGAGGGCGCCCAGACATCCGGCGCCCAGCAGCGACAGGTGCGCACCCGCGCCCAGCCCGGCCTGGTAGCTATCGATGGCGCTGCTGCCGAAGATCAGCACCGGGATCGCCAGCGGCAGGATCAGCAGCGCCAGCAGCGCACTGCCGCCGCGGCTGCCCAGCGTCAGCGCCGACGTGATGGCCCCGAGCCAGCTCAGGATCGGCGACCCGAGCAGCAGCGTGATCATCAACAGCCCGATCGCGTCGGGCGGCAGCCCGAACTGCAGACCGATCAGCGGAGACAACAGCACCACAGGCAGACAATGCGCCATCCAGTGCGCGAGTACCTTGCCCGTGATCAAGGCGGGAAGGGGCGCGCTGGCCAACAGCAATTGCTCGAGCGTACCGTCGACGTGGTCGTGCGCGAACAGCCGCGGCAAGCCGAGCAGCAGCGAC
This sequence comes from Pseudomonadota bacterium, assembly GCA_029779435.1. GTDB lineage: Bacteria > Pseudomonadota > Gammaproteobacteria > Burkholderiales > Burkholderiaceae_E > JAKPAM01. The sequence goes on along the minus strand of JAKPAM010000163.1, from coordinate 896 downwards.
AGCAGCGCGGCGATCCAGACGATGCCCGGGGCCAGCGTCCGGAGCAGGCCCGGATCGGGATTGACCGACAGCGGAAACAGCGTTGCGACGAGCACGAAGAACACGAGCGCCAGCAGCGGATCCGCGCGGTTGCGCAGCAGCACGCGCAGGTCGCGCCGGCAGCTCCAGCGCAGCGCGTCGAACACGCCCAGCAGCGGGCCTTCGTCGCGCGTCACGGACGCAGCTCGTGACGTTGCGGCGGGCGGCGCGTCGGCAGCGGCTGGTGGCTGGCCACCAGCGCGCAGCCGCCGCCGTCCAGATGCGTGTCCAGCAGGTCGGCCAGCAGCGCGAGGCCCTGCGAATCCAGCGCGTTGGCGGGCTCGTCGAGCAGCCACAGCGGCCGGTGGCCGCACAGCAGGCGGGCGAGGTTCAGCCTGCGCACCTGGCCCGCCGACAGGCGGGCGCCGACGACGTGCCGGACCCGCGCCAGCCCGACCCGCTCGAGCGCGCCGGCCAGCGTCCCGGCGTCGGGCGCGCGGCCGTGGTCGAGTGCCGCCTGCGTCGCCAGGTTCTCGATCGCGCTGAACTCGGGCTTGATCGCGCTGGCGTGGCCTTCGTAGTAGAACATCCGCCGCCAGCCGGCATCGCGCGGCCTCTGGGGACGGCCCCGCCACAGCACCGTGCCGCCGAGCGGCCGGACCAGTCCCGCGACCGCCCGCATCAGCGTCGTCTTGCCGCTGCCGTTGCGGCCGGTCAGCATCATCCAGTGGCCGGGGGAGACGCCGAACGACTGCCCGCTGAACAGCGGCCGGGCGCCGGCCGCGCAACTGAGCGCCTGGATCGCCAGGCCATCGACCGACGCATCGACATACGCGTCGACTGTGGCATCGGCCAGCGTCTCGGCGCGCCTGTCGGTC
>JAKPAM010000162.1 GCA_029779435.1 Pseudomonadota bacterium | reverse complement strand
GCCTCCAAACCGCCCGGCGTGCAAGCGGTTTCCCTCGCGGAGCCTTGGGCGCGCCGGGAGTTGAACCTGGCGACCCGGGCGGACAGCCGGCTACCGGGTTTTGCCAGTGCCCTGGTCACGCATCTGCTCGAGGATCCGTGCGTGAGCGCGACACGCGGAGATGTCGCCGACTGAGGATCGGCTCGCCATCGGTTTGCCGTCGGTTTGCCGTCGGCTCACCTCGTGAGCCGTGAGCATGAGAGATCCTCTAACGGGTCGTTCGATTCATTCGCATGGACCGGGGGAGCCCTTGTCCCTACATTGTCGGCTTCGAATCGGCAGTCGCCCGATTCGCCCGAACGATGCTGGAGACAAACATGGCCGCGAATGTCCGATCAAAGATTCGAGCGACGGTGGGCCTGGCGATAGCCTGTGCCAGCCTTATTGCCGCCCCTTTTTCTCATGCCCAGACCGACTATCCGATCAGGCCCGTGACGGTCGTCGTGGCATTCGCGCCCGGTGGAATGACCGACATCGTCAGTCGCGCCCTCGCCAAGGAGCTCACCCAGGCATTCGATCAGAGCTTCGTCGTCGAGAATCGGTCCGGCGGAGCAGGGCAGGTCGGAACCGAGTACGTCGCACGTCGTCCCGCGGACGGCTACACCCTTCTCGTCAGTGCCACCGGTCATGTCATCGGGCCCGTACTGCAGAAGCGCGTGGCCTACGATCCCGTGAAAAGCTTCGAACCGGTAGCCATCCTGGCGAAGGCCCCCAATCTGCTGGTCGTCAATCCCGGCGTTCCGGTGAACAACGTGAGTGATTTCGTTGCCTGGGCGAAGCAGCAGCCGAGCGTGCCTTATGCCACCGCGGGGGCGGGAGGTTCGACGCATCTTGCCGGCGAACTCCTGCGTCACCTGAGTGGATTGCCGCTTGCGCACGTTCCCTACAAGGGGGCGGCGCCCGCGACCGCGGACGTCGTGGCCGGGCAAGTGCCGATCGCGTTCCAGGACTCGATGAGCGTCTCCGGCCCGATCGCCAGCGGCCGGCTGCGTCCGATCGCCGTGACGAGTGCGCAGCGCAGCGCCATCTTCCCGAACCTGCCGACGTTGCGGGAATCCGGATATCGCGACTTCGATGTCTACACCTGGCTGGGTCTGTACGCGCCGGCGGGAACCCCGCCGGACATCGTGCAGAAGCTGAATCGGGCCGTGACGCGGATCATGACTTCTCCCGAGATGAGCGAGCGGCTCCGGTCGCAATCCAGCGAGCCCGTCGAGGCCATGAACGTCATCGAGACGCGGCGCTACGTCGAGAAAGAAGTCGACAAATGGAAGGTCCTGGTGGAGAAGACGGGCGTGAAGGCGGAAGACTGATGACGACAGGCGACGAAAGCAAGGCCGGCCTTTCCGTGCCGGCCCAGGAGGCTCGATATTTCGAATCGCTTGCCAAAGGCGTGTTCGAAATTCCCTTCTGCGTGAACTGCGAGCGTTGGCACTTCTTCCCGCGCACGTGTTGCCCTCATTGCGACTCGGAGCATCTGGAATGGCGCCGGCCCTCAGGGGACGCGACCATCTATTCGACGACGACCGTTCATAAGCCCAACGGCGAACGCTATGCGGTTTGCTTGGTCGATCTGGCGGAAGGGCCGAGGATGATGAGCACGATCGTGCAAGCCGATCCCGATCGGGTGCGCATTGGACAGGTACTGCGTTCGACGATCGAGGTCCGCGACGACGGCCCGCTGCTTGCCTTCACGATCGTGGGGGACCAGGCATGAGGGAATCGATTCGCGGAAAGGTCGCCATACTCGGCACCGGGCTTGCCGGATTGGGTCACGCCGGCGGTGCAACTGAACAAGAGATCATCGCCAAGGCAAGCCGGGCCGCCGTCCATGACAGCGGGCTGCGCATGTCGGATATCGACGGGATCATCACGTCCAGCCTGACATCGCCGTGGTGGGTCATGCGCATGGCGGAGTATCTCGGTATCCGCCCGACGTTCTCGGACAGCACGATGTTCGGCGGCTCGTCGTTCATCGCCGATATCCAGATCGCCGCGATGGCGATTCTCTCCGGGCGGTGCCGCCATGTGCTGGTCTGCTATGGCAGCAACCCCCGCAGCGTGCCCAGCAGCTCCAAGCTCAACGAGATGCGGGCCGCGCTGGATCCCCAGCCGTACGAGCACCCTTATAAGCCGTTCAACCCGGTGTCGTCGTACGCGCTCGCGGCCGCCCGGCACATGCATCAGTACGGGACGACACGCGAACAGTTGGCCGACGTCGCCGTTGCGGCCCGCCAGTGGGCCGCAATGAATCCCGATGCGTTCATGCGCGGTCCGTTGACGCGACAGGACGTGCTACAGGCAAAGATGGTGTCGTCGCCGTTGACCGTGCGGGATTGTTGTCTGGTCACCGACGGTGCCGGGGCCTTCGTGCTCTCGGCGACGGCGCCCGCGCGAGACCTGCATGCGACACCGATCCATGTCCTCGGTTGTGGTCACGCGCACTGGCATCGGCAGATCTCGTGCATGGAGGACCTGACGGTGACCGCCGCCAGCGAATCCGGAGCAACCGCTTTCGCGGAGGCGGGGCTCAAGCCGTCGGACATGGATGTCGTGCAACTCTACGACGCGTTCACGATCAATCCGATCCTCTTCCTGGAAGACCTCGGCTTCTGCAAGAAGGGCGAAGGCGGCCCATTCGTGTCGGAAGGACGGATCGCCCCAGGGGGTGAGCTGCCGGTCAACACCAACGGCGGTGGCCTGTCTTTCGGGCACCCCGGCATGTACAGCATCTTCCTGGTCATCGAGGCCGTGACCCAACTGCGCAAGCAGGCGGGTAAGCGTCAGGTTGCCGGCGCGGAAACCGCGCTCGTTCACGGCAACGGCGGCGTGCTGTCGAGCCAGGCGACCGCCATCCTGTCGACGGGTGTCTAGTGTCGTGATCCATCCGGCCCGGCCGCCGCATCCGCCCCTCGGACGAACTGATCATCGTGTCCCTAGCGGTCGCATCCAGCCGTTGCGGGCTGAACATTCAAGGACGAACCATGTTGGAAACCGCTCTCAGCGGGGTTCGCGTCATCGATCTGTCGCGAATTCTCGCCGGGCCGTGGTGTACGCAGAATCTTGCCGATCTCGGCGCCCGGGTGCTGAAGATCGAGCATCCGGAGCGTGGCGATGACACGCGCCAGTGGGGGCCGCCGTACTTCGAGCGAGGCGCCGAGCGCATGTCGGCGTATTTCTCGTGCTGCAACCGAGGCAAGACCGCCATCGGCATCGATTTCTCCTCACCAGAAGGTGCGCAGAAAATCCGGGAGCTCGCGGCGGATGCCGATGTCTTCGTCGAGAACTTTCGGGTGGGCACGCTGGCCAAGTACCGCTTGGACTATCAAAGCCTGCGAGCGATCAACCCCAGGTTGATCTACCTGTCGATCACCGGTTATGGTCAGTCCGGCCCCAGCGCCCATAAGCCCGGGTACGACTACGTGTTCCAGGGCACGGGTGGCCTGATGAGCTACACGGGCCTTGCGGACGGCGAGCCCGGGGCCATGCCGTTGCGTACCGGCGTCGCGGTCGTCGACATAAGTACCGGCCTGTATGCGACCTCGGCGGTGCTGGCGGCACTCGTTCAACGCCAGGCAAGCGGGGCAGGCCAGCATCTGGACATCGCTCTGCTCGATGTAGCGGTCGCGTTGAACGCCAATCAAGGCGCCAACTATCTGGCCTCCGGCGTCGCGCCGCAAAGGACGGGTAACGCCCATCCCAACTGCGCGCCCTACGAAGTATTCGCGTGCGCCGATGGTCACCTGATCCTCGCCATTGGTAATGACACGCAGTTCCGTCAGTTCTGCCAGGTGGTCGGCCAACCGGCCTGGGCCTCGGATGCCCGGTTCGCATCGAACGAGGGGCGCCTCGTGAATCTGCCTCAGTTGCGGGCATTGATACGTCCGATCCTGCAAGCACGCCGTCGCGTCGACTGGACGACGGCGTTCGATGCCCAGGGCGTTCCATGGGGCCCGATCAATACGCTGGCCGACGTCTTCGAAGACCCGCAGGTCAAGCATCGACGGATGCTGCAGATCGTCCGGCATCCGACGCTGGGGGAAATTCCCACCGTTCGCAATCCGATGCTCAGCGCCCAGGACATCGATCTGCGCGGCGGGATCGCCCCGCCATCCGCGCCCCAGCCGTTTCACCCTATCAGCAAAGACGAAAATGGATAGAAGACTATTCCTGTCGATCACCTCGATCGCGATGGCCGCCGCGAACAGCACGCATGCGGAAACGGCGAAGTATCCCGACAAACCTGTTCGCGTGGTCGTTCCCTACGCGCCGGGAGGAACAACAGACCTCCTCGCGCGCATTGCGGCAACGCAGTTGCAGTCGGCGCTCGACCAATCGTTCATCGTTGACAACCGCCCGGGCGCCGGCGGCTCGGTGGGCAGCGCGTTTGCCGCCAAGCAGGCCGCGGACGGCTACACGCTGGTGATGCTGGTCGAGAGCTCGCACGCCGTGAATCCGAATGTCTATCGGAAATCGGCCTACGATCCGGTCAAGGATTTCGCGGCGATCGGCAACATAGCGGATGTGCCCAACGTGCTGGTCGTCAATCCGAAGCTGCCGGTAAGGAGCCTGGCCGAATTCATCGCTTTGCTGAAGGCCAATCCGAACAAGTACTCGTTCGGCTCGTCGGGCAATGGCGGTTTGAGTCATCTCAATGGCGAGCTCTTTCAATCCGTGACCCGGACGAGGATGCTTCACGTCCCCTACAAGGGGCTGGGGCCCGCATTGACCGATCTGGTCGGGGGGCAGATAGACGTCGTGTTCGACAACATTCCGTCCTCGGCGGCGATGCTGGAGTCCGGCCACACGCGCGCATTGGCAGTCGCCGCAAAACAGAGGTTGAAGCTGCTGCCCGATGTGCCGACCTATGCGGAGGCGGGCTATCCCGCGATGAATACGCCCTCGTGGTTCGGTATCGGCGCGCCAGCCGACACCCCGCAGGCCATCCTGGCTACGTTGAACGAAGCGCTCAGGGCAGGGCTCTCGCGACCCGACTACACGGGGGCCATCGAGAAGCAGGGGGCCATCCCCAGCGGGATGTCGAGGGCAGCCTTTGCGGAGCTGATCGTCACCGAGAACGATCGCTGGCAGAAGGTCGTGAAGGAAATCGGTTTTGAAAAGCTCTGAGGAATTGAACATGACGACAACGCTCGAACTCCACCATGCCCACGCTGTCGTCGACAGCGACGGCATTGCGACGGTGACGATACGAAACGCCGGCCCGTTGAACTTGTTGGCGTCGCCCGCCATCAACGATCTGCGCACGACGATCGAACGCCTGTCGGAACGCGAGGAGGTTCGCGTCATCATCCTTCGCGGCACGGGCGACAAGGCCTTCGTCGCCGGCGCGGACATCAAGGAGATGGGCGCGCTGAATCCGGAAACGGCCAAGATCTTCATCGACGGCCTGCGAAGGCTTTGCGAGGCCGTACGGCAATGCCCGGTGCCAGTCATCGCCAGACTGGCGGGCTGGGCCTTGGGGGGTGGCCTGGAACTCGCTGCCGCGTGTGATCTGCGGATCGCATCGAACCGGGCGCAGTTCGGGATGCCCGAGATCAAGGTAGGCATCCCGTCGATCATTCATGCGGCCCTTCTGCCCCGACTCATCGGACAGGCGCGTGCGAATTGGTTGCTGATGACCGGCGATAACATCGATGCCGCCCAGGCGCTGTCGTGGGCCTTGGTGGATACCGTCGTCCCGCTCGATCGACTCGACGAAGAAGTTGCACGGATGGCAAGGCAGTTCGCCGGCTTCGGGCCGAACGTCGCGAGGCAGCAAAAGCGCCTGCTTCGGCAGTGGCAACAGCAGCCGCTGGAAGAGGCGATCCTCGACGGAGTCGACGAGTTCGCCAAGGCATTCAGTACCGGCGAGCCGGCCAGGTATATGGCGCCCTTTATGAAGCAGCATCGCTGACCCCGCCGGGTGTTTCAACCGACCGCGATCGGCCTGATCGAAGGTCACACGCTCGTAGTGTTGCCGGCGCTGGACTGGGGCAGACCGCGGCCGGCGCTGGTGATCCAGGCCAACCATTTCAGTGAAAGCACGACCGTCACGATCTTGCCCGTGACCAGTACGCTGGTCGCGGCACCGCTTCTGCGGATCAAGGTTCAGCCGGACGCGGAGAACAACCTGCAGAAGCCGTCGCAAGTGATGATCGACAAGATCATGACGGTTGAGCGCGAAAAGGTTGGCGCCACCTTCGGGCGGCTCGGTGCCGATGCGCTGGTCGAAGTGGAACGGTGTCTGGCGCTGTTCCTTGGGATTGCAAAGTAAACGGTGAGGACACGAGGCTGGTTGAGCCGCATCTGCCGCAGTGTAATCAGGCGTAGCCGACCCATCCGCGCCAAGTGAATCCCGCATAGAACAAGGCGACGTCCGAGAAGCCCGCCTCGCGCAGGATCGCCTCGTCCTGCTCGGGATCGAGCATCGGCAGGTAAGCAGTCACCCCTGCGCACATTTTTTCTACCTGTTCGGGATCGGCACCCGCTGCGCGTGCGAACGCGCCATAGCGTGACAGCCACTGGGCACGTGCGCCGTCCCCTTGCGGAAAACTGTAATGCGCCACCACGAAGGGAGCGCCCGGTTTGAGCCTGCGGTGGAGTTCCCGCGCCGTGCGCGTGCGTTCGGCAGGATCGAGGAAATGCAGCGTCAGAAGGCAGGTGGCGGCATCGAACGGGCCTTCGGGCGCATCTTCGACATAGCCTTCGCAAAAAGTGACGCGCGCGGCGTCAGGGCCGAGCACACGCCTTGCCTCGTCCAGCATGGCGGCCGCAGGATCGACGCCCACGAACGTCCACTCCGGATGCGCTTGCGCCAAGCTCCGCAATTCGAGGCCACCGCCTGCGCCCAGCACCACTATGCGCGCATCTTCCTGCGCTCGTTCGGCAAGGAGAATCGCCGTCATGCGGTGCAGATCGGCAAATCCGGGAATGAATCGGTGCGGGCCGTCACCATAGCTCCCTGTGCTTCAATGCCACATGCCGACGGAACCGAGCATCGAAGATCTGCGCCGCTATGCGGTCGCGCGCACGCTGTTCACGCCGACCACGCTGCCGGCTGCGATCCAGCGCCTGGGCTTCGTGCAGGCGGACCCCATCCGCGCTCCGGCGCGGGCGCAGGACCTGACGCTGCGTCACCGCGTCAAGGACTACCGCGCCGGCGATCTGGAACGCCGCTACGCACGCCTGAAGATCGACGAAGACTGCCTGGTCAACTACGGCTTCCTGCCCAGCGAACACCTGGCGCTGATGCATCCGCGCCAAGCCAAGAGAGCCTGGGATGCCGAGACACAGCGCAAAGCCGCCGACGTGCTGGCCTTCGTGCGTGAACACGGCGCGGTCCATCCGCGCGAGGTCGAGCAGCACTTCGCGCACGGACGCGTGAAAAGCTACTGGGGCGGTTCGAGCAACGCCAGCACGCAGTTGCTCGACGGCATGCACTACCGTAGCCTGCTGCGGGTCAAGCGGCGCGACAGCGGCACGCGCGTCTACGCGGCGGCGACGCACTCGCCCGCGGACGACAGCCCAGCCGAAAGCGCCCGGCGCGCAGCCGCCTTGATCGACCTGGTGGTGCGCAAGTACGCGCCCCTGCCGGCCGCCAGCCTGACCTACCTGACGCGGCTACTCGGCTACGGCGCGCCGCATCTGACGGCGCAAACGCAGACGGCGCTGCGGCTGGCCCGCGAGCACCTGGGCAGTTGCCGCATCGACGGAACCACCTGGTACTGGCCCGCCGACGAGAACCCACGCGCACGTCGCTATGCCGTCGATGATCGGCTGCGCCTGCTCGCTCCCTTCGATCCTGTGGTCTGGGACCGCCGCCGCTTCACGCTGCTCTGGGACTGGACGTACAAATTCGAAGCCTACACACCGCCCGCCCAGCGCCAATTCGGCTACTACGCGCTGCCGATGCTTTGGCGCGGCCGGGTGATCGGCTGGGCCAACGTGTCAGCGAGCGAAGGCCGGCTGGCGCCCGCGTTCGGCTATGCGGCCGGCGCGGCGCCGAAGGGCGCAGTCTTCCGCTGCGCGCTGGACGAGGAACTACAGCGCATGGGGCAGTTTCTCGCCTCGCGCTGATGCGCTCCACAGGTCGATCATGCCGGACAACAGCGCCAGCCTTGGTCGCTGGTTGTTGGATTCGTTGATGAAGTTGGGCGCGGCCATCAAATCTTGATGATGGTGTCGCTGTACAACGCGATCTTGGGGTCATGGGTCATCAGTCGCATCGGTTCGACGAGCGCCTGGGCCACGAGGATGCGGTCAAAGGGATCCTGATGGTGCGGGGCGAGGTCTTCGACCGCGGTCGCATGATCGACCTCGATGGCCAGGAAGCGATATCCGGATTCATTGAAGTAGCGCACGGCATCCTGGCTCGATACGGGCATGTCTCCCCGGCCCAACGCATGTTTGATGGCGATCTCCCAGATACTCGCCGCGCTGATCCAGACGGTCGTCTTCGAGGACTGGATCAGTTCTCGTGATTTTCGCGGCAGCTTTGCACTATCCGTGATCGCCCACAGCGCAACGTGCGTATCCAGCAGCAGGTTCAAGACTGCGCTCCGCCCATGAACAGCCGTGCCACCTCGTCATTGTGCGTATCGATGGTGTCAGGCACCTCGAACTTGCCCTTGGCGACACCGATGCGCTGCCCGACCGGCACCGTCTCCATGGGCACCAGCTTGGCGGCGGGGCGGCCATTGCGGGCAATGATGATTTCGCGTGCTTGCCCTTGTTCGATGGCTTCCACCAAACGGGACAGCGAGGATTTGGCTTGCAGCATGTTGACGGTTTGCATCGCATTCTCCGGAAAAGCATGGTTAGTCTAGTCTGGCTAATTTTGAATCTCAAGTGAAATCGGGGCGTGTCGTCGTCTGCGCGAGTCCCGTCCTGGCGTGCACCGCGGGTGGCTTGCACCGATGATGTCGTGCGAGTCTTTCGGCCGTGCGGTGATCTTGCTGGACCCGTTCTGCGGACACCTGATCGCTCAACAGCCGCTGGCGGGAAAAGAGCCATAGCCGCGACCTGACGACGCCTGAATTCAAGCGTATGCGCCCGCTACTCACGCATGTGCGCAGGGCGAAAAAAAGCCCCGCCGAAGCGGGGCTTTCTTCAAAACCATCTCACCGCGGCGCTCTCCCGGCCGCCGCGGCGCAGGCCCGGGCTTACATATCCATCCCGCCCATGCCGCCCATACCACCCATGCCGCCCATTCCCGGCATGCCGCCGGCCGGCTTGTCTTCCGGCTGCTCGGCGACCATCGCGTCGGTCGTCAGCATCAGGCCGGCGATCGAGGCGGCGTTCAGCAGTGCCGTGCGGGTGACCTTGGTCGGGTCCACGACACCGGCGGCGACCAGGTCACCGTAGGTGCCGTCGGCGGCGTTGTAGCCGAAGTTGCCTTTGCCTTCCAGCACCTTGGCGACGACGACGCTCGGCTCGTCACCGGCGTTGGCGACGATCTGGCGCAGCGGCTCTTCGATCGCGCGCAGCACGATGCGAACGCCGGCGTCCTGGTCGGAGTTGTCGCCCTTGACGTTGATCTGGGCGCGGGCACGCAGCAGCGCGACGCCGCCGCCAGCCACGATGCCTTCTTCAACGGCGGCACGGGTCGCGTGCAGCGCGTCTTCGACGCGGGCTTTCTTCTCTTTCATCTCGACTTCGGTCGCGGCACCGACGCGGATCACCGCGACACCGCCGGCCAGCTTGGCGACGCGCTCCTGCAGCTTCTCGCGGTCGTAGTCGCTGGTCGCTTCGTCGATCTGCGCACGGATCGCCTTGACGCGGGCTTCGATCGCCTTGGTCTCGCCGGCGCCATCGATGATCGTGGTGTTCTCTTTACCCACTTCGATGCGCTTGGCGCGGCCCAGCTCGGCCAGCGTGGCTTTTTCCAGCGACATGCCGGTTTCCTCGGCGATGACGACGCCGCCGGTCAGGATCGCCATGTCTTCGAGCATCGCCTTGCGACGATCGCCGAAGCCGGGGGCCTTGACCGCGACGGTCTTCAGGATGCCGCGGATGTTGTTGACGACCAGCGTCGCCAGCGCTTCGCCTTCGACTTCCTCGGCGACGATCAGCAGCGGACGGCCGGCCTTGGCGACCTGCTCGAGCACCGGCAGCAGATCACGGATGTTGCTGATCTTCTTGTCGTGCAGCAGGATGAACGGATCGTCCAGCGCGGCGATCTGCTTGTCCGGGTTGTTGATGAAGTACGGCGACAGGTAGCCGCGGTCGAACTGCATGCCCTCGACGACGTCGAGTTCGTTGTTCAGCGACTTGCCGTCCTCGACGGTGATGACGCCTTCCTTGCCGACTTTCTCCATCGCCTGCGCGATGATCTCGCCGATTTCCTTGTCGCTGTTGGCCGAGATAGCGCCGACCTGGGCGATTTCCTTGGTCGTCGTCGACGGCTTGCTGATCTTCTTCAGCTCTTCGATCAGCGCGATGACGGCTTTGTCGATGCCGCGCTTCAGGTCCATCGGGTTCATGCCCGCGGCGACGAACTTCAGGCCTTCGCGAACGATCGCCTGCGCCAGCACCGTGGCCGTCGTCGTGCCGTCACCGGCGTTGTCCGAGGTCTTGGAAGCGACTTCCTTGACCATCTGCGCGCCCATGTTCTCGAACTTGTCCTTCAGTTCGATTTCCTTGGCGACCGACACGCCGTCCTTGGTGATCGTCGGGGCGCCGAAGCTGCGCTCGAGCACGACGTTGCGGCCCTTGGGACCGAGCGTGACCTTGACCGCGTTGGCCAGGACGTTGACGCCGTTCAGAATGCGGGTACGGGCGTCATCGCCGAAATAGACAATCTTTGCTGCCATGTTTGAGTAACTCCTGAGTCTGATGAGCGGACGCCGTCGGGGCGCCGTTCAAACGAATGGGATGAGGAATGCTTGGCGCGTGATTACTCGACGACCGCCATGATGTCTTCTTCGCGCATCACCAGCAGTTCGTCGCCGTCGACCTTGACGGCCTGGCCGCTGTATTTGCCGAACAGCACCTTGTCGCCGACCTTGACCGCCAGCGCGCGGACCTTGCCGTCTTCGAGGATCTTGCCGTTGCCAACGGCCAGCACTTCACCTTGATCCGGCTTCTCAGCGGCGCTGTCCGGGATGACGATACCCGACGAGGTTTTGCGCTCGTTGTCCAGGCGCTTGATGATCACGCGATCGTGAAGGGGACGAAGTTTCATGAAAAGAAGCTCCTAAGTATTTGATTTATTGCTGGTTTCGAAAGCGTGGCCACGCACGGCGTGGCGGGGACGATAAACGACGGGATGCATGACGACCGGGGCTTTCGCTGACCGAAAGTCCAAGCCGATTGGATCAGCCGGAGGGTTGTTGTTAGCACTCGTCGTTTGCGAGTGCTGATGATAAGGACATCACCACCGATTTTCAAGGAGGGCGCGCACGCGAATGTGGTGGGACGTCTGTGCGGCGGTCGCGAGCGGTCACGGCACGGCCGGTACGGTGAAGCACCGCATGGCGGGTACCGCGAAGTCGCGGCCCGGGCGTCCGGTCAGGGGGGCCGCGGCCCTCGGTGGGTCGGCGGCGTCCCGGCCGATCAATGCGCGGGTGCCGCGTGGGCGAGCCGCTCGATGACGCTCGTGATGTCCGAATGGCCCTTCTGGAAACCCAGCACCCGGTTGCGCAGGCCGGCCTGCCAGGCCGCGACGGCCACGTGCGCGACGTCGTCGCGCGAGACCGTGCCGGCGCCGGGCGACGGGGCGTCGACCAGGTCGATCGCACCGCAGCCCGCCTCGTCGGTGAGCGTGGCGGGGCGCAGGACCAGGTAGTCGAGCCCGCTGCCGATCACCTGCTCGTCCGATTCGCGCTTCATCTGCGCGTAGTGCCGCAGCGATGCGGGGGCCCGCGATGGATCCGCCGCCAGCAGCGTGCTGATCAGCACGAAACACTGGCAGCGATACTGCCGGGCGTAGTCGGTCGCGGCGATGATCGCGTCGCGGTCGATCGCGCGTTCGGCGCAGACGCCTTCGCCATCGGCCGAGCCGGCCGCGTAGATGACCGTGTGGATGCCGTCGAACGCACGAGAGAAATCCTCGCGCAGGTCGATGACCAGCGCCTGCGCGCCCAGTGCTTCGAAGATCGGTCGCCGTGCCGGGTCGCGGATCAATACCCGCAGGCCCAGGCCGGCGTCGTGGAGTCGTTTGGCCAAATGCCGGCCCGTGCGCCCGGTCGCGCCCAGTAGCAGAATGCTCATCGTCGTCCCCCGTCGTCGCGGGCGGACACGGCGTTCGCGCAACGCGGCCGCGCCGTCCGATCTCGGCCGATGGCTGCGACGCGCGGCGCCGATGGGCCGCGAGCCGTACCGGCCTCGCTGCTTCGCAGTGTGCGCGGATCCTCGCCGACTGTCATCCCTGCCGACGGGCCGTCCGCCGCCGCATGCGGTGGATGGCTTGCCGGGCCGGTGTCATTTGGCGTTGAGAATAAGGTGCATTACGATTTGATCCTATGCAGATCACCCTCGACAAACTGGCCCGCAATCAGCCGGCAACCTTGGTCGACGTCGCCGGTTTTCGCGGCGACGGCCGGAGCGGCGACGCGCTGTCGCCCGAGCATCGCGACATCGCGCGGCGCCTCGTCGAACTGGGTTTCATCGGCGGCGAGAGCGTGCGCGTGATCCGGCGCGCGTTCCCGTTCGGCGACCCGATCGCCGTGCGCATCGGTGCGACGACCCTGGCTCTGCGACGCTTCGAGGCGGCGCTGGTCACGGTTCGAACCGTCTGAGCATTCCATGAATTCCGAAGTCCACGTCGCACCCGACCTGCTCGCGCTCGTCGGCAATCCGAACTGCGGCAAGACCGCGATGTTCAATCGCCTGACCGGCGCCCGCCAGAAGGTCGCCAACTACGCCGGCGTCACCGTCGAGCGCAAGGAGGGGCGCTTCGTGACGCCCGCCGGGCGCCACTGGCGCCTGCTCGATCTGCCGGGCGCCTACAGCCTGAACGCGTTGACGCCCGACGAGGTCGTCACCCGCGACGTCGTGCTGGGCCTGCGCGCCAGCGAGGCGCTGCCGGCCGGCCTGCTGTGCGTCGTCGATGCGACCAACCTGCGGTTGAACCTGCGCCTGGTGCTCGAGTTGCGCCGGCTCGGCCGGCCGATGGTCGTCGTGCTGAACATGATGGACGTGGCCAAGCGGCGCGGCTACCGGATCGACATCGAAGGCCTGCGGCGCGAACTGGGCGTGCCGGTCGTCGAGGCGGTCGCCGTGCAGGGCGATGGCCAGCGCGCGCTGCTGGCGCTGCTCGATGAATTCGACTTCCTCGCGCCGGTGGATCGCCCGGCCGAACCGCTCGACACGCCGGTCGAGCAGACGCAGCGCGAAGTGCGCCGGCTGTTCGACCGGTACGTGACCGAGCCGGGCGGCGCGGCGCGCAGCGAGGCGATCGATCGCGTCATCCTGCATCCGGTCGCCGGCCCGTTGATCCTGATGGCGGTGATGTTCCTCGTGTTCCAGGCCGTGTTCAGTTGGGCCGAGGCGCCGATGGAGTGGATCGAGGAGGCGGTGGCGGCGATCGGCTCGGGCGTGCAGGCGCTGCTGCCCGATGGCCTGCTGCGCAGCCTGATCGTCGATGGCGTGATCGCCGGGGCCGGGTCCGTGCTGGTGTTCCTGCCGCAGATCCTGATCCTGTTCCTGTTCATCCTCGTGCTCGAGGAGTCCGGCTACCTGCCGCGCGCGGCCTTCCTGCTCGACCGCCTGATGGGAGGCGTCGGCCTGTCCGGCCGCGCGTTCATCCCGCTGCTGTCGAGCTTCGCGTGCGCGGTGCCGGGCATCATGGCGGCCCGCACGATCCAGAACGTGCGCGACCGGATCACGACGATCATGATCGCGCCGCTGATGACGTGCTCGGCCCGCCTGCCGGTCTATGCGTTGATCATCGCGGCGTTCATCCCCGACCGGACCGTCTGGGGCGTGCTGAACCTGCAGGGCCTGGTGCTGTTCGCGTTGTACATGGCCGGCATCGTGTCCGCGCTGCTGGTCGCCTGGGTGATGAAGCTGTTCGGCGGGAAGGGAATGGTCGCGCCGCTGCTGCTGCAACTGCCCGACTACCACTGGCCGAACGCGAAGAACGTCCTGATCGGCTTGTGGGAGCGCGCGACGATCTTCGTCAGGCGGGTCGGTACGATCATCCTGTCGATGATGGTCATCCTGTGGTTCCTGGCGAACTTCCCGTCGCCGCCGGATGGCGCGACCGGTCCGGCGATCGAGTACAGCCTGGCGGGCCAGCTCGGCCGGTGGCTCGAGGTCGTCTTCGCGCCGATCGGCTTCAACTGGCAGATCTGCATCGCGCTGATTCCCGGCATGGCCGCGCGCGAGGTCGCCGTCGCCGCGCTGGGCACCGTGTACGCGATGTCCGAATCCGGCGATGCCCTCGAACAGGCGCTGACGCCGCTGATCGCCGCGCAATGGGGCCTGCCCACCGCGTTGTCGCTGCTGGCCTGGTACGTGTTCGCGCCGCAGTGCATCGCCACGCTCAGCGTCGTGCGTCGCGAGACCGCGACCTGGCGCTATCCGTTGATGATGGCCGGCTACCTGTTCGCGCTGGCGTACCTGGCGTCGTTCATCACGTATCGCGTCGCGTTGGCGTGGACTTGAAATGGGCCAAAAGCGAGCGCAGGAGGAGGGGATCCGATGATCGAGAAAGCCGTGCTGGCGATCGTGGGCGTGGTGGCCGTGCTGTATGCGTTTCGCGCGCTGGCGCCGTCGGCCTGGCTGGCGCGCCGCGTGACCGCGGCGGCCGATGCGCTGCGTGCCGCCGGCTGGCCGAGGGCGGCCCGCTGGGTCGGCGCGTACGCGCCGTCGTCAGGCGGCTGCGGTGGTTGCGGCACCTGCAGTGACCAGGCCTCGTCCCGCGCGGCTCCGCGGTCCGCGGCATCGGGCACGGAGCCGTCCGGCGAGGCGGGGCGCGATCGCGCGTCGATCGAAAAACCGTTGACGTTCCACCGGCTGCCGCGACGCTGAGCCGCAGCCGCAGCCGCAGCCGCAGCCGCAGCCGCAGCCGCAGCCGCAGCCGCAGCCGCAGCCGCAGCCGCAGCCGCAGCCGCAGCCGCAGCCGCAGCCGCGCACCCGGTTTTCAGCCTTCGCGCTGGCGCACCAGCGCGTACAGGTTGGTCGAGCGCGTGCCGCTGCGGCAATAGGCGAATACGGGTTTGGGCGCCGAGGCCAGCGTCGCCTGGAACGCGCGCACGTCGTCTTCGGTGATCTGCCCCGATACGACCGGCACGTAGTGCGTCGACAGGCCCAGCCCTTGCGCAGCCTGGCGGATCTGCTCGAAGGTCGGCTGTTCGGAGCCGCCCTCGCCGTCGGGGCGGTTGCAGACGATCGTCTTGAAGCCCGCCGCGGCGATGGTCGCGACGTCTTCGGGCCGGATTTGCGGGCTGACCGACAGGTCCGGGGTCAATGAGCGGATTTCCATGGTGATCCTTTCGAGCGTTCATCGAGATTGTCGCTCATTCGCGCGAGGGGCCGCCAATCGCGGGCGGCCGGCAAGGACGACCCGCTTCGACTATAGTCATCGGCCATGGTCGAGTTGCGACACCTGCGCTATTTCCTGGCCGTCGCCGACGAGTCCGGCTTCGCGCGCGCGGCCGCGCGGCTGCATATCTCGCAGCCGCCGTTGTCGATGCAGATTCGCGACCTCGAAGCGGACCTGGGCGTGCGCCTGTTCGATCGCACGAACCGCGGCGTCGCGCTGACGCCTGCCGGCCGTGCGTTCTATCCGGAGGCGCAGGCGATCCTGCAGCGCGTCGACCACGCGCGGGTCGTCGCGCAGCGGGCCGAGCATGGCGACGTCGGCCGGCTCGACGTCGGTTTCGTCAGCATCGCGGACTACAGCCTGCTGCCCTGGGTCCTCAAGGCTCTCCGGCAGCGCCATCCGGGCATCGAGGTCGTGCTGCACGAGGAGACCTCCGACGTGCAGGTCGGCCGGCTGCGCGAACGTCGGCTCGACGCCGGCTTCGCGCTCGGGCCGATGGATGCGCCGGACCTGGCGTTCGAGCCCTTGATCGACGAACCGCTGATCGTCGCGGCGCCCGCCGATCACCCGGTGGCGCGCTGCGACGCGGTATCGGTCCGCGCGCTGGCCGGCGACCCGTTCATCGGCACGCCGCGCGAACTGGCGCCTGGCCTGTACGACGCGGTGATGGGCGTTTGCCGGGAGGCGGGCTTCGTTCCCCGGATCTCGCAGCGCGCCAAGCAGATGCAGACGGTCGTCAGCCTGGTGTCGGCCGGACTGGGCGTCGCGCTGATTCCCGCGTCCGTGCGTCATCTGCAGCGCACCGGCGTCGTCTATCGGCCGTTGCGGTCGGCCGGTCCCACCGTGCAGCTCGGTCTGGCCTGGCGCCGGACCGATCGCGATCCGGCGCTGTTGCGGCTGATCGCGCTGACCCATGACGTGGCGCGCGCCTATCGCGCCGATCCCGATGCGCAGGCGCCCGCCGGGTCGGAAGGCGGGCAGGCCGGGCAGGCCGGCGAGGGCGAGGGCGAGGATCGCGCAGGTAAACTGCCAGGGTAGAAGATCCTTGCGCGCCGACCGGCAGGCACGGCGGCATTCCATTCATCGAGGAGGAGCAGACATGGCATTCAAACCGTTCGATCTCACCGGCAAGGTCGCCCTGGTCACCGGGGGCAATGGCGGGATCGGTCTCGGTATCGCCGAGGGGTTGGCCCAGGCGGGCGCCGACATCGCGATCTGGGGCACCAGCGCGCAGAAGAACGACCAGGCGCGCGCGCAGTTGGAGCCGACCGGCCGCCGGATCCTGACGCAGGTGTGCGACGTCGGCGACGAGCAGGCCGTCAAGGCGGCGTTCGCCGAGACCGTGGCCAAGCTGGGGCGCGTCGACGGCTGTTTCGCCAATGCCGGCGTGTCGGGCCGCGGCGCCCGAGCGTTCACCGACATCACGTCCGAGGAATGGCATCGCGTGCTGCGGATCAACCTCGATGGCGTGTTCTACACGCTGCGCGAGGCGGCCCAGCAGATGGTCAAGCAGGGCACTGGGGGGGCGCTGGTCGGCACCGCGTCGCTGGCGGCGATCGAAGGCGCGGCGCGCAGCGAGCACTACGCGGCGACCAAGGGCGGCGTCGTCTCGCTGATGCGCGCGCTGGCGGTCGAGTATGCCCGCCACGGCATCCGCGCCCACTCGATCCTGCCCGGCTGGATCGAGACGAACATGACCGCCGACGCGATCGGCAACAGCAGGTTCCACGACAACGTGATGCCGCGCATCCCGATGCGTCGCTGGGGCACGGGTGCCGACTTCTCCGGGATCGGCGTCTATCTGATGAGTTCGGCCGCCGCTTACCACACCGGCGACACGTTCGTGATCGACGGCGGTTACGCGCTGTTCTGATCGGCGGCGAGGAATAGACGATGGCAAGACTGGAAGGCAAGCGCGCGATCGTCACCGGTGCCGGCAGCGGCATCGGCCGCGCCAGCGCGACGTTGTTCGCCCGCGAAGGGGCCGCCGTGCTGGCGGTCGATCGCCAGGCGGAAGGCGTCGAGCAGACGGTATCGGCGATCCGCGAGGCGGGGGGCGTCGCGATCGGACTCGCGCTCGACGCCGGCGACGAGGCCGACGTCCAGGCCTACGTGCAGCGCGCGATCGACGAGTTCGGCGGCTTCGACGTGCTGTATGCGAATGCCGGGATCAGCGGCGGCGACGTGCCGCTGTTCGAGCAAACGACCGAGCTGTGGCAGGAGATCCTGCGGATCAACCTGATCGGGCCGTTTCTCGCGATCAAGCACGGCGGCCCGTTCCTGGTCCGCCAGGGCAGCGGCTCGATCGTGTGCACGGCGTCCGTCGCCGCCCTGCGCGCCAATGCCGGCGGCGGGCCCTACAGCGCCAGCAAGGCCGGCGTCATCAGCCTCGTGCAGACGGCCGCCACGTCGCTGATCGGCACCGGCGTGCGCGTCAACGCGATCTGCCCCGGGCTGATCGAGACCGGCATGACGCGGCCGGTGTTCGACTACGCGAAGTCACGCGGCACGGTCGGCAACCTCGGGCAGCTCAATCCGCTGCAGCGTGCCGGGCAACCCGAGGAGATCGCCGCGATGGCGCTGTTCCTGGCCAGCGACGAGTCGTCGTACGTCAACGGGCAGGCGTTCGCCGTCGACGGTGGGCTGTCGTCGACGCATCCATTCCGCCGCCCGCGTCGCTGAAAGGCGCGTACCGGGCGGGTCGACCGATTCCGGCGGTCGGCAAGGGCCCGGTCGCGACGCCGTTCCGTCGCCGTGCGAACCCTGTTTGAACCCTGTTCAGGAGTGTCATCGAAATGTCAGTATCCATTGGAAAATCACGGTGGCTCGCCGGTGTCGCCATCGTGGCGGCGCTGAGCGCCTGCGCGTCGATGGACGATACGCAGCGGCGAACCGCCGTCGGCGCCGGTGTCGGGACGGCCGCCGGGGCCGCGATCGGCAACATGACCGGCGGTCACAACACGGTACGCGGCGCGGCGATCGGCGGAGCGATCGGAGCGATCGGCACTTACCTGTGGTCGCGCAAGATGGAAGAGCAGCAGCGGGTGATGGAGCAGGCGACGGCAGGCACCGGCGTCGCCGTTACCCGTACCGAGGACAACCAGTTGCGGCTCGAGGTACCCAGCGACGTCTCGTTCGATGTCGGCCAGGCGACGATCAAGCCCAACCTGGCGCCCGTGCTCGATCGATTCGCGCAGACGCTTCGCGAGAATCCGGCGACGACGATTCGGATCATCGGCCATACCGACAGCACCGGCTCCGACGCGATCAACGATCCGCTGTCGATCAACCGGGCCGCCAGCACGCGCCAGTACCTGGTCGATCACGGCGTCGGTGTCGATCGCATCGCGATCGATGGGCGCGGTTCGCACCAGCCGATCGCCGACAACGGGACCGAGGCGGGCCGCGCGCGCAATCGCCGCGTCGAGATCTTCGTCGGGGAGCCGCAATCGCAGCAGGCGCCGCGCGGGTAAGCGCGCCCGGAACGGTAACCCCGAACGGATCGGACGGCGATGGATATATTGCGCGCGATGCGGACGTTCGTCCGGCTCGTCGAACTCAAGAGCCTGGCCAAGGCGGCCGAGGACCTGTCGATCGAAAAGGGCACGGCCTCCAAGGTGCTGCAGCAGCTCGAAGCCCACCTGGGCATCCGCCTGGTCGAGCGTCACGCGCGCCGGCTCAAGGTGACCGACGAGGGCCTCAGCTATTACCAGGACGCCAAGCAGATCCTGCTGGACGTCGATCGGGCCGAGTCGCGGGCGCGCGGCGATACGCGCCAGGCCAAGGGACGTCTGCTGGTCGAAATGCCGTCCGTGCTCGCCCATAACTTCCTCGCGCCGCTGCTGCCGGCGTTCCTGGCGCAGAATCCCGATCTGCAGGTCGAACTGCTGGTCGCGGACCGCGCATTGAACATCGTCGAGTACGGCATCGACGTATCGTTGCGCGTCGGTGAGCCGTCCGAGCTCGACAGCGCGGCCCGCCGATTGGGCACCTCGCGCTCGATCGTCTGCGCGGCGCCGTCGTATCGCAGCGCGCGGCTGGGGATGACCGTCGAGCAGGCGGGCGCGCGGATGCTCGAATCGCCGCAGGACCTATGCCACGAGCAGTGCCTGATCGCGCTGCATCCGAGCGAAGGCTGGCGCCGGCGTTGGGACCTGACCGATCAGGAAACCGGTGCGCAGGCGACCATCGAGGTCAGCGGCTCGTTGTCGGTCTCGAGTCTGGCGCTGCTGGTCGACATGGCGGTGCGCGGAACCGGCATCGTCAACGTCTCCGAAGCGATCGTCTCGAACGAATTGCGCGACGGACGCCTCGTCAAGCTGCTGCCGCATTGGTATGGCGAAGAAACGCCGCTGTACGCGCTGTATGCGCCGATCCGGCCGCTGCCGCAGCGGATCTCGACATTCCTGGATTTCCTGTCGAGCCGCGTTCGCGATCATGCAATGCAATCGCTCGATGCGCTGCATCGCGCCCAGATGTGCGAGTCCACGCACGAATTGACGGCGATTACCGAAGCGGCGTTCAAACGCCCGCTGTAACGAATCCGAGCAACGAAGGGAACCAGATGAAGAAGAGCGAATACGCGGCGATCGCGCTGACCGCCGCGCTGCTGGCCGCATCACCGCCGGCTTTGAGAGCGGAGCAAGCCCCTGACGCGGCGCAGGCCGCGCGCGCCAAGGGGCCGGTCGTCGCATTGAGCGCCGAGGCCCGCGCCACGGTCGCCAACGACGAGATGGTCGTCGTGATGTCGATCGACCGGGACGGGCCGCAGGTAGCGCCGTTGAACGAAGCCGTGCTCGGCGAACTGAACGCGGCGATCGCCGAGGCGCGTCGCAAGCCATCGGTCAAGGCCAAGCTGGCCGGCGTATACACGAATCCGGTCTACAACAGCCAGGGCAAGCCGACGGGTTATCGCGTCAGCGGCCGCATCGAACTGGTGTCCGGCGATTTTCCGACGCTGTCCGCGCTGGCTGGTGACCTCGCGCAGCGGCTCGGTTTCGGCGGGGTATCGTTCCGGTTGACGCCGCAGCGGCGCGCGCAGGAAGAGCAGGCGCTGATGAAGGCGGCCGCCGAGGCGTTCCGCGCGAAGGCGCAGGGGGCGGCGCAGGCGTTCGACTTCAAGTCCTATCAGATCCGCACGCTGTCGGTGGGCGGCGAACACCACGTGCCGCCCGTGCCGCGGATGCAGGCGATGGCGATGTCCGCTGCCGCGGACGCCCGCAGCAAGTCGGTTCCGGTACCCGACGACGGCGGCGAGTCCGAAGTGGTCGTCACGATCTCGGGCGAAGTCGAGTTGCGCTGATCGTTCAGGCCCGGGATCGGGCCCGTGAAGCAGGCCGATCGGTCGGCCCGGTCACTCGGGTTCGAATTTCAGCGAAACGCCGTTGTTGCAATAGCGCAGGCCCGTCGGGGCCGGGCCGTCCTCGAACAGGTGGCCGTGATGGCTGCCGCAGCGCGCGCAATGGTACTCGGTGCGCTCCATGAAATGCGACCGGTCCTGCTTGGTCTCGAAGACGCCGGGCAGGCTCGTGTAGAAGCTCGGCCAGCCCGTGCCGCTGTCGAACTTCATCTCGCTATGGAACAGCACCTGTCCGCAGCCGGCGCAGACGAAGCGGCCTCGGCGCTTTTCATTGTTGAGCGGACTCGTGAAGGCGCGCTCGGTGCCTTCCTCGCGCAGCACGCAGTACTGCGTCGGCGTCAGGTCGGAACGCCATTGCTCATCGGTTTTTTCGATCGGTTCGTTCATCTCGAGCCTCGATTGCATGTTAGATCTTCAGGCGATCGACGATCCTGCCTTGCACCAGGTGGCTATCGATGATTTCGTCGATATCTTCCTTGTCGACATACGTATACCAGACCGCTTCGGGGTAGACGACCACGCAAGGACCTTCCTCGCAGCGATCCAGGCATCCCGCGTTGTTGACGCGGACTTTGCCGGGGCCGGACAGGCCCAGCGCCTTGACCTTCTTCTTCGTGTAGTCGCGCATCTCGGCGGCCTGGTGATGGCCGCAGCAGGGCCGCGTCTGGCCCGAAGGGTCGGGTTCACGCACGTTCGTGCAGAAGAAGACGTGATGGGAATAATGGCTGCTCATCGGAGTTTCCGCCGGATCGTCGATCGATTCTCGCATAGGGAGACTCCGCGCGACGAATCGCGCGGAGCTTTCATGGCGACCGTTCTCAGGAGATTCACCAATGCGCGGGCCCAAGCGCCGGCGTGCGTGGTCTAATGCCCGCATCGAGCGCGCAGCGCGCTCAGGCGATACAGGAGGTAAACGATGTTCCAGCACATTCTGGTACCCACGGATGGCACCGATCTGTCCATCCACGCGCTCAGGTGGGCGCTCGGCGCAGCGCGCGACCTGGGTAATGTGCGGATCCTCGTGCTGAACGTGCAGCCGCCGTTCATCCCGCCGACCGTCGCCGACATTCCGGTCGCGATGGTCTATCCGCCGGACGACTATGACAAATCGGCGCAGGAGACCGCGAACGGCATCCTCCAGACCGCGCAGGAGATCGCCAAGGGCTATGGCATATCGATCGACACGCTCTATGTGCAGCACGCGAGCCCTTATGAGGCGATTTGCGAGACCGCCGAGGCCAGGCAGTGCGACCTGATCGTCATGGGTTCGCACGGCCGCAAGACGTTCGCGCGGCTGCTGCTCGGCAGCGAGACGACCAAGGTGCTGTCGCATACCAAGGTGCCGGTGCTGATCTGCAAGTGACGCGGGGCCGGAATGGCCCGCCGCGCGGCGTGACGCGGCGATCGTTGTTTTGACGTCGTCGCGGCGGCCGTTCATCTCGATTTAATCGCCCTCCGGGCCGGTTCGATGCGCCGTTGCGGAACGGCTTTGATAGCATCGACCGCATCGCCGCCATGCCCCGACGGGCCGGATCGAGTCGTGCGCCTCCCTTATCGTCGCCTCGCGTTGATCAGCGCTCTGGCCCTGGCCGGAACGTTACCGCTCGCCTTGCGCGCCGAATCCGACGCCGCGCATGCCGAACCCGCGCCGGCGGCGGCAGGCGGCAGCGCGTCCGCATCGACGGCGGCGTCGCCCGCCGCGCCGGCGGCACAGGCGGTACCGGCATCCGAGGCCGCATCGCTCCAGCCGCTGCTTCCTTCCTCGTCCCTCGGGACGCCCCCCGGATCGCCCGTTCCGTCGTCACTGGCCGGCGCCACCAGCGTGGCGATCGCGCCCAGCCAGGCGCCGGCTCATCGGCGACCGGCGTTCACGCCGACCCGGCTGCCCGCCCAGATGGCGCTGCCCGCCGAACTCGAGACGATCCTGAAAGCCGTCGGCGTGACGTCGGAGCACGTCGGGATGATGGCGATCGAGGTCTCCGAAGGGCACACGCTGGCCGCGTGGAATGCGCAGCAGGGATTCAACCCGGCCTCGACGATGAAACTGGTGACGACGTACGCCGCGTTGTCGACGCTGGGCGCCGATTACCGTTGGCATACGGGCGCTTACCTCGGTGGCCGGCTGCAGGGGGACGTGCTGCATGGCGACCTTATCCTCAAGGGCGGCGGCGACCCCAAGCTCGTCATCGAGGACCTGACCGCCTTCGTCGGGCAGATGCGCGCGGCGGGCCTGCGCGAGATCCGCGGCGACCTGCTGCTCGACGATTCGATCTACCTCCCCGAGGGCCGCCGTGGTGAAGCGATCGATGGCGACCCGTCCCAACCGTACAACGTGCAGCCTTATGGGCTGCTGATGAACTTCAAGGCGACGCGCCTGACGCTGCAGCCGCGCGGCAAGCGCGTCGGCCTGATGATGGATCCGCCGCTGGCCGACATCGAGATCGACAATGCGATCAAGGTGGCGCCGGGCAAGTGCCGGCATGGCATCGGCGGAGTGCAGATCCGCGACGGCGGCAGCGACGCGCGTCCGGCCATCCAGGTCAGCGGCCAGTTCTCGCCGTCCTGCGGCGAGCAGGGGACATTCGCGGCCGTGCTCACGCATCGCCAGTTCATCCATTCGCTGTTCAAGGCCGCGTGGACGGCGGCGGGCGGCATCTGGCAGGGGCAGACGCGGGTCATGCCCGGCGCCGCGCGAGGCAAGCCGTGGCAGGAGTGGGTATCGCCGCGCACGCTCGCCGACGTCGTGCAGGACGTCAACAAATTCAGCAACAACGTGATGGCGCGTCAATTGCTGCTGCAGATGGCCGCCGAGCGGCGCGGCACGGCAGCCACGCTCGATCAGGCGCGCGACGTGCTCGGCGGGTGGCTGGCGTCCCGGGGTCTGCGCTTCCCGGAGATGGTCATCGAGAACGGTTCGGGGCTGTCACGCATCGAACGGATCAGTCCTCAGCACCTGGCCGAACTGCTGCGCGACGTGGCGATCAGTGACATCGGCGACATCATGCGCGGGTCCATGCCGCGGGTCGGCGTCGACGGCACGATGCGCAACCGGCTGGTGGGTCAGCCCGTGGCAGGCCGCGCATGGGTCAAGACCGGCACCTTGAACGATGTCCGCGCGATCGCCGGTTTCGTCGACGCGGCGGGCGGCAAGCGCTACGCGGTGGCGATGATGGTCAACGGACCGCGGGCCGAGGCCAGCGTACGCGCTCTCGACGCGTTCCTGAGCTGGGTCTACGAGAACGGTTGAGCGTTCGGAGGCGCCGTGCGGCTCGTAGCTCCCGCCTCACAGACCCAGCGAGCCCCACATCGCATCGACCCGCGCCCGCACGTCGCCATCCATCCGGATCGGCGTGCCCCATTCGCGCTGCGTCTCGCCCGGCCACTTGTGCGTGGCATCGATGCCCATCTTCGAGCCCAGGCCCGAGACCGGCGACGCGAAATCCAGGTAGTCGATCGGCGTGTGATCGACGAGCGTGGTGTCGCGCGTCGGATCCACGCGCGTGGTCAATGCCCAGATGACGTCCTGCCAACTGCGGATGTCGACGTCGTCATCGGTGACGACGATGAACTTCGTGTACATGAACTGGCGCAGGAAGCTCCAGATGCCGAACATCACGCGCTTGGCATGGCCCGGGTATTGCTTGCGCATCGAGACGATCGCCATCCGGTACGAGCAGCCTTCGGGCGGCAGGTAGAAGTCGATGATCTCGGGGAACTGCCGACGCAGGATCGGCACGAACACTTCGTTGAGCGCCACGCCGAGCACGGCCGGTTCATCGGGCGGCTTGCCGGTGTACGTCGAATGGTAGATCGGCCGTTCGCGCATCGTGATGCGGTCGATCGTGAAGACCGGGAACCACTCGCGCTCGTTGTAGTAGCCGGTATGGTCGCCGTACGGGCCTTCGATCGCCATCTCGTAGCCGGTCAGTGCCGCCGGCGGCAATGCGCCGGTCCAGCCCAGGCGTTCGGCATGGGCGCGGGTCGCCGCGTGCTCCGGATCGGGGCGCAGGTGGCCCTCGAGCACCAGTTCGGCGCTGGCCGGCACGCGCAGCTCGCTGCCCAGGCAGCGGATCAGTTCGGTCTTGGCGCCGCGCAGCAGGCCGGCGAACTGGTATTCGGACAGGCTGTCGGGCACCGGCGTGACCGCACCGAGGATCGTCGCCGGATCGGCGCCCAGCACCGTGGCGACCGGGAACGGCTGGCCCGGATGGCGCTCGCGGAACTCGTGGAAATCCAGCGCGCCGCCGCGATGCGCGAGCCATCGCATGATCGTCTTGTCGCGACCGATCACCTGCTGGCGATAGATGCCGAGGTTCTGCCGCGTCTTACCCGGCCCGCGCGTGACGACCAGACCCCAGGTGATCAGCGGCGCGGCGTCGCCGGGCCAGCAGGTCTGCACCGGCAGGCGGTCCAGGTCGACGTCGCCGCCTTCCCAGACGATCTGCTGGCAGGGCGCCGACGACAACTCGCGCGGCGCCATGTTCAGCACCTGCTTGAGCACCGGCAATTTGTCCCACGCATCGCGCAGGCCTCGCGGCGGCTCGGGCTCCTTCAGCATGGCCAGCAGTTCGCCGACCTCGCGCAGCGCCATCACGGATTCCTCGCCCATGCCCCATGCCACGCGTTCGGGAGTGCCGAACAGATTCGTCAACACCGGCATGTCGTAGCGGCGCTGTCCGTCGACCGGCTGCTCGAACAGCAAGGCCGGGCCGCCGGCTCGCAGGACCCGGTCCGAAATCTCCGTCATCTCCAGTTTCGGCGAGACCGGGGCGCTGATTTTCCGAAATGCTGTTTTTGAATCCAGTAGTTTCAGGAAGTCGCGCAAGTCTTTGTATTTCATCTAATTCTATTCGCCGTGGCGCAGAAAATTGCTTGAAAAACCATTAAACGGTGATTTGACCACCCGGCGAACGATCCCTAGAATCCCGCCATCTCCACACATTGAGGTCGCGCAAAGCGGCCATCCTGCGAGCGAAGTGCCGTCGATGACGGCATGGCGGAGTCGGCCGATCAGCCCTTCGCCAATCATATCCGGCGGCGGGCCTGCGCAGACAGGCATCAGAATCCCGCCGGAACGCAAGGGGCCCCAGGCCTCGGCAGAACAAGAACAACCGATCGCCTGTCGTTTGGGCGGCCAAACGGCGTGAGCCGCAAGGAGTGTCAATGCGCGACCCGCGTTGGATCGGAACGACTTTCAATGCGTTCTCACATGTAGTCAAGGCGGCTCGATATACCCGGCAAGCCGCGCTGTTGAGCCTGCCCGTGGCGGGTTTGTCGGCCATGGTGTTGTGGCAGCCCCAGTTCGCGTCGCCGTCTTTCGCGACGCTGTCCGAAGTTCGCTTGCCGGTGTCGCAGCCGGCGGAAGCCGATGTACCGGCCCGGATCGCGGCCGAGGTTCCCGCGCCGGCCGTCGTCGCGATGATCGATCCGGTGCCCGCCCAGGCGGCGACCGAACAGGCGCGCAAGGTCGTGGCACCGGTGCGCATGCCGAGCGCGTCCGGCCAGAAGATGGAGCTCGAGCAGCACAACTTGGCCAGCTTCATCGCCAGCCGCTACAAGGTGGCGTTCGACAACACCCAGGTGTTCGTCGA
Source organism: Pseudomonadota bacterium (assembly GCA_029779435.1). Classification (GTDB taxonomy): domain Bacteria; phylum Pseudomonadota; class Gammaproteobacteria; order Burkholderiales; family Burkholderiaceae_E; genus JAKPAM01. The sequence continues at coordinate 47,964 of JAKPAM010000162.1, read as the reverse complement.
CGGCGCGTACAAGGCGGCCCGCGACTACAAGCTCGACCCCTGGCTGATCCTGGCCGTGATGGCCGTCGAGTCCAGCTTCGATCCGTCCGCCGTCAGCAGCGCGGGCGCCCACGGCCTGATGCAGGTGCTGACCCGCGTCCATACCGAGAAATTCGCCCCGTTCGGGGGCGTTGCCGCGGCTTTCGATCCGATCGCCAACATCCGCGTCGGCGCGCGCATCCTGCGCGATTACATCTCGCGGGACGGCACGATCGAGGGCGGACTCAAGGCCTACGTCGGCGCCGCGTTGATGACGCACGACAACGGCTACGGCCGCAAGGTGCTGGCCGAGCGCGAACGCCTGGCCACGATCGCCCAGGGCAAGCGTCTGCCGGTGCCACCGCCGGCGCCCCGGTCGCGCGAACCCGCGCCACTGCTGGCCAGCAACGACAGGCAGGCGTTGGTCCGCACCGGCATGTCGGCATCCGGCGCAGCGGCGCCCGGCGCAGCGGCGCCCGGCACGGCGGCGTCCGGGGCATCGGCGCCTGGCTCGTCGACCTCCGGTGCATCCGCGCTCGGCGGTTCGCCGGCCGACGCGTCGGCGAGCGCTGCGCCCAGCGGCGGATCGGTCGCCGCGGTGTCGACCGCTGCGGTATCGACCGCCGCGACGTCGGCTGCCGCGGTCGGTACGACGGTGTCGCCGTCACCCTAGGGCGACGGGTCCCGAGCGCCGGCTAAGCGCGGCGCTTCTTCAGGAAGCGGTCCATTCGCTCGACCGCTTGCTCGAGCAGCGCCTGGCTCGTTGCATAGGACAGCCGCAGATAGCGGTCCGGCGCGTTGCTGCCGAAATCCGGGCCAGGCACCAGCGACACGTATTCGGTCTCCAGCAGCTCATGCGCGAAGCGCGTGCTGTCCATGCCCAGCGCGCCGCAGTCGGCGTAGACGTAGAACGCGCCGTCCGGCATGACCGGTACGTGCAATCCGATCGATTCGAGCGCGGGCACCAGATAGTCGCGTCGCCGGCGAAACGATTCGCGCCGTTCGGCGAGCAGCGCCATCGTGTCGGGTTCGAAGCAGGCCAGCGCCGCGTACTGGGCGAGCGCCGATGCACAAATGAACAGGTTCTGCGACAGCTTCTCGAACACCGCCACCGCATCGGGCGGCACGATCAGCCAGCCCAGCCGCCAGCCGGTCATGTTGAAGAACTTCGAGAAGCTGTTGCACACGATCACGTCGTCGCCCAGCGACAGCGCCGAACGGACCGGCGCCGCGCCAGGGGCCGGATAGCTGAGCCCCAGGTAGATCTCGTCGACGACCACGAAGCCGCGCCGCCGGCGCGTCGACTCGACGATGCGCGCCAACTCGTCGAACGGGATCGCCGTGCCCGTCGGATTGGCCGGCGAAGCGATCAGCGTCCCCTTCACGCGTTCGCCCCAATACTGGTCGAGCAACTCGCTGTTCAACTGGAAGCGCGTGGCCGGGCCGACCGGCACCGGCACCGGCTCCGCATCGAAGGCCGCGACCAGATGCCGGTTGCACGGATAGCCGGGGTCGGCCATCAATACCTGGTCACCCGGGTCGACGAGCGCGCAGAACGCCAGCAGCAGCGCCGCCGAGGCGCCCGCGGTGACGATCACTCGCGCCGGATCGATGGCGAGCCCGTATTCCTGCTGATAGTACGCGGCGATCGCGCGGCGCAACGGTGCGATGCCATTGGCGGCCGTGTAGCGGCTGTGGCCGGCGGCGGCCGCGCGTTCCAGCGCCTGCACGACCTGCGGCGGCGCCGTGAAATCGGGCTCGCCGATGCTCATGTGGATCACCGGATGGCCGGCGGCATGCAATTGCGACGCGCGCTTGGCCAGTTCCATTGCCTGGAACGGCTCGATCGCTTCGCTGCGACGGGAAAAAGGGTACGTAGGCATGGAGCGGATATTGCCCCATCCGCATAAAGAAATCATATTTCCTTGGTTCCAGTTGCGGCAGTCGCACTGCAACATGGCGAGCCTTGATAGAGGGAGGGGCGCGGCGAATCGCGCCCGTGTCCCGCAGGCAGCGCCATGTATATCTACGACGACATCGATCAGCACTTCGTCGACGAACGCGTCGACCAGTTTCGCGACCAGACGCGTCGCTTCCTGGCCGGCAAGCTCAGCAACGACGAGTTCCTGCCGCTGCGCCTGCAGAACGGCTTGTACATCCAGCGGCACGCGCCGATGCTGCGCGTGGCGATTCCTTATGGCCTGCTGAGCAGCCGCCAGCTCCGGAAGCTCGCGTACATCTCCCGCCGCTACGACCGCGGCTACGCGCATTTCAGCACGCGCCAGAACATGCAGTTCAACTGGCCGCGCCTCGAAGACGTACCCGACATCCTCGCCGAACTGGCCAGCGTGCAGATGCATGCGATCCAGACCAGCGGCAACTGCATCCGCAATACGACGACCGATCAGTTCGCCGGCATCGCCCGCGACGAGATCGTCGATCCGCTGGTGTGGTGCGAGATCATCCGCCAATGGTCGACGTTCCACCCCGAGTTCGCGTTCCTGCCGCGCAAGTTCAAGATCGCGGTGACCGGCGCGAGCGATGATCGCGCGGCGACGTTGGTGCACGACATCGGTCTGCAGGCGGTCGTCGACGAGGCCGGCGAAGTCGGGTTCCGCTTCATGGCAGGCGGCGGTCTGGGCCGTACGCCGATGGTCGGACACGTGATCCGCCCGTTCGTGCCGTGGCGCCACCTGCTCACTTATCTCGAAGCCGCGCTGCGCGTCTACAACCGCTATGGCCGTCGCGACAACAAGTACAAGGCGCGGATCAAGATCCTCGTCAAGGACCTGACGCCCGCCGCCTACGCGGCCGAGGTCGAGCGCGAATGGCAGCATCTGGTCGGCGGGCCCGGCACGCTGACGCAGGCGGAGCTGGACCGCGTCGGCCAGCGGTTCACGCGTCCCGCTTATGTTCTGCTGCCCGCGGACGATGCGTCGTTCGCCGCGCACAAGGCCGCCGACCCCGCGTTCGCGCGCTGGGCCGGGCGTTGCGTGTTTCCCCATCGCGTCGACGGCTATGCGGCCGTCACGCTGACGCTGAAGAAGCCCGGCGTGCCGCCCGGCGACGTGACGGCCGACCAGATGGAAGCGATCGCCGACCTGGCCGACCGCTACAGCTTCGGCGAACTGCGCAGCACGCACGAGCAGAACCTCGTGCTGGCCGACGTGCAGTTGCGCGACCTGTACGAGTTGTGGCAGCGGCTCAAGCCGCTGGGGCTGGCCACGCCCAATCTCGGGCTGCTGACCAACATCGTCGCGTGCCCGGGCGGTGATTTCTGTTCGCTGGCCAACGCGGTGTCGATCCCAGTGGCCGAGGCGATCTCGCGCCGCTTCGAGGACCTGGACTTCCAGCACGACATCGGTGAACTCGACCTGAACATCTCCGGCTGCATCAACGCCTGCGGCCACCATCACGTCGGCCACATCGGCATCCTGGGCGTCGATAAGGCCGGCGAGGAGTGGTACCAGATCACGATCGGCGGCAGCCAGGGCAACCGCGCGTCGATCGGCAAGATCATCGGCCCGTCGTTCGCGCGCGATGAAGTCCCCGACGTGATCGAGAAACTGCTCGAGACTTACCTCGAGCTTCGCCATGGCGAACTCGAACGCTTCGTCGACGTCGTGCATCGCGTCGGCATCACGCCGTTCAAGGAGGCGGTCTATGTCGCAGCTCATTGATCGCAATGGCCGTCTGGCCGACGACTGGATCCGCATCGATGACGAGGCCGCGGCCGGCGGCGCCGGCGTCGAGGGTGCCAGCGTGCTGCTGACCTTGGCCCAGTGGCGCGCGCATCCGGCGCGGTGGGACGCGCATGACGGGCCGCTGGGCATCCTGCTCGGTCCGGCCGACGATCCCGAGGCGATCGCCGACGTGCTGCCGCGACTGAAGCTGGTCGCCGTCGAGTTCCCGTCCTTCACCGACGGGCGCGGCTATTCGATCGCCCGCCTGCTGCGCCAGCGCCATGGTTATGACGGCGAACTGCGCGCCGTCGGCGACGTGCTGCGCGACCAGATGTTCTTCTATGCGCGCTGCGGTTTCGACACGTTCGCGCTGCGCGACGACCAGAACGTCGATGAGGCGCTGCGCGCACTCGGGGATTTCAGCGAGGCCTATCAGGCGGCCGTGGATCGCGGCCCGCTGTTCGAGCGGCGCGCCGCCGCCGCGGGGGCCCGGGTCGCGGCGGGCGCGGGGGCACGATGATGGCGGACGCCCGCACGATCGAATCCGCCAACCCGTCGATGGCGCTTTCGGCGAACTCCTCCAGCGATCGATCGACGACGCTGGAGGCGGTCGCCACCGACCGCCTGCGCGCGGCCGCCGGCGCTCATGGCCCGGCCGTGTTCACGACGAGCTTCGGCGCCGAGGACATGGTCGTGCTCGACCTGATCGCGCGCGCCGGCCTCGACGTGCGGATCGTGACGCTCGATACCGGGCGGCTGCACGACGAGACTTATCAATTGATCGAGCGAGCGCGCGAGCGCTACCAGCGGCCGATCATCGCGATGGCGCCCGATACGCAGGCGCTGGAAGCCTTCGTCGCCGAGCACGGCATCAATCCGTTCTATCGGTCGATCGACCTGCGCAAGCGCTGCTGCGAGATCCGCAAGATGGAGCCGCTGGGCCGCGCGCTGCGGGACGCGGGCCTGTGGATCACCGGCCTGCGCCGCGACCAGTCGGTCACGCGCGCCGAACTGGACGTGCTGGCCCGCGACGACGCGCACGGCCTGATGAAGCTCAACCCGATCGTCGAATGGACGCACGACGACGTCTGGGCTTATGTCCGACGCTTCGACGTGCCGACCAATGCACTGCACGCCCGGGGATTCCCGAGCATCGGCTGCGCGCCGTGCACGCGCGCCGTCGAGCCCGGCGAAGACTTGCGCGCCGGCCGCTGGTGGTGGGAGCTGGCCGAGACGCGCGAATGCGGCCTGCACATGACGCCCGACGGCCGCCTGGTGCGCGCGCCCAAGCCTGCGCCCATCGATCCGATGGCCGAATTGATCTCGAACGTCGCTGCCGGCTGACGGCGTCGAATCGTCAACCAAGAGAATCGCTCCGATGAAACTGGACATCAGTGAAACCCGTGCGGTGGCCGACATGGCTGGCCAGGCCGGCGGCCCGTCGGCGCCGCGCCGCGCCGACCGTTCTCACCTCGACGCGCTCGAGGCCGAATCGATCTTCATCCTGCGCGAGATCGCGGCCGAGTGCGATAACGTCGCGCTGCTGTTCTCGGGCGGCAAGGATTCGGCCGTCGTGCTGCGGCTGGCCGAGAAGGCGTTCCATCCGGCACGTGTCCCGTTCACGCTGCTGCATGTCGATACCGAGCACAACTACCCGGAGGTCATCGCGTTCCGCGATCGGATCGCCGAGGCGCGCGGGCTGAACCTGGTCGTGCGCTCGGTCGGCGAATCGATCCGCACCGGCCGCGTGCGGCTGCGTCACGACGATGAGTCGCGCAACGCGCATCAGTCGGTGACGCTGCTCGATGCGATCCGGGAGTTCGGGTTCGACGCGTGCATCGGCGGCGCGCGTCGCGACGAGGAAAAGGCGCGCGCCAAGGAGCGGGTGTTCTCGTTCCGCGACGAGTTCGGCCAATGGGATCCGAAGAACCAGCGGCCGGAGCTCTGGTCGCTGTACAACGGCCGCGTGTTCAAGGGCGAGAACATTCGCGTGTTTCCGATCTCGAACTGGACCGAGCTGGACGTCTGGCAATACATCCGCCGCGAATCGATCGAACTGCCGTCGATCTACTTCGCCCACGAGCGCGAGGTCGTGCGCCGCGGCGGTGCGCTGGTGCCGGTCACGGCGCTGACGCCGGCGCGCGACGGCGACGTCGTCGAGTCGCGCGTCGTGCGTTTCCGTACCGTCGGCGACATCACGTGCACGGCGCCCGTCGAGTCGACCGCGGCGACGCTCGACGATATCGTCCGCGAGACCGAGCAGACGCAGGTGTCCGAACGCGGCGCCACGCGGCTCGACGACCAGACGAACGAAGCCGCGATGGAATTGCGCAAACGCCAGGGGTATTTCTGATGAGCCACGACATCCAGGATCGCGGCCTGCTGCGGTTCGCCACCGCCGGCAGCGTCGACGACGGCAAGAGCACGTTGATCGGCCGGCTGCTGATCGACAGCAAGAGCCTGCTCGGCGACCACCTGTCGGCGATCGAGGCGGCGTCGCGCAAGCGGGGACTCAGCCAGGTCGACCTGTCGCTGCTGACCGACGGCCTGATCGCAGAACGCGAGCAGGGCATCACGATCGACGTCGCTTACCGCTACTTCGCGACGGCGGCACGCAAGTTCATCATCGCCGACTCGCCGGGCCATGCGCAGTACACGCGCAACATGGTCACCGCGGCCAGTACGGCCGACGTGGCGGTGCTGCTCGTCGATGCGCGCAAGGGGCTGCAATCGCAGACGCGTCGGCACGCGTACCTGTCGAGCTGGGTCGGCATCCGCCGGATCGTGCTGGCCGTCAACAAGATCGACCTGGTCGACTACTCGCAGCAGCGCTTCGACGCGATCGACGCCGAGTTCCGCGCGTTCGTCGCCGGGCTGGATTTCACGCAGGTCCAGTCGATCCCGATGTCGGCGCTCAACGGCGACATGGTCGTCGAGCGCGGCGAGGCGCTCGGCTGGTACCGGGGCCCGACGCTGCTCGAATACCTCGAGACGGTGCCCGCGCATCAGGACGACGACGAGCAGCGGCCGTTCCGCTTCGCCGTGCAGCGCGTCGTGCGCGTGCCGCTGGGCCAGGCGCAGCCCGGCTCGGCATATGCGGACCGCGAGTTCCGCGGCTACCAGGGCACGATCGCCTCGGGCCGGATCGCGGTCGGCGACGCCGTCGCCGCGCTGCCGTCCGGACTGAGCGCGCGTGTCGCCGAGTTGCTGGTCGCCGATCGGCCGGTCGACGTCGCGTTCGCCGACGAGGCGGTGACGATCGCGCTCGATCAGGACATCGACGTATCGCGCGGCGACTGGTTCGTCGCGCCCGGCCAGCGGCCCAAGCCGCAGCGGACCGTCGAGGCCGAGATCTGCTGGTTCGATGCCGAACCGCTCGAACCCGACCGTCCTTACCGCATCAAGCATGCGACGCAGAGCGTGCTGGCCAGTTTCGCGCCGCCCGCGCATCGCGTCGACGTCGAGTCGCTGGCGAAGGTCGGCGATCCGGGCACGCTGGCGATGAACGACATCGGCCGCGTGCGGCTCAATGCGCAAAAGCCGCTGCCGTTCGAACCTTATCGCGACAACCGGCTGACGGGTTCGTTCATCGTCATCGACGAGGCGAGCAACCGGACCGTAGCGGCCGGGACGGTGGTGTGAGAACGGTGAACGAGTCAGCCTCGCGCACGATGCCGGCAGCGGCATCATCGACGCCCGGCAAGGTCTGGCTGGTGGGGGCGGGGCCCGGCGCCGCCGACCTGTTGACGCTGCGCGCCGCACGCCTGCTGGCCCAGGCCGACATCGTGCTGCACGACGCGCTCGTGCATCCGGACGTGCTGGCGTTGGCGCCGCAGGCGATCCATGTACCGGTCGGCAAGCGCGGCGGCCGTCCGTCGACGACGCAGCGCTTCATCAACAAGCGGCTCGTCGACGCCGCGCACCGGCACGCGCGCGTCGTGCGCCTGAAGGGCGGCGATCCGATGCTGTTCGGCCGCGCGCAGGAGGAGATCGACGCGCTGCGCGACGCCGGCATCGAAGTCGAGGTCGTCCCCGGCATCAGCGCGGTGTTCGGCGCCAGCGCCGACGCGCTGCAGTCGCTGACGCAACGCGGCCTCAGCCGCAGCGTGATCCTGCTGACGCCGCGCTTCGGCGAAGGCGAGAGCCGGCACGACTGGGCGCGCCCGGCCGCGGCCGCCGACACGATCGTGCTGTACATGGCCGGCCGTTCGGCCGAGCCGATCCGCGAAGGGTTGCTGGCCGCGGGCCTGCCGCCGGGCCTGCCGGCGATCGTCGTCGAGAACGCATCGCTGCCCGGCGAGCGAATCCAGGCCGGCCGCCTCGGCGACCTGCCGGCGATGACGCGAGCGCTCGGCGACGGCCCGGCGCTGCTGATGCTGGGTGCCGTTTATGAAGCGCTGGCCGGACGGCGCGCGGACGGCGAGGCGGTCGCGGCCTGAAGCATCGCCCGAGGCATCGCCGAGCCCGGCGGACCGCAGGCGCGGCGTTGGCGGCGGCCGACATCCAAGCCAGCCTCGATCGATTCCGCAACCGTGGCGGTGGCCGGGGATCGTCGCCGTGTCGATGGTATCGTGCGCATTTCGCGCGCCGAGGCTTCCCCATGTGCCAGTTGCTGGGCATGAACTGCAACACCCCGACCGACATCTGCTTCTCGTTCGAGGGGTTCCACATGCGCGGGGGCCAGACCGATCATCATAAGGACGGCTGGGGGATCGCGTTCTTCGAGCGCGGCGGCTGCCGGATGTTCGTCGACGAGAAGGCGACGATCGATTCGCCGATCGCCGATCTGGTCCGCCGCTATCCGATCCGCTCGATGAACGTCATCGCGCACATCCGCAAGGCCACGCAGGGCAGCGTATCGCTGCTCAACACGCACCCGTTCATGCGCGAACTGTGGGGGCAGTACTGGATCTTCGCGCACAACGGCAACCTCGCCGAATTCGATCCGCCGCTGGACGGCACGTTCCAGCCGGTCGGGCAGACCGACTCGGAGCGCGCGTTCTGCTGGATGCTGCAGCAGCTTCGCGGCCGTTCGCCCAGCGCCCGGCCGCCGCTCGCGCAATTGCGCGGCTGGCTGGCCGAGATCACCGCGCAGATCGCCACGCACGGCGAGTTCAATTTCCTGCTGTCCAACGGCGACGGCCTGTTCGTGCACTGCGCGACGCGCCTGTCCTACGTGGTCCGCCAGGCACCGTTCACCGTCGCGCACCTGAAAGACCAGGACGTCACGGTCGACTTCAGTCAGGTGACGACACCGGATGACCGGGTCGCCGTGATCGCCACGTTGCCGTTGACCGACAACGAGGAGTGGACGACGATCGAACCCGGGTCGCTGCTGTTGTTCGTCGATGGCGCCCCGGTGCCCGATCACCAGGCCGCCCAGGAGATATCGATGACTGCGCTATCCACGTTGACGATCAAGGTCCATGCGTCCCCGGAGTTCGTCGAGCACGTGCTGCCGGACCTGCAGGATGGCCGTTGGAGCGATGCCCCGCCGCAGCGGGGCCTGCCGATCATGATCGGCCAGACCGAATCCGAGGCCGCTTTCGAATCCTGGACCGCGGCGCTCGACAGCGCCGGCATCGGCTACGAGATCCCGCCGCCGGCGCGCAACGCGATGGCCGGGGATGGCGACGACGCGACCCGGGTCGAGATCTCGGTCGGACGGGGCCCGGGGGCCGGCCAGGCGTTCTAAAGCCTGTCATGTGACAGGCCCCGATCCACGGGCAAGTTCCATCCGATGCGCCCGGGCGGGTCGCGTCGGCCTTGTGCTAGTGTCGCTGCTTTCGTTCACGCAGGCTCGCGCGGACAGGTCGCGCGGTCGACGATCCTTATGACAGAGACATCCCGGCCGCCCGCCGCCGCGCATCAACCGTCCGCCGACGCCCAGGACAAGCTGCTCGACGGATTCGTCATCCTCGATTTCACGCGCGTGCTGGCCGGGCCGTACTGCACGCGGATGCTGGCCGATCTCGGGGCCACCGTCATCAAGGTCGAGCGTCCGGGCGAGGGCGACGAGGTGCGGTACATCGGGCTGCAACTGGACGACCAGCGGGTCGATGCGGGCGCGTACTTTGCCCGGATGAACGCCGGCAAGCAGAGCATCGCGATCGATCTCGCGAACCCGGCCTCGCGTCCGCTCGTGCTCGACCTGGTCCGCAAGGCCGACGTCGTCATCGAGAACTTCTCGCCCGGCGTGATGGCCAAGTACCGGCTCGACGCGGACACGCTGTGCGCGATGAAGCCCGAACTCATCTACTGCTCGATCTCCGGATTCGGCCAGACCGGGCCTTTGAGCGCGATGCAGGCGTACGCGCACCTGATCAACGCGATCTCCGGGATGATGGACCTGGACCGCGGCGGCGTGCTGGAGCCCCGCGCGTCGAACCTGCAAGCGGCCGACGTGCTGGCCGGCGCCCACGCGTTCGGCGCGATCTGCGCGGCGCTGCTGCGCCGTTCACGTAGCGGCAAGGGCGCGCGGCTGGACGTGTCGATGCTCGAATGCCTGGTGGCGGCCGACGACGTCACGTATCCGGTGCTGCTCAACGGCGGATCGATCGAACGGCGTCCGCGCGTCGGCATGGTCGTTCACCCGATCGGTGATCGCCATGTCGCGATGCAGGTCGGCAGCGCCGCCCAGGTGTGGCCGCGGATCGTCGCATGGCTCGAACGGCCGGACCTGATCGACGATCCGCGCTTTTGCACGACCGCCGCGCGCCGCGGCAACTGGGACGCCCTGTCGGTACTGCTGGCCGAGCGGCTGGCCCGCTTCCCGACCGTCGATGCCGCGGTCGACGCGCTGCGCGCCGCGCGCATTCCGGCCGCGCCGGTGTTGATGGCCGAGGAGGTCGTCGCGCATCCGCATCTGGCCGTACGGCAGGCGTTCCCGACGATCCCGCATCCGAAGCGGGGGCCGGTCAAGGTGACGGCGACGCCGTTCCAGATCGACGGGGCCGCGACGCACCCGGCGGGCGCCGCGCCGTACCGGATCGGCGAGCACACGCACGAGGTGCTGACACGGTTGCTCGGCTATCAGGACGCGCAGATCCGGCAGCTCGAAGCGGACAAGGTGATCGCCGCCGGCTGAGCGGGGAGCCGGGCCGGGACGCACGAAGCGTTCTGGCGCCATGGTGAGTTCATTGCGTACCTCGGGTGCGCGACTTCGGCCGTGCCTGGCCGGCGCGCTCTGCGCCCGCCGACGTGGGGCCGATCCTGGCGTGCGCCGGCCTCATGGTTTCTTCGGCCCTTTCGGCGGCGGCCGTCCGAACGCGGCCCGCGACTCGGCCTTGCGGTCCAGCGTCCGCGCGATGTTGTCGCAGACGAGGTCGCACAGCGCGTAGATCGACGCGTCGGCGATGCTGTAGATCGCGCTGTTGCCCCGGGTTTCGCGCGCCACGAGGCCGCGCTGCGTCAGCAGCGCCAGATGCCGCGAGATGTTCGCCGAACTGTAGCCGCATAGCTGGGCGAGTTCGCCCACGCTGCGCTCCTGCCTGCGCAGCAGATTGAGGATGCGCAGCCGCGTCGGTTCCGACAGCGCCTGGAAATACGCCGCCACCTGTTCCAACGCTTCGTCGGGAAGATCTTCCATCGATGAGCATGCCAAGAGGTGATGGGGTGACATGATGCCTCGGATGGCGGCGTGCCGTCTGGTTGGTGATTATTTATGCACTTGACTATTTAACTACATGCGCAAATAATAAATCAACAATCGCGCTCGCGCCGCCTGCCGGTGCGGGCCTGCCTGGAGAGATCCTTCGATGCGCCACCTCCGCTCCACGCTTTCGTTCGCGCTGGCCGTCTCGACGACAAGCATGCACGCAGCGGCGCAGACGCCGCCCGCGCCGCTTAGGACCGTGACCGCGACGGCGGCGGCCGTCTCGTCGGCGTCGGCCTTCGATGGCGTCGTCGAGGCGGTTCGCCAGACCGTGGTTGCGGCCCAGGTCCCCGGCGCGATCGTGCAACTGGACGTGAAGGTCGGGGATCGGGTGAAGGCGGGCCAGCAACTGCTGCGCATCGATGCGCGGGCGGCCGAGCAGAACGCCGCCGCCAGCGATGCCCAGACCCAGGCGGCGCGTGCCTCGCTGGAACTGGCGACGAAGGATGTCGAGCGCCAGCGGCGCCTGTTCCAGAAGCAGTACATCAGCCAGGCATCGCTGGAACGCGCCGAATCCGCCTACCAGGCGGCTCGGGCGCAGGCGAACGCACTGCTCGCGCAGGCGGGCGCCTCGCGCACGCAGAGCGGCTACCACGTCGTGCGCGCGCCGTTCACCGGCGTCGTCGCCGAGGTACCGGTGTCGCTCGGCGACATGGCCATGCCGGGCCGTCCGCTGCTGACGCTCTACGACCCCACGGCGCTGCGCGTGACCGCCGCCGTGCCGCAGTCGGTGGCGATGCGGATGCCCGCCGATCCGGCGCCGCGCATCGAACTGGCCGGCCGGCCGGCGGCCAGCGCGTGGGTGACACCGACGTCCGTCGTCGTCCTGCCGACCGTCGATGCGGCGACGCACACCGTGCAACTGCGTGCCGGGCTGCCGCCCGATGTTGGTGCGGTGTCGCCCGGCATGTTCGCGCGGCTGTGGGTGGCGCAGTCGTCCGAAGGGGAGGCGCAGGCCGGTGCCGTCGCGGGCGCGGGTGCTGGTGCTGGTGCTGGCGCGCCGAGCGTGATGGTGCCCGTGGAGGCGATCGTGCGCCGCGCCGAGCTGACCGCGTTGTACGCGCTCGATCCGCAAGGCAGGCCGGTGCTGCGCCAGGTCCGCCTCGGGCGGACCCGAGATGGCCGCATCGAGGTGCTGTCCGGGCTGATGCCGGGCGAGAACGTCGTCGTCGACCCGCAATCGGCCGCGCGCGCGCAGCGAGGCCCGCGATGAGCCGACCCCCGCGCGCCGGCGCTGGCGCTCCTTCCCTGGGGGTCTCGGGCCGCATCGCCGCGTTCTTCCAGCAGGCGCGGATCACGCCGCTGCTGGCGCTGCTCGCCCTGCTGCTCGGGCTGTTCGCCGTCGGCGTGACGCCGCGCGAGGAAGAGCCGCAGATCAACGTCACGATGGCCAACGTGCTGATCCCGTTTCCGGGTGCCGCCGTGCGCGACGTCGAGCAGATGGTGGCCGTGCCGGCCGAGCAGGTGCTGAGCCAGATCCTCGACGTCGAGCACGTGATGTCGGTCTCCCGTCCCGGCCTGGCGATACTGACCGTCCAGTTCAAGGTCGGCGTGACGCGGACCGAAGCGCTGGTCCGGCTCCACGACACGGTCAGCTCGAACGCGGACTGGCTTCCCAGGGGACTCGGCGTCCTCGATCCGATCGTCAAGCCCAAGGGCATCGACGACGTGCCGATCGTCACGCTGACCTTGTTCAGCGAGCAGCCGTCGACCGGCGCGTTCGACCTGGAGCGCGTCGCGCACAGCATCGAGGCCGACCTCAAGCGCGTGCCGGGCACGCGCGAGGTCGCCACGATCGGTGGCCCGGGCCGGGCGGTGATGGTGCGGATCGATCCGGTCCGGATGAACGGCGTCGGCCTCACGGTACCCGATCTGCGGCAGGCGCTGCAGTCGGCCAACCTGGGCCTGCCGGTCGGAGAGTTGATCGCGGGCAACCGGTCGGTGGCGATCGAGTCCGGCCCGTTCCTGCGCGATGCCCGCGAGGTCGCCGACCTGGTGGTCGGCGTGCGCGGCGGCAGGCCGGTGTTCCTGCGCGACGTCGCCGACGTGGACGATGGTCCCCCGCCGCCCGCGCGGTACGTGTGGCACGGCATCGTCGCCAAGAGAGGGGCGGGGGCCGACCGTTCCGGTGCATCTCCGTCCGATGACACGGCCCGTTCCCCGGCTGATCCTCCAACCGATTCTCCGATCGATTCCGCGATCGATTACCCCGCCGTCACGATCACCGTGACCAAAAAGGCCGGCGAGAACGCGATCGACGTCGCCGATGCGGTGCTCGCGCGCGTCGATGCGCTGCGCGACACCGTGATCCCCGCCGACGTGCGCGTGGCCGAGACGCGCAACTATGGCGCGTCGGCCAATGACAAGGCCCGCACGCTGATCAAGAAGCTGCTGTTCGCCACCGCGTCGGTGGTCGCGCTGGTGTTCTTCGCGCTCGGCCGGCGCGAGGCCGCCATCGTTGGCAGCGCCGTGGTGCTGACGCTGACGGTGACGCTGTTCGCGTCGTGGGCCTGGGGTTTCACGCTGAACCGGGTGTCGCTGTTCGCGCTGATCTTCTCGATCGGCATCCTGGTCGACGACGCGATCGTCGTCGTCGAGAACATCCATCGCCATCAGCATCTGCATCCGGGCAGATCGCTGGCGGCGATCATTCCCGGCGCCGTCGACGAAGTGGGCGGCCCGACGATCCTCGCGACGTTGACGGTGATCGCCGCGCTGCTGCCGATGGCGTTCGTCTCCGGATTGATGGGTCCTTATATGAGCCCGATCCCGATCAACGCCAGCATGGGCATGCTGCTGTCGCTGGCGATCGCGTTCGTCGTCACGCCGTGGTTGGCGCGGTTGTGGATGAAGGCGGTGCCGGTACCGCCGCCGTCGCCGCCGGAGGCGGTGGGAGCAACGGGAGCAACGGGAGCAGCGGGAGCAGCGGGAGCAGCGGGAGCGCCACGGGACAGCGACGCGTCCGGCGCATCGCACGGGCACGGACTGTCGGCGCGCTTCGCGCCGTGGTTCGAGCGGATGTTCCGGCCGCTGCTGGACGCGCGGCGCGGCTCGCGCAACCGCGCGCTGCTGGGCCTGGGCATCGGCTTGCTGATCGCGGCGTCGGTGGCGCTGCCGGCCGCCGGCCTGGTGTTGCTGAAGATGCTGCCGTTCGACAACAAGTCGGAGTTCCAGGTCGTCGTCGACATGCCGGCCGGCACGCCGGTCGAGCAGACCGCCGCGGTGCTGCGCGAGCTCGGCGCCTACCTGGTGACCGTCCCCGAGGTCACCGACTACCAGGCGTATGCCGGCACGTCGGCACCGATCAATTTCAACGGACTGGTTCGCCAGTACTACCTGCGGGCCGGCGGCAACGTCGGCGACCTGCAGGTCAACCTCGTCGACAAGCATGCGCGCCACGACCAGAGCCATGCGATCGCGACGCGGGTAAGGCCCGAACTGCAGAAGATCGGCGCGCGCTTCGGCGCCAACGTCAAGGTCGTCGAAGTGCCGCCCGGCCCGCCGGTGCTGTCGCCGATCGTCGCCGAGGTCTATGGCCCCGACGCGGCCGGACGCCAGCAGGTCGCCAAGGCGGTGCGCGCGGTGTTCGAACGCACGGCCAACGTCGTCGACGTCGACGACAGCAGCATCGCGGCCGCGCCGAAGACCATGCTGGTCGTCGACCGGCAGAAGGCCGCGATGCTCGGCGTGCCGCAGCAGGCGATCGTCACGACGCTGCGCGCGGGGCTGGCGGGCGAGGCCGCGACCTACCTGCACGACGAGACCAAGTATCCGGCCGCCGCGATGCTGCAACTGCCTCCCGAGCAGCATGGCGATCTCGATGCGCTGCTGCAGCTCACGGTACGCGGCGCCGGCGGCAGGCTCGTGCCGATCCGGGAACTCGTCACGCGCAGCGACCAGGTCAGCGAGCAGCCGATCCATCATAAGGACCTGCTGCCGGTGAACTACGTCGTGGCCGACATGGCGGGCGCGCTCGACAGTCCGCTGTACGGCATGTTCCGGATGCGCGGCGAACTGGCCGGCATCGCGACGCCGGGCGGCGGCACGCTGGGGGAGACCTTCATCAGCCAGCCCGACGACGCGTACCGCGGTTATGCGCTGAAATGGGACGGCGAGTGGCAGATCACCTACGAGACCTTCCGCGACATGGGGCTCGCTTATGGCGTGGGCCTCGTGCTGATCTACCTGCTGGTGGTGGCGCAGTTCGGCTCCTATCTGACGCCGCTGATCATCATGGCGCCGATCCCCCTGACGATCATCGGGGTGATGCCAGGGCATGCGCTGCTGGGCGCGCAATACACGGCCACCAGCATGATCGGCATGATCGCGCTGGCCGGCATCATCGTGCGCAATTCGATCCTGCTCGTCGACTTCATCAACCTGCAGGTGCGCGACGGCGTCGATTTCGAACAGGCGATCGTGCGATCGGCGATCACGCGCGCGCAGCCGATCGCGCTGACCGGCCTGGCGGCGATGCTGGGCGCGTTCTTCATCCTCGACGATCCGATCTTCAACGGCCTGGCGATCTCGCTGATCTTCGGGATCTTCGTATCGACCGTCCTCACGCTCGTCGTGATCCCGATCCTCTACTACGTCGCTTACCGGCATCGGCTCGACGCGATCACGGGCGCCGAAGCATTCGAAACGCCCGAAGCACCGGCCCTGCCGTCTTCCGTCCCGTCCCCCCAAGGAGAGAACTCATGACATCCTGGCAATTCGTCCGCGTGTTCGCAGGGGTCGCGATCCTGCTGTCGTTGGCGCTCGGCCTTCCGCGAAGCCCGATCTTCGTCAACGAGTGGTGGCTCGCGTTCACCGTGTTCGTCGGCTTGAACCTGCTGCAGAGCGGCCTGACGAAATGGTGCTTTCTCGAAACCCTGCTGCGCAAGCTCGGCATGCGGCCCGGAGCGTGATGATGCGCGCGGCTTTCCGGCCTTTCCGACTCCGCCTGCACGTATTGCCCCGCAGTCTGCTGGCCGTATCGCTGGCCTGCCACGGGTGGGCGGCTCAGGCGACCGGCTTGGTGGAAGCCTGGCAGGCCGCGACGCAGCACGACAAGGCCTACGCGGTCGCGCGGGCCGCCCACGCGGCCGCCCAGCCGCGCCGCGACCAGACGGCGGCGCTATGGCGGCCGACCGTCGGATTGACCGGCACGGCGGGCATCGCCACGAACGAAACCCGGACGCGCGGCGCGCAGTTCGAGGCGCCTGCGTTCGGGCAATCGAACGGCGTCGGCTTCAGTACCTCGGTGACCAACGGTACGGCGGCGCGCTGGGCGGTGTCGGCGGCGCAGCCGCTGTACAACCCCAGGCGCCGTGCCGAGCAGCAGCAGCTTTCCACGTCGGTCGACCTGGCGGACATCCAGTGGGAGGCGGCTGGACAATCGCTGATGCTCCGCACGGCGGAGCGGTATCTGGACCTTGCGCTCGCCGAGGAGACCGCTCGCGTGCTCGGCCGGCAGCTCGACGCCGTACAGCAGGCTGCGACCGAGGCGCGGGATCGCTTCCAGCTCGGCGCCGTGCCGGTCACCGACACCCACGAGGCCGCGGCTCGCCTGGCGGCCGTCCGCGCGCAGGTGCTGGCCGCCGACGCCGGCGTGCAGATCCAGCGCGATCTGCTGGCCGACGCCACCGGCCTGTCTGCCGCGGCGCTCAGCGCTCGCCTGCCCGGGCATGCTGCCGATCCTGCCTCGCCGTTGCGGCCGCTGGCATCATGGCTGGACGATGCGCGCTCGGGCAATCCCGGCATCCGGGCCCAGTCGATGGCGGTCGAGGTCGCGAAGCACGAGGCGGCCAAGTACCGCCAGGCCGCGTCCGCCTCC
Organism: Pseudomonadota bacterium; assembly: GCA_029779435.1. Lineage (GTDB taxonomy): Bacteria > Pseudomonadota > Gammaproteobacteria > Burkholderiales > Burkholderiaceae_E > JAKPAM01. The sequence continues at coordinate 30,791 of JAKPAM010000162.1, read as the reverse complement.
GTCGATCTCGTCGCCCAGGTCGGCCGCGACCGGCTCAACGGCAGCGGCGACTTCGGCTCGGCCAGCAACGTCGGAACCCAGCGGATGGTGGGCATCCAGCTTTCGGTGCCGCTGTTCACCGGGGGTTATCGTGGTGCCAAGGAAGAAGAGGCACTGCGCCTGGTCGACAAGGCCGCGGCTGAAGTCGAGCAGGCGCGCGAACAGGCCGCCCAGCAGGTGCGCGCGGCCTGGCTGAGCCTGAGCGTCGGGTCGGAGCGCGTGCGCGCCCTCGAACAGGCGGTCAGCGCGAGTCTGTCCCGGCGCGACGCCACGCGGCTCGGGCTGGAGGTCGGCGAGCGGACCACGCTGGACCTGCTCAATGCCGAGAACGAGGCCGCCGGCGCCGAACTCGCGTTGGCGCAGGCGCGGGTCGGCCTGATGAAGGACCGGCTTCGGCTGGCCGCGCTGGCCGGCCACCTGGACGAGGCCGCGCTGCGCGAGGCCGATGGTGAACTGGCTGCCCGTTGAGAGGGCGCGCGTGCTTCGGCCGGGATGGCCGGCGCCCTCGAAAGGGGCCGGCACGGAATCGCTCCGCGCGGACGATCACTTACCCGTCGGCGACGAGAACTCCTTGAATGCCGCGACGGCCTCGGCCGCATACATCACCGACGGTCCGCCGCCCATGTAGACCGCCACGCCCAGCATGTCGTGGACTTCGGCTTCGCTGGCGCCGAGCCGCGCCAGCGCCTTGGCGTGGAACCCGATGCAGCCGTCGCAACGCACCGCGACGCCGATCGCCAACGCGATGAGTTCCTTGGTCTTGGAGTCCAGCGCGCCGTCGGCGATGGCGGCCTTGCCCATCTCCGAAAAGCTCTTCATGACTTGCGGCACGCTTTCGCGCAGCGGAGCGAGGTTGGCGGTGATCTGCCTGGTCAGGTCGTTGTAGCTGTTCGTCGCCATCGGAAGGACTCCTGGGGTCGATGTGTTGAGGGAAACGCGGTCGCTACCGGCGGGCCGTGATCCAGCCGGCCAGCGTATAGACGAGGATCGTCGAGCCGATCAGGCCCAGGCCGAAGACCAGCGCGATCAGGAACCAGTCGGCAGGGCCGCCGGCATCGGTGAAGCCCGATGACGACACCTTGGCCATCAAGGCGAGCGCCAGTGCGCCGCCGATGACGCCTGTGGCCTCCGAGCGCACGAGCCGGCGTGACACCAGGCCTTTCTCGCGGATCAACAGCGCGGCGAATGCCAGCAGGCCCAGCACGGCGATGCCTAGCAGCACCCATAGCAGGGGGCCGAGCATTTCCTGGAAGACGGCCAGCAGGATGGCGGGATCGATGTCCTTCATGGCGACTCTCCTCATGCCTGGCCGCGAAGCATGCTGACGTAGGTCGGCTTCAGCGCCATCGTCTTCATGACCCAGGTGATCCACAGTTCTTCGAGCGGGGCGATCACGCCCGGGAAGGACGGCACCAGGTAACGAGCGTGAAGCCGGGCTGATAGAAGTGCTCGCGCCGCGCATCGATCAACGTGATCGTCGCGCCATCCAGCGCCTCGGACAGGCGCGATGCGGTGGTGAGGCCCGCCGCGCCCGCGCCGGCGATGACGATGCGGGCGTTCGTCTTGATCTTGGTTGCCGCGCCGGCGATGCGCGGCGTCGATGCGATACCCGCGGCACCGGCGAGGCCGAGCGCCAGAAAGGCGCGACGCCCTTGGATAGGACTTGGCGATTGCATGCTTTCCCTCCCGAAGCGCGAGGCACTGACGAACTTATATATTAGATTATACTAAATTATAAAAATCTAAATAAAAATTCGCGCGTCGATCGACGAAGGGAAGCGGTCATCGCCCGAGTGGCCAGATCGGAGGGGGGATCAGAACACCAGCACGTAGATGAAATAAGCGGCCACCCCGACCCACACCAGCACCGCGGTGCGTTCCTTGGCGCCGATGCGCTCGGGCATGCCGCGCGCGATCGGCAGCGGCGGGGGTAGTTCGGGATCGGCGTTGCGCGGCTTCACGGCTCACTCCTGTTCGGATGGCCATTGTCGCCGGGGACGCTGGCGCCCGAGCGTCGAAAAGCGGCCGTCGATCGGGGCAGCCTCGGCGATCACGGGGGCGCCCCTCGGCTCTGGTTCGACCTTGGCGTCAACAGGCCTTGGGCGTACTGCGATGCAGCGCCGGGGGGAACGCCGTCAGCGCGGGACCGGCCAGTAATCGGGCAGCGCGGTCGCTAGCCAGCGCGCCAGGTGGGCGTTGACCTCGAGCGGCTTTTCCTGCTGCATCCAATGGCCACTGGCGACGACGCCTTCGGTCAACCGGCTGCAGGCGGCGCGCATCGGGTCGGCCAGCCGGGTGTGCTCGGTCGCGCAGATCCAGTCGTACGACGCGTGCAGGAACAGCACCGGCATCGCCAGCCTGCCGCCATCGACGGACTGGCGGGCGAACGCGATGTTGGCGTCGGGATTGACGTACCACGAGTCGGGGCCGAAGAACCCGTTGCGCGCGAGCGCGCTCGCATAGCGGTGCAGGTCTTCTTCGCTGATCACCGCCTCGTCGCGCGGGAGATCCGGTGCGACCGCGAGGCCGCCGAACCAGCCGCCGGCCTTGCGCAGGTAGGCGGTGACCGCCTGCTTGTCGCGGCCGGCGGGGTCGCCGCGGCGGAACAGGCACTTGATCGTGCGCACCGTGTCCGCCTGCAGCGTGCGCGTCGCGTTCTCGAGGTTTTCGATGTAGTAGAGCTGATAGTCCCATTGCCCGGCCGGATACTGGTCGGCCGGATACAGCACGCGGTCGATCAGCGGCATCAGGGTCTGCGGCGCGAAGCCCTCGGGCTGGTAGGGCACGCACAGGCTCGCGACGCCCGCGCACAGCGCCGGGTGATGGCTGGCGATCGACCAGACCACGGGGCCGCCCCAGTCGTGGCCGATCCAGATCGCGGTGTCGCGGCCCAGGTGAGCGAGCAGCTCGACCATGTCCTGCGTGATCTCGGCCATCGTGTAGGCGTCGGAACGGTCGGGCACGCTCGACCGGCCATAGCCGCGCATGTCGGGCGCGACGACCCGAAAGCCCAGCGCGGCGAACGCGGCCAGTTGCGAGCGCCAGCTTATCGCCAGCTCGGGCCAGCCATGGACGAAGATCAGCAGCGGCCCGTCGAGCGGACCACCTTGCAGATAATGGGTCGTGTGACGATCGGTCTTGCAGACGTGTTCGGTCAGGGCAGGGGGCATCATCGGCATCGTCTCCTTGGTGTCGCGGCCTATCGAGGTCCATCGTGGCCGCCATTATGAGGCGTCCGTTCGTGCGACGTTCGAGGCCTTTCAGCGTGCTTCAGAGAAGGCGCGCGGACTGCCCTTGCTTTTTCAACAGCGACACGGCCTGCTTGTCGAATGACATGAAGGTCTGCGCTCCCAGCCAGGTGCCATCATGAGCAATGACGCCATCCGCGAAATCGCCGCCCGCATCGAGCATCGCCAGGCCCGCCTCGGCAGCGGGCCTATTCACGACGATATTGCCGGTATCCAGCAGCATGCGGATGGCAGTTGCGATGTCTGCGCGCTGAACACCGTACCGACCGCGTAATACCCATACGAGTTCGCACAAGCTCTGCAAGCTCACGGCAACCATGTCGGCGTGTTCCAGCAGATCGACGGCGCGAGCCGACTGGGCTTCATCGTCCCTGACGAGGGTGCGAACCAGAACGTTGGTATCGGCCGTTATCTTCATGCCGTACCGGCCTTGGCACCGGCTTCGGCAATGGCTTCGTTGATCTCATCCACGCTCAATCGGGCGCCGTTGGTCTTGCCGTCGAGGATGCCATGCAGCGCACGAAAGGAGCCTCTCGGTCGCGAGGCCTTCAACTCGGCGCGCCCGTCGGGCAGCAAGTGCAGTTCGATCTTGTCGCCGGGCTTGATTCCCAGATGTTGCAGGACTTCTTTCCTGAATGTCACCTGGCCGCGTGCAGTGACGCTCAATGTGCTCATATCGACCTCCGTAGGGCGGAAGGTTTGATAATAATGCAAAAATGCATTATCACCAATCGAGTGATCGAATACCGTCCGGCAAGGCGAGGCCGATGGCGCCGCAGCGGTTCTTTTCGAGGCGAGACAGCCCCTGGCTCCTTTTACTGCCGCGGCCCCTCCGGCACGAAGATCCGCGCATGCCGGGGCCGCACGCTCAGCGCCTCGCCGGGTTGCAGGTCGAGCGCGCGCAGCTTCTCGAGCGGGATGTGCGCCTCGATGATCTGGTCGGTGCCGTCTCGCTCCAGTTCGAGCCTGGCGATCGATCCGGTCTGCACGATGCGGCCGAGCTTGACGACGATGCCGCCCTGCGATCGCGAGGTCAACCGCTCGACATCCATGTCGTGCGGCCGCACGTAGGCCAGCGCCTCGGCATCGTCGACGGCCAGGTGCTCGGGCGCATCGAGCGTGATGCCTTCGACATGCACCTGTCCTTCGCTGGCGCGGCCGTGGAACAGGTTGACATCGCCGAGAAACCCGTAGACGAACGGGCTGGCCGGATGGTTCCACACGTCGTTGGGGCTGCCGATCTGCTCGATGTTGCCGGCGTTCATCAGCACGACGCGGTCGGCCACTTCCAGCGCTTCTTCCTGGTCGTGCGTGACGAAGATGCTGGCCACGTGCAATTCGTCGTGCAGGCGGCGCAGCCAGCGGCGAAGTTCCTTGCGCACCTTGGCGTCGAGGGCGCCGAACGGTTCGTCGAGCAGCAGCACGCGCGGTTCGACGGCCAGCGCCCGCGCCAGCGCGATCCGCTGGCGCTGGCCGCCGGACAACTGCGATGGGTAGCGGTCGGCCAGCCAGTCGAGCTGGACCAGCGACAGCAGCTCCTTGACCTTGTCGCGGATGAAGGCTTCGTTCGGCCGTTCGCGGCGCGGCTTGACGCGCAGGCCGAACGCGACGTTCTCGAACACCGTCATGTGGCGGAACAGCGCGTAGTGCTGGAACACGAAGCCGACCTGGCGCCGGCGCACGTCGACGTGCGTCGCATCCTCGCCCGAGAACAGGATGCTGCCGCTGTCGGGCGTCTCCAGGCCGGCGATGATCCGCAGCAGCGTCGTCTTGCCGCAGCCGGACGGCCCCAGCAGCGCGACGAGTTCGCCCGAGTCGATCGTGGCCGAGACGTTGTTCAGGGCGGTGAAATCGCCGAAGCGCTTGGAGACGTTGCGGACTTCGATGCTCATGACGTGCGGTGTTCGATGAAGATCTTGACGACCAGCGTGGCGATCGCCAGCAGCGCGAGCAGCGATGCGACGGCGAACGCGGCCTGGAATTGGTATTCGTTGTAGAGGATCTCGACCTGCAGCGGGATCGTGTTGGTGACGCCGCGGATGTGGCCCGACACGACCGATACCGCGCCGAACTCGCCCATCGCGCGCGCGTTGCACAGGATCACGCCGTACAGCAGCGCCCAGCGGATGTTGGGCAGCGTCACGCGCCGGAAGATCTGCCAGCCGCCGGCGCCCAGCGTCAGCGCCGCCTGCTCCTCGTCGCTGCCCTGGGCCTGCATCAACGGGATCAGCTCGCGCGCGACCAGCGGAAACGTGACGAACAGCGTGGCCAGCACCATGCCCGGTACCGCGAAGATGATCTTGACGTCGTGCTCGGTCAGCCACGGGCCGAACCAGCCGCTGCGGCCGAACCACAGCACGAAGATCAGGCCCGCGACGACCGGCGACACCGAGAACGGCAGGTCGATCAGCGTGACCAGCCACTGCTTGCCGCGGAACTGGAACTTGGCGATCGCCCACGCGACGCTGACGCCGAACACGACGTTCAGCGGCACCGTGATGCCGGCGATCAGCAGCGTCAGCTTGATCGCTTCCCACGCATCGGCGTCCGACAGCGCGGCGATGAACGCGTCGCCGCCTTTCTTCAGGCCCTCGCCGATGACGATGAGCAGCGGCGACACGAGGAACAGCGCGATGAACACCAGCGCGATCGTCGTCAGCACGAGGCGGACCGCGCGCGGCTCGGTCAGGTGGTCGCGCCGGACGGATCGATCGCCTGCGCCGGCTGTCGCGGCCGGCGGCGCCGGCCGCGCGAGTGTCGAAGCGGGGGCGCTCATCGGACGACGCCTCGCGAACCGGTGCCCGCCGTGCCGAAGCGGCGCGCCTGCCACCACTGCAGCGCGTTGATCGCCAGCAGCAGCAGCAGCGAGAACGCCAGCATCACGACCGCGATCGCCGTGGCTCCCGCGTAGTCGAACTGTTCGAGCTTGGTGATGATCAGCAGCGGCGTGATCTCGGAGACCATCGGCATGTTGCCGGCGATGAAGATCACCGAGCCGTACTCGCCGATCGCACGGGCCAGCGCCAGCGCGATGCCGGTCAGCAGCGCCGGCAGCAGCGCCGGCAGGATCACGCGCCAGAAGGTCTGCGACCGGCGCGCGCCCAGCGACGCGGCGGCCTCCTCGAGTTCGCGTTCGGCCTCTTCGAGCACCGGTTGCACGGTCCGCACGACGAACGGCAGGCCGATGAAGGTCATCGCGACGACGACGCCCAGCGGCGTGAACGCCACCTTGATGCCGATTTGCGCCAGCGCCGAGCCGATCCAGCCGTTCGGCGCATACAGCGTCGTCAGCGCGATGCCAGCGACCGCGGTCGGCAGAGCGAACGGCAGGTCGATCAGCGCGTCGACGAGCCGGCGACCCGGAAACGGGTAGCGCACGAGCACCCACGCGACGATCAGGCCGAACACGCCGTTGATCAGGGCCGCGAGCATCGCGGCGCCGAACGTCAGCCGGTAGGACGCGACGACCCGCGGATCGCTGACCGTCGCCCAGAACGCCGGCCAGCTCAGCGACAGCGTCTTGAACACCAGTCCCGACAACGGGATCAGCACGATCAGGCTCAGGTAGAGCAGCGCATAACCCAGGCTCAAGCCGAAGCCGGGCAGGATGCCCGCGGCGGGCCGCGCACGACCGCTTGCGCGCGCTGTGCCGGGCTCGCTGCTCGTGGCCGAAGCGGCCGGCAACGCGGATGACAGGACGGATGACACGACAGGGACGCGAGAAGGAGGAGGAGTGGAGGTGTCGCGCCGATCAGCGGGCCTTGTTGGGCTGCGCGACGTAGCGCAGGTAAGGACGCAGCGTGCGCCAGCCGTTCGGGAACTTCTGCTTGAGCGTGTCCGGATCGGTCAGCGACGGAACGATGATCACGTCCTCGCCGTCCTTCCAGTTGACCGGCGTGGCGACGCTGTAGCCGTCGGTCAGTTGCAGCGAGTCGATGACGCGCAGGATCTCGTCGAAGTTGCGGCCGGTGCTGGCCGGATAAGTGATCGTCAGGCGCACCTTCTTGGCCGGGTCGATGACGAACACCGAACGCACGGTGGCCGTCAGGCTGGCGTTGGGGTGGATCATGTCGTACAGCGTGGCGACCTTGCGGTCGGCGTCGGCGATGATCGGAAAGCCCACGCTGGCCTGCTGCGTGTCCTCGATGTCGGCCACCCATTTCTGGTGCGAATCGAGCGGATCGATCGACAACGCGGCGACCTTGACGTTGCGTCGTGCGAATTCGTCGGCCAGCTTGGCCGTGTAACCGAGTTCGGTCGTGCAGACCGGCGTGAAATCGGCCGGGTGCGAGAACAGGACGCCCCAGCTGTCACCGAGCCACTTATGGAACTGGATCGACCCTTGGGTGGAGTCCTGCTGGAAATCGGGGGCGATGTCGCCGAGTCTGAGCGTGGTCATCGATGGCTCCGTCAAATGTCGCGCAAAACCGCACGCGCAAGGAAAGGGACAGGGGTGATGCGGAAAACTCCACAGTCTAGGGAGCCCTGCCGCGCGGCGGAACCAAGCATTCCTGCTGAGCTTATGCGGGTTCTCGCTATGAGCTTTTCAGCAAAAATCGCTTCCCGCTGACCGGCGATGCGGACACAATCGATGCACGATGAGTGTACTGAAACTCGACAGACTGCAGGCATACGTGCGCCGCCTGGCCAGCAATGGCCCGGCCGACGACTTCTGGGTCGACGAGACCGGCGCGATCGCCGGCCGCTTCGGCGCGATGCCGATCACCAGTGCGTTCCAGTCGATTCATCGGCTCGGCGATGGGATGACCATCGGCGCGCAGGCGCTGGTGCGCAGCGCCGACGACGACGTCGGCGCGGCCGCCTCGCCGTGGGTGCGGTTGGCCGCTACGCTGCCCGCCGACGATATCGTCGCGCTGGACCGGCGAAGCCGCACCGTGCACACGCTCAATTTCTTCCGGCACGCCGGCAGTCCCGATGCGCTGTTCCTGTCGGTGCACGACCGGCTGTTGACCGCGGTCGCCGACAACCACGGCCGCTCGTTCCGGCGCGTGCTCGATACGCTGGCCGTCCCGTTGTCGCGCATCGTCATCGAACTGCCGGCCGAGACGGCTGCCGATCCGACGCTGCTGGCCAACGTCGTCGCCAATTACCGGCTGCATGGATTCCGGGTCGCGGCCAACTTCGATACCGCGGCCCAGTTGATGGCGGTGCTGGCCGTCGTGCGGCTCGACTACCTGAAGGTCGACGCGCAGCGCTGGACCGTCTTCGATGCGGGCGGCAACGCCCGTCCGGCCCTGGCCCGGATGCGGGCCAGCGGCACCGAACTGATCCTCAAGCGCGTCGAGACGTGCGCGCACGTGGACCTGGCGCGTGCATGCGGCGCTTCGCATGTGCAGGGCTTCGCGATGGCCGAGCCGGTGCCGGCGCGCGCATGGCCGCCCGGGGTCACGTCGCGTCGCGGTCGGGATTCAGTGCCTGCCTGACGATCGCCTCGGGCAGGTCCGGCGAGCACTGCTCGATGAAGCGATACCCGAATCCGCGCAGGTAGTGGCCCTTGCGCACGGCGATCAGCGTCGTGTTGGTGGGGAACGCGTCGCCGGTCGGCAGCAGCACCAGGTTGTCCTCGCGCCCGGGCGTATAGGCGATCGCGGCGATGATGCCGATGCCCAGCCCCAGTTCGACGTACGTCTTGATCACGTCGGCGTCGATCGCCGACATCACGATGTCGGGCACGAGCCCCTGGGCCGCGAAGGCCGCGTCGATCTTGGCGCGGCCCGTGTATTCCTGGTGATAAGTGATGATCGGGTACTCGACCAGGTCCGCCAGCGTGACCGTCTCGCGCTGCGTCAGCGGATGGCCGACGGGGACGACGGCCGAGTGGCGCCAGTCATAGAACGGGAAGGTGACCAGCGTCGGCTCGCTGGCCAGCGCCTCGGTGGCGATACCGATGTCGGCCTCGCCCGAGTTCAGCATCGTGACGATCTCCTTAGGGCTCGCCTGGTGCAGCGCCAGGTGGACCTTGGGGAACGCCTCGGTGAACGCGCGCACGGTGTCCGGGATCGCATAGCGCGCCTGCGTGTGCGTGGTCGCGATCACCAGCCGGCCTTCGTCGCGCCGGGAAAACTGGTCGGCCAGCTGCCGGATGTTCTGCGCGTCGAGCAGCATCCGCTCGACGATGCCGAGCAACTCCTTGCCGGGCTCCGTCATGCCGAGCAGGCGTTTGCCCCGGCGCACGAACAGCTCGACGCCGAGCTCGTCCTCCAGGTCCTTGATGTGCTTGCTGACGCCCGATTGGGCCAGGTACAGCGCGTTGGCGACTTCGGTCAGGTTGAAGTTGCGCCGGGCGGTTTCGCGAATGATCCGGAGCTGCTGGAAATTCATCGGGGTGTGGAGGAGAAGGACGGAAGGGCCGCCCGGCACGATGATGCCATCATGCGCGGGCCGGCGTGCGAGCGTCCCGGAGACGGCCCGGCGTCGCCCGGACCGCCTCGGAGATCAATGTTTCGACGATCGGCGGCTCGGCTTGGCGGCCGGCGGCTCAGCGATTGGCCAGGACGATCTGGTCGAACACGCCGCCGTCGGCGAAGTGCGTCTTCTGCGCGCGGGCCCAGCCGCCGAACACCTCGTCGATCGTGAACAGCTGGACCGGCGCGAACTGCCCGGCGAACGATTCGGCGACCTTCGCGTCGCGCGGGCGGTAGTAATGGCGCGCGGCGATCTTCTGGCCCTCGGGCGTGTACAGGAAGTTCAGGTACGCCTCGGCCAGCTTGCGGGTGCCGCGCTTGTCGACGACCTTGTCGACGACGGCGACCGGCGGCTCGGCCAGGATCGAGACCGACGGCGTCACGATGTCGACCTTGTCGGGCCCCAGTTCCTTGAGCGCGAGGTACGCCTCGTTCTCCCACGCGATCAGCACGTCGCCGATGCCGCGCTCGATGAACGTGTTGGTGGCCCCGCGGGCGCCCGAATCCAGCACCTTGACCTGCGCGTAGAGTTTGCGGACGAATTCGCGGGCCTTGGCCTCATCCCCGCCGGGTTGGCGCAGCGCGTAGCCCCAGGCGGCCAGATAGTTCCAGCGGGCGCCACCCGAGGTCTTCGGATTCGGCGTGATGACCTCGACACCCGGGCGGACCAGGTCGTTCCAGTCCTTGATCTGGCGCGGGTTGCCCTTGCGCACCAGCAGCACGATCGTCGACGTATAGGGGGCCGCGTTGGCCGGCAGCCGCTTCGCCCAGTCGGGCGCGATCAGCTTCTGTCCGGCGATCGCGTCGATGTCATAAGCGAGCGCCAGCGTCACGACGTCGGCGTCCAGTCCGTCGATGACGCTGCGCGCCTGCTTGCCCGAGCCGCCGTGCGATTGCTTGATCGTGACGGCCTGGCCGGTGCTCGCCTGGTATTGCTTGGCGAACGCCGCGTTGACGTCCTGGTACAGCTCGCGCGTTGGATCGTACGAGACGTTGACCAGCGTGTTGGGCCCCGCTTGCGCGATCGCCGACGGCGGCTTCGTATGGAAGAACAGCAGACCGAGGGCCAGGGCCACCGTGGTGGTACCCGCCAGGAGGCGCAGTTTCATGATCGACGCGGCGCAGGAGCCGAAGGGTGGTGCGGGTCGCCATCTTCGTCGCGCGCCGCCGCGGCGTGAACCAAGAAAATCTGCTTTCGATATCTGCGAGTCCGCGCGGCCGAGGCGAATGAGGCTTCCACCGCGTCCGGGCGGGAGCGCCTAGCTGGCAGCGCCTGGCTGGGGGCGCCTAGTCCTCGCCTTCCTTCAGCGCGCCGCTGGCCAGCAGTGCATCGACTTCGGCCGCATCGAAGCCGAACTCGCCGAGCACTTCGCGCGAGTGCTGGCCGAAGGTCGGCGCCGGCCGGTCGATGCGCGCCGGGCTGTCGGACAGCTTGATCGGAAAGCCCAGCGCGCGCGTCGGGCCGGCTTTCGGGTGCTGCAGATCGACGACCATCCGCCGCGCCTGCACCTGCGGGTGCTCGAGCGCCTGGCCGATCGAATGGACCGGGCCGGCCGGCACGCCGGCCGCATCGAACGCGGCGATCCAGTGCGCGGACGGTCGCGTCGCCGTCACCGCCTCGATCTGCTCGACCAGTGTCGCGAGGTTCGCCATCCGCCCGGTGTTGTCGGCAAAGCGTGGGTCGGTCCGCCACTGCGGATGGCCGAGCACGTCGCAGATCCGTTCCCAGTTGGCCTGGTTGGCGCCGCCGACGTTGACATGGCCGTCGGCCGTGCGGAACGCCTGGTAGGGCGCGGCGAGTACGTGCCCCGATCCCAGCGCGCTGGGCGACTGCCCGGTCGCGAAGAAGATCGCCGCGTGCCAGTAGGTCTGCTGCAGCGCCGCCTCCATCAGCGAGGTTTCGACGACCTGCCCCCGGCCCGTCTTGAGGCGGTGCACGTACGCGGCCAGCACGCCGAGCGCCGCGAGGATGCCGCCATTGATGTCGGCCACCGAGTTGCCGGGCTTGACCGGCGGGCGGCCCGGTTCGCCGGTGATGCTCATCAGGCCGGCGAAGCCCTGCGCGATCAGGTCGAAGCCGCCCTTGTCGCCATAAGGGCCGTCGCGGCCGTAGCCGGACACCACCGTGTAGATCAGTGCCGGATTGATTCGCGACAGGTGGTCGTAACCGAGGCCGAGCTTGTCGAGCGTGCCGCGCCGGTAGTTCTCGATCAGCACGTCGGCGCTGGCGACCATGCGTTCGAGCACGCGCTTGCCGCCCGGGTGCTTGAGGTCGAGCGCGATGCCGCGCTTGTTGCGGTTGAGCACCATGAACGGCGCGGACTCGCCGTTGACGCGCGGCTCGCGATAAGCGCGCGAATCGTCGCCGCCCTGCATCTTCTCGATCTTGACGACGTCGGCGCCCAGGTCGGCCAGCATCATGCCGCAGATCGGGCCGGCCATGATCTGCGCCAGCTCGAGCACGCGTACGCCGGCCAGCGGGCCCGGGTGCGGGCCGGGGGGCGTCGTGCCGGGTGTCGGCAGGGCGGGTGTCGGCAGGGCGGGCGTCGGCAGGGCGGGCGTCGGCAGGGCGGGCGTCGGCAGGGCGGGCGTCGGGGCAGCGGAGGTGGCGTGGACCGGCCGGCCAGCGGGGTCGATGGGGTCGGGCATCGTCGATCTCGTTCACTCGCCTCGGAAATCGGGCGTTCGCTTGGCCAGGAAGGCCTGGTAGCCGGTGCGGAAGTCCGCCGTGTCGAAGCAGTCGAACGCTTCGAGGTATTCGGCCTCGGTCAGCGGCCGTTCGTCGCGCAGCCGCCGGGCGAAGCGCTTGTGCCAGCGGGCGACCAGCGGCGCGCCGGCCATGATCCGCCCGGCCGTCGCGCGTGCTTCTGCGGCCACCTGATCGTCGTCGACGACGCGGCTGACGAGCCCGATCCGCAACGCCTCGTCGGCGTCGATGATCCGGCCTTCGAGCAGGATCGCCAGCGCATCGGCCTCGCCGATCAGCCGGATCAGCGGTGCCATCTCGGCGTGCGCCATCACCAGGCCCAGGTTCTTGATCGGCGCGCCGAAGCGGCTCGCGCGGCCGCAGACCCGCACGTCGGCCAGCGACGCGATCTCCAGTCCGCCGCCGACGCAGATGCCGTGGATCTGCGCGACGATCGGATGCGGGCAGGCGTCGAGGATCGCCGCGGTCCGGTGCATGTCGCGGCCATAGTCGATCGCCTGCTGGCGATTGGCGCGATCGGTCTCGAACTCGCTGATGTCATTACCCGGCGAGAACGCGCGCTCGCCAGCGCCGCGCACGATGATGCAGCGCACGCCGGGATCGCGCGACAGCCGCGCGAACGCCTCGCCGATCGCGCGCCACATCGCGCGCGTCGTCGCGTTCAGCTTGGCCTCGCGGTTCAGGATCACGGTGGCCAGCGCGCCGTCGCGGCGCACCAGCAGCGTGCCGTCGGCCAGGTCCAGGTCGCCGACGCGCGGACCGTCGGGGGAGGGCAGCTCGGGCAGGGTCATTGCGCTTTGACGTTCAGTTCCTTGACCAGCCGGGCGTACTTGGCCAGCTCGGCCTTCATGAAATCGGCGAACTGCGCGGGAGTCTGCGGGCCGCCGGTCTGCAGGCCCTGCGCTTCGAGCTTGGGCCTGATCGCCGCGTCGTTCATCGCCGCCTTGACCGCTTCGTCGATGCGCGCGACCAGCGCGGTGGGCAGCGACCGGGGGGCCATCACCGCATACCAGTTGGTGACGTCGAAGCCGTTGATGCCGGTTTCGTTGAACGTCGGCACGTTGGGCAATTGCGGCAGCCGGTTCGGCGTCGAGATCGCCAGCGCGTCGATCTTGCCGGCGCGGATGTGTTCGAGCACCGGCGGCATCGTGTCGAAGTTCATGCTGACCTGGCCGGCGACCAGGTCGACGATCGCCTGTCCGCTTCCTTTGTACGGAATGTGCGTCAACTGGATGTCCGTCAGCTTGGCGAACAGCGCGCCGGCCAGGTGCTGCGTGCTGCCCACGCCCGACGAGGCGTACGTGTAGACGCCCGGCTTGGCCTTGGCCAGCGCCACCACGTCGGCGACCGACCTGGCCTGCAGCGACGGATGCACGACCATGACGTTCGGCACGTAGCCGACGTAGGTGATCGGCGTGAAATCCCGGGCCGGGTCATAAGCGATCTTGGGCAGTACGAACGGTGCGATCGCGTTCGAATTCGAATGACCCATCAGCAGCGTGTAGCCGTCGGACGGCGCGTTGGCGACGATCTCGGCAGCGATCGTGCCGGCCGCACCGGCCCGGTTCTCGACGACGACCTGCTGGCCCAGCACTTCGGCCATCCGCGGTGCCAGCGCCCGCGCGACGATGTCGGTGCCGCCGCCCGGCGCGAAGCCGACGATCAGCCGGATCGGTTTGTTCGGCCATGCGTCGCCCTGGGCGAGCGCCGGGCTCGGCCCCGCCAGCAGCGCGGCGCCCGCCAGGGTGCCGACGCCGATCATCGCGTTCAGGATCTGTCGCCGTTTCAAGGGTGTCTCCTTTTTCTCTCGTTCTCTCGTGTAGAGCCGTGATGCGTCGAGCCGTGACGCGGAAAGTCAGCCGGCCGCGCCTAGCCGGCCGCGCCCGACAGGTAAGCCATCGCCGCGTCGACGCCGCCGTGCTGGTGCGGCACGCCGGCCAACCGGAGCGACATCTCCACGCCGCCCAGCGTGCCGAGCAGCGTCAGTTCGTTCAGATCGCCCAGGTGCCCGATCCGGAAGACCTTGCCGGACAGCTTCGACAGGCCCTGGCCGAGCGACAGGTTGAACCGGTCGTGCGCGACCTTGCGGAACGCATCGGCGTCATGGCCATCGGGCATCACCAGCGCGGTCAGCGCGGAGCTGTACTCGGCCGGGTCCTGGCACAGGATCTCCAGCCCCCAGGCGCGCGCCGCGCGGCGCGTCGCCTCGGCCAGGCGATCGTGGCGCGCGAACACCTGGGGCAGGCCCTCTTCGAGCAGCATCGCGATCGCTTCGTGCAGGCCGTACAGCAGGTTGGTGGCCGGCGTATAGGGAAAGAAGCCGGTCTTGTTGCTGTTGAGCATCTCGGGCCAGTCCCAGTACGCGCGCGGCAGCCTCGCGGTGGCGTTGGCATCCAGCGCCTTGCGGCTGATCGCGTTGAACGACAGGCCGGGCGGCAGCATCAGCCCCTTCTGCGATCCGCCGACGGTCACGTCCACGCCCCATTCATCGTGCCGGTAGTCGATCGAGCCGAGCGACGAGATCGTATCGACGAGCAGCAGCGCCGGGTGTCGGGCCGCGTCGATGGCCTTGCGCACCTCGACGATGCGGCTGGTCACGCCGGTCGAGGTCTCGTTGTGGACGACGCAGACGGCCTTGATCCGATGTCCGGTATCGTCGCGCAGCCGCGCCTCGATCTGCGTCGGGTCGGCGCCGTGGCGCCAATCACCGGGGATGAACGTCGGTTGCAGGCCGAGCTTCTCGGCGATCCGCTTCCACAGCGTCGCGAAGTGGCCGGTCTCGCTCATCAGCACCGCGTCGCCGGGCGACAGCGTGTTGACCAGCGCGGCTTCCCATGCGCCGGTGCCCGAGCCCGGATAGATGACGACGTCGCCCTGCGTCTGGAATATCTTGCGGATGCCGCTCAGCACCGATCGGCCCAACTGCTGGAACTCCGGACCGCGGTGGTCGATCGTCGGGTAGTCCATTGCCCGCAGGATGCGGTCGGGTACGTTGGTCGGACCGGGGATCTGCAGGAAGTGCCGGCCGCTGGGGTGGCTGTTGAGGGCGAGGCCGTGGCTCAGTTTCATCGTCGTCTCCGCGAATTGGAGGATTTTGTATGCAAAAAATGAAGATGTGCAACCGATTTTATTGGTAGATTCGTGTAACGGAAAAACTTGCATGCAAAAAATGACCGAAATCGCCAGTGGCCGCCTGTTGCACGAGGAAGTCGCCGACCGCTTGCGAGAGTTGATCGTCGAGGGGGTGCTGAGGCCGGGCAGCCGCCTGAACGAACGCGTGCTGGCCGCGCAACTGAACGTGTCGCGCACGCCGCTGCGCGAGGCGTTCAAGCAACTGGCCGGCGAGCGCCTCGTCGAACTGCTGCCCAATCGCGGCGCGCACGTCGCGTCGCTGTCGCGCGCCGATGTCGAGCACCTGTTCGAGCTGATGTCGGCGCTCGAAGGCCTGTCGGGCTGGCTGGCCGCGACGCGGCGGACCGACGCCGAGCTGACGGAGATCCGCGCGCTGCACTTCGAGATGCTGGCCGCGCATGCGCGCCGCGACCTGCCGAACTACTATCGGTGCAACCATGCGATTCATCGCCTGATCAACCAGGCGGCCCGCAACCCCGAGTTGACCGAGATGTACGCCAGCGTCAACGGCCGGCTGCAGAGCCTGCGCTTCCGGTCCAACTTCGACGCGCGCCGCTGGGATCACGCGGTCGACGAGCACCAGCGGATGATCGACGCGCTGGCCGGGCGCGATGCGCCGCGGTTGCGCACGCTGCTCGAACAACACCTGCTGGGCAAGCGCGACGCGGTGCTCGCGCAATTCGACGCCGCCGCGGCCGATGGCCTGCCGGCGCTTACCCTGTCTTCGCCTACGGCCGAACCACGATGAACGCTCCCGATTCCCTGCGCGCCCCGGAAGGCCCGGGCAAGGATCCCAACGCCATCCACGCGTCCGGCGCGGCTGGCGCCGTGGCTGCCGCATCGCCCGCCGCGTCCGTGCGCCGGCTCGGCGGCAAGCCGCTGGAACGCAGCCGCCTCGCGCAGCGGCTGCGGCGGCTCGTCAAGGGCGAGGTCCTGTTCGATGCCGCCTCGCGCGGACGCTATGCGACCGACGCCTCGATCTACCAGGTCGAGCCGATCGGCGTGCTGGTGCCCGCCGACGAGACCGACGTGGTCGCGGCGATCGACCTGGCGCGCGAGCTGAAGGTACCGATCCTGCCGCGCGGCGGCGGCACCAGCCAGTGCGGCCAGACCGTCGGCGAGGCGCTGGTCATCGACAACAGCAAGCACCTGCGCCAGGTCATCGATTTCGACGCCGAGGCGATGACCGTCCAGGTGCAGCCGGGCATCGTGCTCGATCATCTGAACGCCTGGCTCAAGCCGCACGGCCTGTGGTTCCCGGTCGACGTGTCGACGGCCGCGCAGGCGACGATCGGCGGCATGGCGGGCAACAACTCTTGCGGCTCGCGCTCGATCGCCTACGGCAACATGGTGCACAACGTGCTGGGCATCGACGCGATCCTGTCCGACGGCACGCAGGAGTTCTTCGGTCCGTTCGGCGCGCGCGCCGCGCGGCCGATGGGCTCGGCGCGCACCGGTTCGCTGGTGTCGCGATTGTTCGAACTGGGCCATCACGAGCGTGCCGAGATCGAGCGCGTATGGCCGAAGGTGATGCGGCGTGTCGGCGGCTACAACCTCGACGTGTTCCACCCGCAGTCCGAGAGGCCTTATACGGCCGACGGTTCGGTCAACCTCGCGCACCTGCTGGTCGGTTCCGAGGGGACGCTCGCTTATTTCCGCCGGCTGCACCTGAAGCTGTCGCGGCTGCCGGTGCACAAGGTGCTCGGCGTCGTCAACTTCGCGTCGTTCCATCGCGCGATGGACAGCGCTCAGCACATCGTCCGGCTGATGCCCTGCGCGGTCGAGCTGGTCGATCGCACGATGATCGACCTGGCGCGCGGCAATCCGGTGTTCCGCGCCACGATCGAAACCGCGCTGGTCGATCCGGCCGCGCCCACGCCCGAAGCGATCCTGCTGGTCGAGTTCGCCGGCGACGACCGCGAGCCGCTATTGCGCCAGTTGCACGATCTGTCGGTGCTGATGGGCGACCTGGGCTTGCCCGATTCCGTCGTCGAGATGCCGGATCCGAAGGCGCAGAAGCTGCTGTGGGACGTGCGCAAGGCCGGCCTGAACATCATGATGTCGGCGCGTGGCGACGGCAAGCCGGTGTCGTTCATCGAGGACTGCGCGGTGCCGCTCGAGCACCTCGCCGACTACACCGCGCAACTGACCGACGTGTTCGCGCGGCACGGCACGCGCGGTACCTGGTACGCGCACGCGTCGGTCGGTACGCTGCACGTGCGGCCGATCCTCGACATGCGTGTCAGCGGCCCCCATGGCGGCGCCGCGAAGATGCGGGCGATCGCCGAAGAGGCCGGCGAACTGGTGCGCAAGTATCGCGGCGCGTTCTCCGGCGAGCACGGCGACGGCCTGGTCCGCAGCGAATGGGTCGAATGGCAGTACGGCCCGCGGATTACCAAAGCCTTCGACACCGTCAAGCAGTTGTTCGATCCGGCCGGGCTGATGAATCCCGGCAAGATCGTCCACCCGACCCGGATGGACGACGCCGAGCTGTTCCGCTTCAAGCCCGACTATCGTGTATTGCCGCTGCGCACCGAGCTCGACTGGTCGGCGTGGAACGTGCAGAACGACGCGGTCACCGGTCAGACGACGGCGCCCGGCACCGGCGGCGATCCGACCGGAGGCTGGGCCAAGGCCGTCGAGATGTGCAACAACAACGGCCATTGCCGCAAGTTCGACGCCGACACGATGTGTCCCAGCTATCGCGTCACGCGCGACGAGCAGCACCTGACCCGCGGGCGGGCCAACACGTTGCGGCTCGCGTTGTCGGGCCAGCTCGGCGAGGACGCGCTGACCTCGCAGGCGCTGGCCGACACGATGGACCTGTGCGTCGGTTGCAAGGGCTGCAAGCGCGACTGCCCGACCGGCATCGACATGGCGCGGATGAAGGTCGAGTTCCAGCACCATTACCGGGCGCGGCATGGCGCGACGCTGCTGCAGCGGATGGTCGGCGAATTGCCGCGGTATGCAAGCCTGGCCGCGCGCGTCGCGCCGTTGTTGAACCTGCGCAACCGATCGTCGATCGTCGCCTGGCTGATGCAGCGCGTCACCGGCATCGACGCGCGCCGCAGCCTGCCCGTATGGCGGCGGCGATCGTTTCTGCGCGACAAGCGCCTGTCGCGCGAACTGCTGCGCGGGGGCATCGATGCCGCCGGGCACGACGCGCAGGCGGCTGCCGTTGCCCGTCCCGTCGGCGATGTCGTGCTGTGGGTCGACACGTTCAACAACCACTTCGAGCCCGAGGTACTGCGCGCGGCGCTCCAGGTGCTGCGTGCCGCCGGCTATCGCGTCCATCACGCGCAGGCGGCCGGCCGCGACGCGCGACGGCCGCTATGCTGCGGCCGCACGTACCTGGCCAGCGGCCGGATCGACAAGGCCCGCGCCGAAGCCGCGCGCACGCTCGACGCGCTGCTGCCATACTTGCGGCGCGGCGCCACGGTCGTCGGCCTCGAACCGTCGTGCCTGCTGACGATGCGCGACGAGTTTCTGGTGTTGGGCGGCCAGCCCGATGGTGCGGCGCCCGGCATCGACGCCGCCGACGCGAAGCTGCTCGCGGACAGCGCGATGCTGTTCGAGGAGTTCCTGGTGCGCGAGAAGGCGGCCGGGCGCTTGACGCTGGCGCTGGGGCCGCTGGATCGCGCCAGGGTGCTGGTCCATGGCCACTGCCATCAGAAGGCGTTCGACGCGTTCACGCCGGTGCAGAGCGTGCTCAAGTGGATTCCGGGCATCGACCTGCGCGTCGTCGAATCGAGTTGCTGCGGCATGGCCGGCGCGTTCGGCTTCGAGCACGGGCACTTCGACGTGTCGACGAAGATGGCCGAAGCCTCGCTGCTGCCGGCCGTGCGCGAGGCCGGCGACGACGCGATGATCGTCGCCGACGGCACCAGTTGCCGGCACCAGATCCTGGACGGCGCGCAGCGGCACGCACTGCACGTCGCGCAGGTGCTGGCGGAGTCGGTGGGCCGGGCGTCGACGGAAGGCGCGATGCCGTAATCGATCAGGCTGCGGCGTGGCGCGACGCCGGACGATGATCCGACGTCCATCGCCCGCGACGGATCGGACTGATCGCGGACGCGGGCGGCTGACGGGTTTCGGGAGAGCCTACTTCTTCACCAGCGGGCAAGTGCTCTTGGCCAGCGGCATGTAGGCTTCATCGGCCGGGATCGTGGCCTTCAGCTTGAAGTAGTCCCAGGGCCCCTTGGACTCCGACGGCTTCTTGACCTCGAACAGGTACATCTCGCGCATCATCCGGCCGTCCTCGCGGATCTTGCCGTTCTTGACGAACACGTCGTTGATCGGGTTGGCCTTCATCCAGGCCATCACCGGAGCCGTTTCATCGGTGCCGGTGGCCTGCACGGCCCTCAGGTAGTGCAGCGTCGACGAATACGAGCCCGCCTGCAGCATGTTGGGCATCTTCTTCATCTTGTCGAAGAAGCGCTTCGACCACTTGCGGGTCTCGTCGTTCATGTCCCAGTAGAAGCCCTCGGTCAACTGCATGCCCTGTGTGACGTCCAGGCCCAGCGCATGGACGTCGTTGATGAACACCAGCAGGCCGGCCAGTTTCTGGTTCTTGGTGACGCCGAACTCGTTGGCCGCCTTGATCGCGTTGATCGTGTCGCCGCCGGCCGTGGCCAGGCCGATCACCTTGGCTTTCGATGCCTGCGCCTGCAGCATGAACGACGAGAAATCCGCGTTGTTCAGCGGGAAGCGCACGCTGCCCACCACCTTGCCGCCTTCGGCCTTGATCACCTCGCTGGTGTCCTTCTCCAGCGAATGGCCGAACGCGTAGTCGGCGGTGATGAAGAACCAGCTATCGCCGCCGGTGCGGGCCACGCCGCGGCCGATCACCGAAGCCAGCGCATAGGTGTCCCAGGTCCAGTGCACGCTGACCGGCGAGCAGTTCTCGTTGGTCAGGCGGCTGGTGCCCGGGCCGCTCATCAGGATGACCTTGTTCTTCTGTTTGGCCACCTCGGCCGCCGCCAGCGCGGTGGCGGACGCGGCGACGTCGCCGATCATGTCGACCTTGTCGGCGTCGAACCACTCGCGCGCCTTCGTGGCCGCCAGGTCGGGCTTGTTCTGGTGGTCGACGACGACCACTTCGATGGGCGCGCCGTGGACCTTGCCGCCGAAGTCTTCGATGGCCATCTGCACGGCGGTCACCGTGCCCTTGCCCGCCACGTCTTCGTAGAGGCTGCTCATGTCCAGCAGCAGCCCCATCCGCACGACGCCGTCGGAGATCTTGGCGTTGCCCTGCGCGGCTGCCTGGGACGCGGGGAAGGCAGCCGCGAGCGCCATGGCCAACGCGGCGCACGTGGATTTGAGGGATTTGGGAAAGACGGACGGAGGTTGCATGGCGGATCTCGGTCTGAAAGGTGGGAGGATCCTATCCAGGCGTGGAACCGGATACAACCCGGGGTGACCCTGCGATGGGGCTCTCGGCCGCCCGGCCTCAGGTGGCTTGCAGCAACAGCCGCAGATCATCCGCGACCCACGGAACGACGCGGTGGTGCGCGACGTGCAAGCCGGCAAGAATCAGCAGGTTTTCGCCAGCCGCTCTACCTATTCATCCTGCCTGGCAGGTGCCGGCCGAATCGCGGGGACGAACGGACCCCGGGTCTTTCATCCCGCTTTGGCGAACAGGCTGACGATCGCGGTGGCCTTCGCGATCATCTTGCCGTCCTGCTTGCGCGTCAGCGTGCATTCGACGTGATGGCTGGAGCGGCTCTGGTTGATGACGACCGCCTCCATATGCAGCGTCTCGCCGGCAAAGGCCGGGCGGAACAGGCTGATCCGCA
Source organism: Pseudomonadota bacterium (assembly GCA_029779435.1). Classification (GTDB taxonomy): domain Bacteria; phylum Pseudomonadota; class Gammaproteobacteria; order Burkholderiales; family Burkholderiaceae_E; genus JAKPAM01. The sequence continues at coordinate 9,445 of JAKPAM010000162.1, read as the reverse complement.
GGTCGGACGTCACGCAGCCCCGATCGTCGGGCAGTACGGAAAATGTCGCATGCGTCGCGGCGTCGTCGAGCAGCGCGCTGGTGTAGCCACCGAACAACGACCCGAACGAGTTGATGAACCGCGGATCGACGTCCCAGTCGTACCAGATCCGGCCCGGTTCGTAGCCCTGGACGACCGGCAGGCTCATCGATACGCCGCACGGCGAAGGTAGATGCGTGCCGCTGATCATGCGGTCGAGTCGATCGGTGCTTGCGCTCATGGCGTTTCCGGAACATTCATCAGCGGACGTGATCTTATCGTGTCGTGGAATACCCGCGGCCGTGACCGCTTTTCCGCTGGGGATAGCTTAGAGGGCCTGTTCACCCGACGGCGTACTGGCGATCGCGGGACGGCCTGCAACAGGACGACCGTGGCGTGTCGACAGTCTCGTTTCTGGGCTCATGTCGCTGTCGCCATTCAGACGCCGAATTTATGATGAGCCGGTGCTGCGCCTACGAGCCTTCGAGCAACTATTCAGGAGACCGCTGATGGATCGCGCTACCTTCCTCAAATCCATGGCCGCGCTGGCGGCTGCCGGTGCAATGCCCGTCGCGAGGGCCCAGCCGGGCGTTAACCTGAAGGTGCTGATCCCCGCCAGCCCTGGCGGTGGCTGGGACATGACCGGCCGCGCATTGGGTCAAGCGATGCTCGACGCCAAGCAGGCCGCCACGGTGACCTACACGAACGTGGGTGGCGCGGCCGGCGTGCTGGGTATGGGACCGTTCATCGCGAGAGACAAGGGCGATGCCACCCAGATCATGGTGATGGGCGCGGTGATGCTGGGCGGGCTGATCGCCTCCCGATGGCCGATGAACCTGATGCGGGGTACGCCGCTGATGCGCCTGACGACCGAATACAACGTGTTCGTTCTGTCGCCCAACTCGCCGTTCAAGACCATGGGCGACGTGATCGCGCAGTTCAAGAAGGACCCGGAGAGCGTGCAGTGGGGCGGCGGCTCGTCCGGCTCCACCGAGCACATCGCGGCGGCGATGATCGCGCGTGCGGTGGGCGTGAACCCGGCCAGGGTCAACTACGTGGCGTCCAGCGGCGGCGGCGAAGCGGCGGCCGACGTCCTGGAGGGTCGGGTCACCATCGGGGGCAGTGGCCTGAGCGAGGTCGTCGAGCACCTTCGCAGCGGCAGGATGAAGGCCGTGGCCGTGACCAGCGGCCAACGCCTGGCGATGATCAAGGACATTCCCACCCTCAAGGAACAGGGCATCGACGTCGAAATCAGCAACTGGCGCGGCTTGTTCGGCAAGCGGGATCTGATGCCCGCGCAACGCCAGGCGCTGATCGACGCGCTGCTCGCCGCCACGCAGTCGCCCTCGTGGCAGCAGACGTTGGAAAAGAACGGCTGGACGTCGGCGGTGCTGGCGGGTGACGAGTTCGGCAAGTTCGTCGAGAGCGAATTCGTCAGCCTGCGCAGGATCATGGAGACCGCGGGCATGGTCGTGGTGCCGATTCCGTGGCAGCAGTGATGGGGGATAGCCGCGACGATGCCCGGGGCCACGGGACCGGGCAGGCGCGGGAAGGCCGATAGCGATTCGTCCGGCTAGGGCCTGTTAACGCTAAGATCGCCCCCTCGGCCCGAAGGGTGAAGCCCTGTTCGAGCCCGCCGCCGCGTTGCAAATGCTCGCCATAGCCCCGCTATGGCTGTGCTTTGCGCCTTGCTGCAGGCTCGAACAGGGCTTCACGCGGGGGCGATCTTAGCGTTAACATGCCCTAACCGAAATGCACCCGGGACGAAGGGGCGGAACGAGCGAAACGATTCGCTTCAGGTAAGCTGCCCGGGTGTTCCGATTTTTCGAAACCCTGATCCAGGGAAGCCGCCCGCCCGATGCTGCGATCGCACCGAGCGCAGGCCCCCCGAAGCGGTTGCTGGCGTTCTACTGGCACTTCGTTCGCCAGACGCGCTGGCTGTACGTGGCGATGTTCGCGACCGGCCTGGGCGTCGCGTTGTCGGACATGCTGGTGCCGCTGTTCATCGGCCGGCTCGTCGGGCTGATGACCGCCGCCGACCCGCATGCGGTGCTCGCCGAGAGCCGCACGATGCTGATCGCGATGGCGGTCGCGTTGCTGATCGTGCGGCCGGGTATCCAGATGCTGGACAGCCTGGTGCGCAACAGCGCGGTCGCTCCGGGCGTCACCGCGCTGATCCGCTGGCAGAACCATTGGCACGTCGTGCGCCAGAGCTGGCCGTTCTTCCAGAACGACTTCGCCGGGCGGATCGCCAACCGCGTGATGCAGACCGGCGTGTCGCTGCGAGAGAGCGTCGTCGCGTCGATCCGCGCGGTCTGGCACATCTGCGTCTACGGCATCAGCGCACTCGTACTGCTCGCCGCGATCGATTGGCGGTTGGCGATTCCGATCGTCGGGTGGATCGCCGGCTACGGGGTGTTCCTGCGCTACTTCGTACCGCGCATGCGCAAGCTCGGCAAGTCGGCATCCGAAGCGCGCTCGATGCTGATGGGACGGGTCGTCGACAGCTATACGAACATCCTCACCGTCAAGCTGTTCGCGCGTCCGCAGGACGAGGACCGGCACGTCGCCGAGGCCGTCGACGGTACGCAGCAGGCGGTCGCCCGCCACATGCGGCTGATCACGCTGTTCACGTCGACGTTGAGCGCGATGAACGCGCTGCTGATCGTCGGCACCGCGCTGACCGGCCTGGCGCTATGGGTCCACGGCGCCGTCGAGGCGGCGGCGGTGGCCACGGCGATCCCGTTGACTTGGCAGATCTCGAACATGGCCGGTTGGGTATCGTGGGAGGTGGCGGGCATCTTCGAGAACATCGGCGTCGTGCAGGAGGGGATGGAAACGATCGCGCAGCCGCACGCGCTGGTCGATCGGCCCGGCGCGGCCGCGCTGGTGGTGACGCGCGGCCAGATAGCGTTCGAGCACATCCGCTTCGGCTATCAGCCGCAGCGCCCGATCTTCGGCGACCTGTCGCTGCGGATCGAACCGGGCGAGCGCGTCGGCATCGTCGGACGCTCGGGTGCGGGCAAGTCGACACTGGTCAACCTGCTGCTGCGGTTCCATGATCTGCAGGGCGGCCGCATCCTGATCGACGGCCAGGACATCAGCGACGTCACGCAGGAGAGCCTGCGCGCCGCGATCGGCGTCGTCACGCAGGACACGTCGCTGTTGCACCGATCGATCGCCGACAACATCCGCTATGGCCGCCCATCGGCCACCGACGACGAGGTGCGCGCGGCCGCGCGCCAGGCGCATGCCGACGACTTCATCGCGCACCTGACCGACTGGCAGGGACGCAGCGCTTATGACGCGCAGGTCGGTGAACGCGGCGTCAAGCTGTCGGGCGGCCAGCGTCAGCGGATCGCGCTGGCGCGCGTGCTGCTGAAGAACGCGCCGATCCTCGTGCTCGACGAGGCGACGTCGGCGCTGGACAGCGAGGTCGAGGCGGTGATCCAGGAACAGTTGCAGACGCTGATGGCCGGCAAGACCGTCATCGCGATCGCGCACCGGCTATCGACGATCGCCAGCATGGACCGGCTGATCGTGATGGATCAGGGACAGGTCGTCGAGCAGGGCACGCATGCGGAACTGCTGGTGTTGGACGGTCACTATGCGCGATTGTGGAACCGGCAGTCGGGCGGTTTTCTGGATCATTGACGGACCATCGCGTGCAGCTCTCGGGGCAGGAAGCGCCGACATGACCGACATCAAGAGGCGCCCATCCTGATCCCTGTCTACAAGATTGCGCTGGGGCCGATCCTGTTGTTCCAGGGCTCCCGTCTTCGCAGGACCGCGCTTCGTCTGCCGGAGGCGCAGGGGGCACGGTCCGGTCGCGAGGGGACGAGCACGGATTCTGCCGAGCCGTTGAGGCTGTTGTTCATCGGTGATTCGTCCGCTGCCGGCGTCGGCGTGGATTGGCAGCACGAAGCGATGCCGCAGCAGGCGGCGCGGATCGTGTCGCAGTCGTTGAATCGGTCCGTGTGCTGGACGTTGTTGGCGAAGTCGGGCGTGAATACGCGAGAAACCCTGACGCTTCTGGAGGAGAGCCCGCCTGCTCCCGCGGACATCGTGATATGCGCCCTGGGTGTCAACGACGTCACATCGCAGTGTGGTGCGCGCCGGTTCGTCGCCGACTATCGGGCGCTGTTGCACGCGGTGCAGGTGGCGTCGGGGGCCGGTAAGGTCGTCATCAACGGTTTGCCTCCGCTCGGCGCGCTACCGGCTGCCCCGCAGCCTCTGCGTTGGTATCTGGGGCAGTACGCTACGCGTCTGGATCGAGCGTTGCAGCGGTTCTGCCGATCGCGGCCCGAGACGCGCTATGTGCCGCTGTCGTGGGCCAAGGCCGCCGACATGGCGAGGGACCGCTTCCATCCGGGTAAGGAGCAGTATCGGGCGTGGGCCGGGCTGGTGGCACGGCAGGTCTGCTCTCTGGCGTAGATGCGCGGCCGAGCCGCCCTATGCGAGACAGGCCTCGACCGACGAGCCGGATAGTCGCTAGTGGGCTGTGCGGCAACTTCTGTGCCATGAAATGTCGCCTTCGAGCCCATGGCGGCGTTGCAAGTCCTCGCGATAGCTTTGGCTATCGCTGCGGTTTGCGCCTTGCCCTGGGCTCGAATGCATCCATTTCATTTGGCACAGAAGTTGCCGCACAGCCCACTAGGGCTGCTCCGCCCGCTGGCGGTCGGACGCATACACCGCTGCCTGCACGCGCGAGGCCAGGCCGAGCTTGCGCAGGATGTGCTGCACGTGGATCTTGACGGTGGTCTCGGCGATATCGAGCGTGCGCGCGATTTCCTTGTTGCTGGCGCCGCGCGCGATCTCGCGCAGCACCTCCTCCTCGCGCGGGGACAGCGGCGAAGCGGGCTCGTCGGGCGGCAGTTCGGGAGCGGGCGCCCCCTGCGACTGGAAGGCCGCCACCAGCTTGCCCATCATCTCGGGGCTGACCACCGGCTCGCCGCGCATCGCCCGGCGGATGGCCTCGGCCAGCAGCTCGCCGTCGATGGTCTTGAGCAGGTAGCCTTGCGCGCCGTGGCGTAGCGCGGTCGCGAGGTCCTGCTCGTCCTCGCTGACGGTCAGCATGATCACGCGGCTGCCGTGCGAGGCTTCGCGCAGGCCGGCGATCGCGTCGATGCCGCGCACGCCGGGCAGATGATTGTCCAGCAGGATCACGCCGGGCCGCAGCGCGGGCAGCAGGCGCAGGGCTTCGGCGGCGTCGCCGGCCTCGCCGACCACGCGCAGGTCGGAATACTGCGCCAGCAGCGCCACCAGGCCGCGGCGCAGCAGCGTGTGGTCGTCGACCAGGAAGACGGTGATGGGATCGTTCATCGCACGTCCGCCAACGGGGGCGTCAGCGTGCTCGACGACGACGCGTCCGCGCCGTCGTCGACGCGGGACGCGGGAAGCTCGACCACGACGCACGAGCCCCGGCCGTGCGGGCTCGAATCGATGCGCAGGTCGGCGCCGATGCGTTGCGCGCGCTCGCGCATGATGCCCAGGCCCACGTGCAGCGAATCGGGCGGTATGGCGGCAGGATCGAATCCCTGGCCATCGTCGTGCACCTCGAAGCGCCAGCGCGGATGGCGCTGCACGCGCAGCTCGACATGGCGGGCGCCGGCGTGCTTGCGCACGTTGGATAGCGCTTCCTGCACGATGTGCAGCACCTGGATCTGCACGTCGGGCGCCAGCGGCCGGCCCTGGCCCGCCATCGACAGCGTGGCGACGAGGCCGGTCTGGTGGCCGAACTTGGACAGCGTCGCACGCAGCGCGGCCTCGATGTCCTCATCCTGCGTGCGCGTGCGGAAATGCACGAGCAGTTCGCGCACGTCGGCGTAGCACTCGCGCACACCCACGTCGAGTTCGTCGATGCTGCGGTCGCGCGCCTCGGCGTTGCCCTTGGCGACGGCGTCGCGCAGCAACCGGGTCTGGATCTTGAGGAAGGCGAGCGACTGCGCGATCGAGTCGTGCAATTCGCGCGCGATCAGGCTGCGCTCCTGCGCCACGGCGGCCTCGCGCTCCAGCGCCGTGGCGCGCAGTCCTTCCATCGACGTGGCCAGGTGGTGCGTCATCGATGCCAGCAACTCGCGCATGTCGTCGGACAGCGCGATCGGCCGGCGGTAGAACAGCGACACTTCCCCCAGCGGGCGCTGGTGCAACTGCACGGGAATGCTGACCACCGTCTCGAAGCCCGCCTCGCGGCAGTGGGGCAGTTGCAGCCCGGATATAGGCGCGACCGGGATCACGCGCATCCGGGCGTGCCCTCGGGCTTGTCCGCACTCGCAGGCGCCGGTCCGCAGGCAATGCTCGTTCTCGGCCATCGCCCGCGGCAGGCCTTCGGCGGCCAGCAGCACATAGCGTTCGTTGGCTTCATCGGACCAGCGCACCGCGGCCGCGTCGCATTCCGCCACGCGGCGGACCTGCTGCACGAAGCTCTGCGTCAACGTATCCAGGCTGCCGGCCTCGGCCGCCAGCGCGCTGACCGCGTAGAGCGCGGACAGGCGCTGGTTGCGCACCTCGATGCTGGCGGTCTTGTCGCGCACCTTGCGCTCGAGATCCTCGTGCGAGGCCTGCAATGCATGCGCCATCAGGTTGAAGCCCGCGGCGAGCTGGCCGAACTCGTCGTCCGACTCGACCGTCAGGCGCGTATCCAGCCTGCCCTGGCGCATGCTCGCCAGCGCCTGCTGCAGGCGTGTCACCGGATTGAGCACCAGCAGGTAGCTGACCAGCATGAAGGTCACGGCCGTCGCGATCGCCAGCACCACCATCAGGAACTGGAACGCATGCAGCGTGGCCGTCCAGCGCGCTATCTGGAACTCGATGGCCTGGACGAAGCCGTCGACCTGCTGCACGAACGCATCGCCGCGCGCCACCGCGTCGGCGGTGCTCGTCGCCGGCCCGGCGCGCCAGTCGCGCTGCAGCGCATGCCACTGGTCCAGGATGCCGTCGTAGAGCGCCAGCGTGGTCTCGTCCCAGGGAACGTACAGCGGCCGCGCCGGGTCGCCGGCGCGCAGCAGCGCCAGCCCGTCGTCGAAGTGCTGCGCGAGCCGATCCAGCTCCTGGGCCGATTCGTTCTGCCGAGCCAGCACCATGCGCATCATGTTCTTGCGCAGGCGGCCGGCCTCGTTCAGCGCGGCGGCACCGCCTTCGAGCTTCCAGGTCATCCATAGCGTGAAGCTGATGGAGGCCAGCGCCACCACCAGAAAGGCCATGCCGATGGCCAGCAGCTTCGCCGACAGCGAGGGCTTCTTGCGCATCGGGGCAGTGTAGGCGTGCACCGCCTCCGGTGGCGTTGATTTGCAGCAAGCCGCCCGCCGTTCGCCGTTCCGTTCCCCGAGCCGAGCCGCCCCGTCCCTCGTGCCGTGCCGTGCCAGGCCTAGCCGTGGCCGGCGCGGATTCAGCCGCAGGTGCCCATCGCCCCGCACTGCGTGCAGTAGTCGCACCCGTCCTTGCGGATCATCGCGTGCGCGCCGCACTCATGGCACTTCTTGCCGATCATGGCCGGCGGCGGTTCGACGGCCAGCGGCGGCTCGTCGAGCGGCAGCACCTGCTGGCGCGGCGCCTCGGCGCGGCGCGCCAGGATGTTCTGGATCGCGAAGGCCATGGCCGCCACTTCCGAGTCGTGCCACATCGGCACGCGCGTGCCGTCGTCCTTCTTGTGCGTGCCCAGTCGCACCGGGCCCCGGTCCCACGCCACCTTGCGCATGTCGGACAGCGCGCGTTCGAGGAAACCGCCGCGGGCGGCCAGCGACAGCAGGCGCATGCTGGACGTGATCCACTGCTGCGACTCGCCGCTCTGCCCGACGGGCATGAAGAACTCGATGGCCCGGTCCACCGTACCGCCGCGCCCGTCGGGAATCGGCAGGAACGACACGATCAGGTAGAGCGTCTTGTGGCCTTCCTGCGTCCAGTATTCGAGCTTCTCGGCCACGGCCGCGAGGCCGCCCTTCGGACGGCTCTCGATCACCGAGCGCATCGGGTCAGGCGTGGGGGCCGGTGCGGCGGCTTCCGCGGCGGGCGCGGAAGCAGGTGCCGGCGCCGGCGCGGCCGGCGCTTCGAGCACCGCGCCCAGGATGGCGTTGGGCCGGTACGTGGCCAGGCCTTTCAGGCGGGCGCGCCAGGCCTGCCGGTACAGGTGCTTGAAGTCCTCGTACGGATAGTCGGCCGGCACGTTCACGGTCTTGGAGATCGCCGTGTCCACGAAGGGCTGCACGCCTTCCATCATCGCGATGTGGTCGGCGGCCGTCATCTCCAGCGCCGACACGAAGTAGTCGGGCATGGGCTGGGCGTCGCCGTGCAGCGTGCGGTACACGCGCCAGGCGTGGTCCTCGACCGTGTATTCGCTCTTGCTGCCGTCGGCCTCGCGCTTCCTGCGCGTATAGGTCCACGAGAACGGCGGCTCGATGCCGTTGGACGCGTTGTCGGCGAAGGCCAGGCTGACCGTACCCGTGGGCGCGATGGACAGCAGGTGGCTGTTGCGGATGCCGTGCGCGCGAATGGCTTTCTGGATGTCCTCGGGCAGTCGACTGGCGAAGGTGCCCTTGGCCAGGTAGCCGTCGGCGTCGAACTTGGGGAACCTGCCCTTTTCCTTGGCCAGATCCACCGATGCACGGTAGGCGGCGTTGCGCATGCGCTCGGCGATCTTCGCGGCCATGTCGCGCCCGTCCTCGCGATCGTAGCGCTTGCACAGCATGGCCAGCGTGTTGCCCATTCCGGTGAAGCCCACGCCGATGCGGCGCTTGGCTGCGGACTCGGCCTGCTGCTGCGGCAGCGGCCAGAAGGTCACGTCGAGCACATTGTCGAGTGCGCGCACCTGCGTGGTCACGCACTGCTCGAAGGCGTCGAAGTCGAACGTCGCCTCGCCGTGCAGGCCGAAGGGGTTGCGCACGAAGCGCGTGAGGACGATGGGGCCCAGGTCGCAGCAGCCGTAGGGCGGTAAGGGCTGTTCGCCGCATTGCCCCGTGACCAGGCCGTTGAAGATGACAGTGTTGTGGTCATCCTGGGTCGTGTCGAACACGGCTTCCCTGCCGACATGCACGATCTGCGCGATGCGGCTGGCGAACCGCTGGGTCTTGCGCAAGACTTTGTCAGCCGCCCATTCGCGGTAACGGGCCGCCTTGTAGTCGAGCAGGAAGCCGATCTCGCCCATGAACTGCTCGCGCGACTCGCCGTCGATGATGAGTTCGTATTGCTGCCTGCAGGCGTACTCTGCCTGTCCGCCCTTTCCGTCAGGCATGGCCTTCACCGTTGCCTGCCTGCGCAGACGCCGGCGGCTGAACACCCCGAAATTGGCCAGCAGCACCTGCACGTCCTTGAGCAGCCGCGGGTAGCTGGAGCTCAAGCGAATGGAGCAGCTCTCGCTGGCGCTGGAGATGTTGACCGTGCCGTCGGTCTGGAACAGCGCCCGCAGGTACGCCCTCATGCAAGCCTCGCTGCC
>JAKPAM010000149.1 GCA_029779435.1 Pseudomonadota bacterium | reverse complement strand
CGCCCCATGGCGTCTGATCCCAATGCAAGACCCCAAAAAACACCTGGCCCTACCGCTCGGTCCTAATGCAGAGCCCAAAAACGCCCAGCCAACGCCCGGCCCAAAAACGCCCGGCCCGAACGCGCGATCCTAATGCTTGGTCCCGAAGATCCGATCCCCCGCATCGCCCAACCCCGGCACGATGTACGCATTCTCGTTCAGATGCGAATCGAGCGAAGCGACGTAGATCGCCAGCCCCGGATGCGCGTCGCTTAGCGTCTTGACGCCCTCCGGCGCCGCCACCAGCGCGAGGAACCGGATGTCGGCGACTGCCACGCCGCGCTTGACCAAGGCCTCGACCGCATGCGCCGCCGAATTGCCGGTGGCCAGCATCGGATCGCAGACGATGAACGTACGCCCCTCGACCTCGGGCAACCGCACGTAGTACTCGACCGGCCGGTGGTCCTCGCCGCGGTACAGGCCGACGTGGCCCTGCCGCGCCGACGGGATCAGTTCCATCAACCCCTCGGCCATGCCGAGCCCGGCGCGCAGCACCGGCACCACGGCGACCTTCTTGCCGGCGATCACCGGCGCATCCATCGCCGTCAGCGGTGTGTCGATCCGCTGCGTCGTCAACGGCACTTCGCGGAAGATCTCGTAGCCCATCAGCAGCGTGATCTCCTTGAGCAACTGACGGAATGTGCGCGTCGACGTCGTCCGGTCCCGCATGTGCGTCAGCTTGTGCTGGATCAGCGGATGATCGAGGATGAACAGATGCGGAAAACGCGGATCCTGCTTCATGTGGAGTTCAGCCGTTGAGTTCTTCGTGGGTGGTGACGGCCCAGATCGTCCAGTCCCCGTGCGCGCGGCGCAGGTTGTACGCGGTATGGAAGGTCTTCATCCCATGGTTGGGTGCCAGCATCGACCACGCGACGTTGGCGACAGCGAACTCGTCGCCGAGCAGCAGCGACGAGCGGATCGTGAAGCGCTCGGCGCGCAGTCCCTCCTCGGCCGCGCGCGCCAACAGCTTGTGGCAGTGGTCGAGCACCTGCTCGCGATCGGACAACACGACCTGCCCGGCGGGACTCGCGACGAGCACCGGCACGCAATGGCAATCGGCCAGCACATCGGCCTGTTGCCGGCGAAGCCCGTCGAGGTAGAACGAAAAGAACTGCTGGATCGTGGTGGCCATGGATCAACGGTAAGGCGGAGTCTGCCGTGCCGGGTCAACCGGCACGATGATGCTGGAAGTCGACCTGCGACGGTCGGCTCGCCAGACGCAATTGTGCCGTCTGGGCGGGCGTCGAGGCGATCAGTCGTCCCCGACGCCACACTCCCAAACGGGTGGCGCGCAGACGGATGGCCTCGACGGGGTCGGCGGCCTGCAGCAGCACGAAGTCGGCGAAGCAGCCGGGCGCGACCCCGTAGCCGTCCAGGCCCAGGACGCCGGCCGGCACCCGGGTGACGGCGTCGAAGCAGTCGCGCATGCCCTGCTGCGACGTCATCTGGGCGACATGCAGGCCCATCTGCGCGACCTCGAGCATGTCCGCGGAGCCGAGGCTGTACCACGGGTCCATCACGCAATCGTGGCCGAAGGCCGTCGGCACGCCGGCGGCGATCAGCTCGGGCACCCGCGTCATGCCGCGCCGCTTCGGGTACGTGTCGTGACGGCCCTGGATCGTGATGTTGATCAGCGGATTCGCGACCGCCGACACGCCGCTCTCGGCGATCAACGGGATCAGCTTGGACACGTAGTAGTTGTCCATCGAGTGCATCGACGTCAGGTGCGAACCGTTGACGCGGCCCTGCAGCCCGGCGCGCCGGGTCTCGGCCGCCAGCGTCTCGATGTGGCGCGACATCGGATCGTCGGTCTCGTCGCAGTGCATGTCGACACGCAGGCCGCGCCGCGCCGCCACGTCGACCAGCAGGCGCACCGACTCGGCGCCGGCCGCCATCGTCCGCTCGAAATGCGGGATCCCACCGACCACGTCGACGCCCATGTCCAGCGCCTTTTCGAGCAGTTGCAGCGCGGTGAGCCGGCATCCCGGATCGTCGCGCCGCGGGTCGTAGCGCAGCACGCCGTCCTGCGGAAACGCGACCAGTTGCAGGTCCAGGTACGGCTTGACCCGATCCCGAACCTCGAGCAGCGCCTCCACCGCCATCAGGCGCGGATCGCAGACGTCGACGTGCGAACGGATCGCCAGCAGGCCGCGCGCGACCGCCCAATCGCAATACGCGATCGCCCGGTCGATGATCGCCTGGTGGTCGAGCAGCGGCTTCAATTCGCCCCACAGCGCGATCCCCTCCAGCAGCGTGCCCGACGCGTTGATGCGCGGCAAGCCGTACGACAGCGTCGCGTCCATGTGGAAATGCGCATCGACGAACGGCGGACTCAGCAGCCGGCCCCCGGCGTCGACCCGCTCGACGGCCGCCGCGCCGCGCGCCGCGATGCCCGGCGCGACCTCGACGATGCGTTCGCCCGCGACGGCCACGTCGACGCCGAGGCGCCCGTCGGGCAGGTTCGCGTCGGTGATCAGCAGATCCAGCATGCAAGGTCCTCCAGCCGGCGACGGGTCATGGGGTCTCAGCGCTCGCCGCGGCGATACGGTTTCATCAGCGCCTGCGGGTAGGCAGCGTCGCGCGAGACCAGGATCAACGCGAGGATCGACACGATGAACGGGATCATCAGGTAGAGCTGATAAGGAATGTCGATGACCGCGCTTTGTTGCAGCCGCAGTTGCAGCGCGTCGAAGAACGCGAACAGCAACGCGCCGAGCAGCGCCTTGCCGGGCCGCCACGACGCGAACACGACCAGCGCGACGCAGATCCAGCCGCGGCCGTTGATCATGTTCAGGAAGAATGCGTTGAACGCGGAGATGGTCAGGAACGATCCGCCGATGCCCATCAGCGCCGAGCCGACCATCACCGCCCCGATGCGCACCCCGGTCACATGGATGCCGGCGCTGTCGGCCGCCGCCGGATTCTCGCCGACCATGCGGACCGCCAGGCCCAGCGGCGTGCGGTACAGCACCCAGGCCAGCAACGGCACGATCGCCAGCGCGAGCAGCGTCGGCGCGGTCAGTGCGCCTGCCACGTCGCCGATCAACGGCAGCTTGTCGAGCGGGCCGTGCAGTTCGGCGAACGGCGTGATCGTCGGCGGTTCGGCGACCTTCGGAAACAGCACGCGATACGCGTAGTAGGCGAGGCTGGTCGCGAACATCGTCAACCCCAGCCCGGCCACGTGCTGCGACACGCCCAGCCGCACGGTCAACTGCCCGTGCAGCCAGCCGAGCAGCGCGCCGGTCAGCGCCGCGACGCCCACCCCACCCCACAGGCCCGCACCCGCGTGGACGGCGAACCAGCCGGCGAACGCGCCCGCGGCCATGATGCCCTCGATGCCCAGGTTCAGCACCCCGGCGCGCTCGCACAGCAGCACGCCCAGCGTGCCGAAGATCAACGGCGTGGCGATGCGCAGCACGGCGACCCAGAACGTCGCGGTGCCGACCGCGGCACCCACTTCGGCGATCCATTCAACGGCCATCGCGGCGCACCCGGTAGCGAGTCGACAACGTGGCGACCAGCATCGTCAGCAGCGACACCGAGACGATCAGGTCGGCGATGTAGCTGGGCACCGGGACGACGCGGCTCGTCGCGTCGGCGCCGACCAGCATGCCGGCCACGAAGATCGCCGCGACGATGACGCCGATCGGCGACAGCCCGGCCAGCATCGCGATGACGATGCCGCTGTAGCCATAGCCCGGCGACATGTCGAGCGTGACGTACGACGTACGGCCGGCCACTTCGGACACGCCCGCCAGCCCGGCCAGCGCCCCCGACAGCAGCGCCGTCTTGACCATGACCGCGCGCACCGGCATGCCCAGGAACGCCGCGGCCCGCGCGTTGGCGCCGACCGAGCGCATCTCGAAGCCGAACGCGGTGAAGCGGTTGACGAGGGCGACCACCCCGGCCGCGCCCAGCGCCCACAGGAAGCCCGTATGCAGGCGGCTGCGCTCGACCAGCCGGCCCAGCTCGAGGTCCGGCTGGATCGCGACAGACTGCGGCCAGCCCATCGCGGCCGGGTCCTTCATCGGCCCGTCCAGCATCATCGAGACGAACAGCGCCACGATGAAGTTCAGCAGCAGCGTCGTGACGACCTCGTCGACCGCGAAGCGCGCCTTCATCCACACCGGGCCCAGCAGCAGCGCGGCGCCGGCGGCCATGCCGGCGATGATCATCGCGGCGAACAGCAGCGGCGCCGGCAATCCGAAGCCGCTGCCGTCGTGCAGCCCGCCGACCGCCACGGCCGCCAGCGCGCCGACGTACAACTGCCCCTCGGCGCCGATGTTGTAGAAGCGCGCGCGGAACGCCACGGCGGCCGCGAGGCCGGTCAGGATCAGCGGTGTCGCGCGGGTCAGCGTCTCGGTCAGGCCGAAACGCGAGCCGAACCCGCTTTCGAACAGCAGCCAGTACGTCCGCCCGACCGGCGCGCCCGCCCATGCGACCAGGCCCGCGCAGATCAGCAATGTGGCCAGCACGGCCACGAACGGCGCCAGCAGCGCGGCCAGCCGCGAGGGATCGGTCCGTTGTTCCAGGCGCATCAATGCTGCCCCGCCATCGCCAGTCCGATCGATTCGGGGGTCCAGGCCGAAACCGGCCGCGGCACGCCCAGCCGGCCCTTGAACATTACGGCGACCTCGTCGGCCAGCGCGAAGATCTCGTCGAGTTCCTCGGAGATCAACACGATGGCGGCACCGCGATCGCGCGCGTCGCGCAGCCGGCGATGCACGCCGTCGACCGCGCCGACGTCCAGGCCCCAGGTCGGCTGGTTGGCCAGGATCAGGCACGGCGGATCGGCGCCCGGCCGGTCCAGTTCCCGGCCGAGAATGAACTTCTGGATGTTGCCGCCGGACAGGCCGCGGATCGGCCGCTGCAGGCCGCCGTGGCGCACGTCGAACTCGTCGACGATCCGGCGCGCCCGCGCGCGCATCGCGCGCCGGTCGAGCAGGCCGAACCAGCGCCCGATCGATCCGCCCCGCAGCGCCGCCGGCTCGCGATAGTGCTCGACGATGGCGTTCTCGTCGAGCGTCGCGTCGCCGATCACGCCCAGGTGGACGCGATCCTCGGGAATTCGCGCCACGCCGGCCCGGATCCACGCGCGCGGCGATGCGGGCATCGGCCGGCCTCGGACCACGACCTCGCCCTGGTCGGCGGCGAGCATGCCGCACAGCAGATCGGCCAACGCCTGCTGTCCGTTGCCGGCGACACCGGCGATGGCCAGCACCCTGCCCGCCCGCACCGACAGATCGAGCCCGGCCAGCAGCGGACGGTCGGCGGCGCCGATACGCACGCCGGACACGCGCAGCGCCGGGGCGCCCTCGTCCGTCCGAGCCTCGTCCGTTCGCGCCTCGTCCGCTCGCGCCTCATCAGCACCAACGCCAGCATCGAGGTCGCGGCCGATCATCGCGCGAGCCAATTGCGCGGTGCTCGCGCCCGCCGATGCCATCGTCGCGACGAGCCGGCCGCCGCGCAGCACCGCGACCCGGTCGCTGACGCGCAGCACCTCGTCGAGCTTGTGCGAAATGAAGATCATCGACAGCCCGTCGGCAACGAAGCGGGAGAGCGTCGCGAACAGCGATTCGCTCTCCTGCGGCGTAAGCACCGCCGTCGGTTCGTCGAGGATCAGGATCCGCGCGCCGCGCACCAGTGCCTTGAGGATCTCGACGCGCTGGCGCTCGCCGACCGACAAGTCGGCGACGCGAGCATCCGGGTCGACGTCCAGGCCATAGGCGCGCGCATCGTCGAGCAGCCGCGCGCGCACCGCCGTGCGGGCCGAGCGCCATCGCGTCAGCGGCTCGAGGCCGACCATCACGTTGTCGAGCACCGTCAGGTTGCCGGCCAGCGTGAAATGCTGGTGGACCATGCCGATGCCCGCCGCCAGTGCCGCCCGCGTATCGCCGGGCGGCAGCGCCCGGCCGAACGCCTCGATGCGCCCCGCGTCCGGCACGTACTGGCCGAACAGCATCGACACCAGCGTCGACTTGCCGGCACCGTTCTCGCCGAGCAGCGCCAGCACCTCGCCGCGCGCCAGCGTCAGCGAAATCGCATCGTTGGCCAGCACGGCCCCGAAACGCTTGCTGACGCCGTCCACCCGCAGCACGATCGGTTCGGCGGTCACGTCGGCATGAGCCGATGCGGCAGACCGCCCGAGAGCGGGATGCGGCGGACGAGAGGATCTAGCAGCGTCTCCCAAGGGCCTCGTGTCCCGTCTTGGCAGAAGTGGCAAAGGGCGGCTTACTTGGCGGTCGGCTTCGGCTGCCCGTCGTTGACCTTGACGTCGAACTGGCCCGCGCGCATTTGCGCGGCGCGCGCCGCCACCTTGTCCTTCACTTCCTTCGGCACCCGGTTCTCGAACGTGCCGAGCGGCGCCAGGTCCGATCCCTTGTGCCGCATCATCGAGTACGGGCCATAGTCCTCGGCCTTGAACCGCCCTTCCCGCACCGCCGCCAGCGCGCGATCGATCGTCGGTTCCATGAACCACAGCGCCGACGCGACGACGGTCTCCGGATACTTGTCCTGCGTGTCGATGACGTTGCCGATCGCCAGCTTGCCGCGCTCCTTGGCGGCGTCAGACACGCCGAAACGCTCGGCGTAGAGGATGTCGGCGCCCTTGTCGAGCATCGCGAACGACGCTTCCTTGGCCTTGGGCGGATCGAACCACGAATTGATGAAGGTCACGGTGAACTCGGCCTTCGGATTGGTTTCGCGCGCACCGGCCATGAACGCGTTCATCAGCCGGTTGACCTCCGGGATCGGATAGCCGCCGACCATGCCGATCTTGTTCGACTTGGTCATCGCGCCGGCGATCATGCCGGTCAGGTACGACGGCTCCTGGATGTAGTTGTCGAAGACGGAGAAATTCGGTTCCTGGATCTTGGCCGACGAGCCCATCAGGAAGGCGGTCTTCGGGTAGTCCTTGGCGACCTTGCGCGCCGCCGATTCGACCGCGAAGGCTTCGCCGACGATCAGCGCGTTGCCCTGCTCGGCGTACTGACGCAGCACGCGCTCGTAATCGGCATTGGCGACGCTTTCGGAAAACTTGTACTCGATCTCGCCGCGGGCGACCGCCGCGTTCAACGCCTTGTGGATCCGGCTGACCCATTGCTGCTCGACGGGCACCGTGTAGATCGCCGCAACCTTCAACCGTGTTTGCGCCCCCGCTTCCGGCGCCCATCCCAGCAGCGGAACGGCCAGCGTCGAAGCGACGGACAGCGCGCAGCCAGCCAGCAAGGCGCGGCGAGACGTTTGAGCAGGCATGGGAATCCTCTGCGGTCGGGGTATCGGATGAAGGACGACGGATCGGCGACGATGACGGATCGGCGACGATGATTCTAGCTTAGGCCGGCCGCGCTCGATCGGCCTGGGACCGGTGCACGCCAGGATCGATCGCCCGCCGACTCAATCGTCCCCCGACGCCTGCGGCTCGTACTTGTAGCCGACACCATAGACCGAGTGGATGCAGTCCGCGTCCGGCGCGACGTCGGCGATCTTGCGCCGCAGTTTCTTGACATGGCTGTCGACCGTCCGGTCCGACACCACGCGCTCGTCCCGGTACATCGCATCCATCAGTTGCTCGCGCGTGAAGATCCGTCCCGGCTGCTCGACCAGCACCTGCAGCAGCTTGAACTCGACGGCCGTCAGCCCCAGGTCGTGCCCGCGCAGCGACGCGCGCCACCCGGCCGGATCCAGGCGCAGGCCGTCGCCGGACGGCAGCGTCGATCGCCCCCGCCGCAGCACCGCCTTGACTCGGGCGACGACCTCGCGCGGGCTGAACGGCTTGCACACGTAGTCGTCGGCGCCCAGTTCGAGACCGAGCAGGCGATCGATCTCCTCGACCCGCGCGGTCAGCATGATGATCGCGGGCCCGGGCTGGCCCGGCGAGCCGCGCAGCGCCTTGCAGACCTCCAGGCCGCCCAGCCCGGGCAGCATCAGATCGAGCAGCACGAGGTCGACCGGATGGCTGGCCAGCCATTCGACGACTCCATCGCCGCGATCCAGCCGCCACGTCTGATAGCCGGCGTTGACGAGGTAGTCGCGCAGGATGTCCGCGATCTTGTCCTCGTCCTCGACGATCAGGATCCGCTCAGCCATGCGCGGCCTCTCCCCGGTACACCGGCAGCACGATCTCCCAGCGCAGCCCGCCCAGCGGACTGGCCGACGCCGACAACGCGCCGCCGTGGGCCTCGACGATCGCCTTGACGATCGCCAGCCCCAGGCCCGATCCGCCATGCGCCCGCGCCCGCGACCCGTCGACGCGGAACAGCCGGTCGGTCAGACGCGGCAGATCGGCCTCGTCGACGCCGGGCGACGAATCGTCCCAGGTCAGCGTCGCCCGCCCCGCCGATTCGCGAAGCCGCAGCGACAGGCGCGCGGGCGGCTCGCTGTAGCGCAGCGTGTTCTGCAGCAGGTTGGCCACGACCTGCGACAACCGCGATTCGTCGGCGAGCACGCGCACGCCCGGCTGCAGGTCGAGGTCGACGCGCAGCCGATGATCGGCGACCGCCGGGCGGGCCGCGGTCAGCCCCTCCTCGATGATCTCGTCGAACGCCAGCGGCTCCTTGTGATAGGTGAGCGCCCCCAGGTCGGACAGCGACAGCAGCCGCAGATCCTCGACCAGCCGCGTCAGTTGCGCGACCTCCTGCGCCAGTGACGCGAGGCCGGTCTGGTCCAGCGACCGGACGCCGTCCTGCATCGCCTCGATCTCGGCGCGCAGCGTCGCCAGCGGCGTGCGCAGTTCGTGCGCGATGTCGGCGATCCAGCGCTGGCGCGCCCGCCGGGCCGCCTCGAGCGCCTGCGCCAGGTGGTTGAAATCGCCAGCCAGTCGCGCCAGTTCGTCGTGGCCCAGCACCGGCAGCCGCGTCGCGTAGTCGCCGCGCGCCAGTGCGGTCGCGCCCTCACCGAGCCGGGCCAACCGCCGCGACAGCCAGTGCGAGATCAACGCGGCGTTCAGCAGCACGGCCGCCAGCAGCCCCAGCGCGATCGCGCCGAAACGACGGCTCTGCTGCGACAGGAAGATCTGCTCGAGCGACGACACCATCTGCGTGCGCGGTACGTAGCCGAGATAGCCGACCTCGCGGCCAGCGACGACGATCGGCTTGAGCACCGCCTGCGCGGCCCGCTCGGGTGGGCCGATGATCACGTTGTGATCGGCGTCGAACAGCAGCATCCGCGGATCGATCGTCCACGGCGGCGGCGGACGTCGCGCATCACCGGTCGGCGGCGGGCCGGACCGGCCGACGCCCAGCACCTCGCGCAGCAGGTCCGGCCAGCGCTGCCGGTCTTCCTGGATCCACTGCCAGTCGTCGCGCTGCTGGTATCCATCAGCCAGGCGATTGATCAGCGGCACGAGCCGCGCCTCGTCGGACTGGTTCAGGTAACCGACCAGCCCCTGGTCGAAGCTCCACGCGTGGATCGCATAAGCGACGACGACCAGCACGAAATTGGTGCCGGCGATCGCCAGGAACAGCTTGACCCGCAGCTTGTCGAAGCGCTGCAGCCAGCGCTGCAACGCAGGCTGACGGGGCGACGGGCTGGCGGGCGGAACGGACATGGCGGATGGCGGATGGCGGATGGTGGATGGCGGAGGGAGGACGGATCGGATCGAGGATCGGGATGAACGGAGCGGATGAGTGGAATCGATCGGTGGAACCGACGGACGAACCTTAATCGACCATTGCACAAACATTATGCAAGGGCGATGCCGAATCCCTGCGCAATGCTTCCTCAATTGGCGGGCAAGCTCTCGGCTCCCGCATGCCGACCGACGTTCCGAGGCCCTGATGACATCGACTTCCAGCGACCAGCCGACCGGCCGACGCCCTGCGCGGCGCCGCTGGCCTCGCGCGCTCGCCCTGGCCGCCTGCGTGGCCGCCATCGCCGCCGCCGGCTGGGGAGCGTGGCGCACATGGGGCGGCGGCCGGCCGACACAGCCCGACTACCTGACGGCGCTCGTGCAGCGTGGCGACATCGAGGACCTGGTCACCGCCACAGGATCGCTGCAGCCGCGCAATTACGTCGACGTCGGCGCGCAGGTCTCGGGCCAGTTGCGCAAGCTGAACGTCGACGTCGGCAGCGACGTCAAGGAAGGCGATCTGCTGGCCGAGATCGATGCGACGACGTCGATCGCCAAGGTCGAGGCCAGCCGCGCGCAGTTGCGCTCGCTGCAGGCGCAGCTCGGCGAGAAGGACGTGGCGATCATCAAGGCCGAGCGCGACCTGCAGCGGCAGAAGAACCTGCTGGCCGAAGACGCGACGACGATCGAGACGATGCAGAACGCCGACACGACGCTGCGCGCCGCCCGCGCGCAGATCAACGCGCTGAAGGCCCAGATCGAGCAACTGCGCGCCAGCATGCGCGTCGACGAGGCCAACCTGAAGTTCACGCAGATCTACGCGCCGATCTCGGGTACCGTCGTCAGCATCACCGCTCGCCAGGGGCAGACGCTGAACGCCAACCAGCAGGCGCCGACGATCCTGCGCGTGGCGGACCTGTCGACGATGAGCGTCCAGTCCCAGGTGTCCGAGGCCGACGTCAGCAAGCTGCGCAAGGGCATGGACGTCTACTTCACGACGCTGGGCAGCCAGACGCGGCGCTGGTCCGGGCAACTGTCGATGGTCGAACCGACGCCGACCGTCACCAACAACGTCGTGCTGTACAACGCGCTGTTCGAAGTGCCGAATCCGAGCGGCGCGCTGATGACGCAGATGACCGCGCAGGTGTTCTTCATCGTCGCCCAGGCGCACGACGCGCTGATGGTGCCGATGTCGGCGCTGACGATGCAGCGCGGCACGGCTCGCGGCAACGCTCCCGCGGACATGCCGCCCCGACCGGCGGCGCCCAATACCTCCAATACCCCCCACATACCCAGCGCCGCTAACCCCGCCAACGCGTCCGGCTCCGCTGGAACCCCCGGCCCCGCTACCCCCGCTACCCCCGCTACCCCCGCTACCCCCGCTACCCCTGCTACCCCTGCTACCCCTGCTACCCCCGCGACCACGGCGCCGGCTGCCAGCGCGCGACCGATCAGCACCGACGCGCCGGCATCGCCGCCGAACCGCGAGGCCTGGGAACAGATGACGCCGGAGCAGCGCCAGGCGCTGCGCGAGCAGCGGCGCGCCGAACGCGAGCGCCAGCGCGGGCAGGATGGCGCCGCACCATCGGCCTCGCCGCTGGTGCGCCCGCGCCGCGCGACCGTCAAGGTCGTCGCCGACGACGGCTCGCTGCAGGAACGCGACGTGATGATCGGCATCAGCAACCGGATCCACGCCGAGGTGCTGTCCGGCCTGGCGGTCGGCGACCGCATCGTCACCGGCGTGCGCCAGGCGGACCGGGGTGGCAACTCGGCGTCGTCCCGCGGCTCGCTGAGCGCCTCGCCGTTCGGTCCGCCGGGCGCCGGCGGACCGCCGCCCGGCATGAGTCCGGCCGCCGCCGGCCGCGCGCGATGAACGCCCGCCAGCCCGCCGACGCCGCCACGATGACGGCGGCGGCCAGCGAGAGCGTGCCGCTGATCGCGCTGCGCGACATCCGCAAGACCTACTTCAACGGCGACCTGGCGGTCGAGGTGCTGCACGGCGTCGACCTGCGAATCCAGGCCGGCGAGTTCGTCGCGATCATGGGCGCGTCGGGGTCGGGCAAGTCGACGCTGATGAACCTGCTCGGCTGCCTCGACCGGCCCACCAGCGGCGAGTACCGCTTCATGGGGCGCGACGTCGCCGCGCTGGATCGGGACGAGCTGGCCACGCTGCGCCGCGAGGCGTTCGGCTTCGTGTTCCAGAGCTACCACCTGATCGCCACGTGCAGCGCGGCCGAGAACGTCGAGATCCCGGCGATGTACGCGGGCCTGACGCCCGCGCAGCGGCGCGAGCGCGCGCTGGCGCTGCTGGGCACGCTGGGCCTGGCCGATCGCGTCGACCATCGCCCGAACCAGTTGTCGGGCGGCCAGCAGCAGCGCGTGTCGATTGCCCGCGCATTGGTCAACGGCGGACGCGTGATCCTCGCCGACGAGCCGACCGGGGCGCTCGACAGCCGCAGCGGCGCCGACGTGATGGCGCTGCTCGCCTCGCTGTCCGCGCAGGGACACACGGTGATCCTGATCACGCACGCCGAGGAGGTCGCGCGCCACGCGCACCGGATCATCGAGATCCGCGACGGCCGCATCCTCGCCGACCGCCCGCGCGACGAGTTCATCGGCACGGCCGGTGCCGCGCCCATGACATCTTCCACCTCATCGCTCGCGACATCGCCCGGCCCGTCGCCCTCCCCAGCCGCGCCGACGTCCGTCCCGACGGCCGAGCCAGCGATTCGGCCAACGACTCCACCGACGAATCCGCCTGCCACCCCGCCGGAGATTCCATCAGCGGCCTCCCATTCCCCGCTCTCATCGGCTCCTGCGCCAGCCGCCGCGTCCGTTCGCGCCCTGCCGCCGCTGACCGGCAAGGGACTTGGCTGGTGGGCGGGCGCGATCGAGGCGACCCGGTCGGCGCTGCGCGCGCTGCGCACGAACCTGTTCCGCGCGATCCTGACGCTGCTGGGCATCGTCATCGGCGTCGCATCGGTCATCGCGATGCTGGCGATCGGCGACGGCGCCAAGCAGGCCGTCATCGACCGGATCAGCGCGATGGGCTCGAACCTGCTGCTCGTTCGCCCGGGCGCGCCGAACCAGCGGGGCTTCCGCGCGACCGCGACGCTGGTGCTGTCCGACGTCCAGGCGATCGACGAGAACGTTCCCAACGTGCTGGCCGCCGTCCCCGAGCAGGAGAGCAGCGTTACCGTCCGCTTCGCCGATTCGGACGTGGGCACCTCGGCGATCGGCACGTCGTCGAAGTACCCGGCCGCCCGGCGCTGGCCGGTCGCGCGCGGCACGTTCTTCACCGACGAGGACGAACGCGGCTACGCGACGGTGGCCGTGCTCGGCCAGACCGTGGCCCGGGGCCTGTTCGGCGACGCCGATCCGCTCGGCCGCTTCGTGCTCGTCAACAACCTGGTCTTCCAGGTCATCGGCGTGATGAGCCCGCGCGGCGCGTCTCCCAGCGGCCAGGACCAGGACGACACGATCCTGCTGCCCTACCAGACCAGCCAATTGCGGCTGTCGGGCCAGCGCTTCCTGCGCAACGTGACCGTCGCCGTGGACGACGTCGAGCGCATCGACGAGACGCAGGCTGCCGTCGAGGCGCTGCTGGCCGAACGCCACGGCACCATCGACTTCCAGATCCGCAACATGGCGTCGATCATCGACACGGCGACCGAAACGCAGAACACGATGACGATCCTGCTCGGCTCGATCGCGGCGATCTCGCTGCTGGTCGGCGGCATCGGGGTCATGAACATCATGCTGGTCAGCGTCACCGAGCGCACGCGCGAGATCGGCATCCGGATGGCCACCGGCGCGCGGATGGCCGACATCCAGCAGCAGTTCCTGATCGAAGCGCTGGTCGTCTCGGCCCTCGGGGGCGCGATCGGCGTCGTGCTGGGGCTGGGCACCGCGGCATTGATCCGCGGCTCGGGCACGCCGGTCGCCTTCGCGACCGAGCCCGTGCTGCTGGCCTTCGGCTGCGCGTTCCTGACCGGCCTCGTGTTCGGCTACCTGCCCGCGCGCAAGGCCGCGCGCCTCGATCCGGTCACCGCGCTGGCCTCGGAATGACTCTCCTTATGCCCGTCATCGCCTCGCCTGCTGCCGCCTTGCCTGCCGCCGCCTCATCCACCGCCGCCATGCCCGCTCCCGTCGTCTCCAACACCCACGGCGACCGGCTCCTCGGGCCTCGCGTCCACGGCGCTGGCGCTGGCGCTGCCCGCAACGGTGTCCGTCCAGCCGCCGGCAATGGCTGGCCCGCAAGCCTTCGTCCGCGCCGCCCATCCCGAGCCTGGCTGGCCGCGCTGGCCGCAGTGTTCACCGCCGCATGCGCGATCACCGATCCACCGCCGCCCGCCGCGCCTCCGTTGCCCGCGCAATGGACGGAGTCGGGCACCGTCGATCCGAACGCCGCCCCGGTCGACGCTGCTTGGTGGCGACACTTCCGCTCCGCGCAACTGACCGCGCTGATCGATGAGGCGCTGTCCGCCAACACCGACCTGCGCATCGCCGCCGAGCGCGTGCGCCAGGCCGACCTCGCGCTGGCCATCGCCAACGTCGCGCGCGCGCCGATCGTCACCGGCAGCGCCGGCACGTCGGCCTCGCGCGCGAAGGCCGACGGCGAGGACGCCGTCCGGCGCGAAACGACGTCGCTCGGCCTGACGGCCAGCTACGAGATCGATCTGTGGGGCCGCATCGCCGCGGCAGTCCGCGCGAGCCAGGCTTCGCTGGCGGCGACGCGCTTCGACGCGCAGACGGTGCGGCTGACGGTCGCGGCCAACGTCGCCAACACGTACTTCCAGTGGCTGGCCGCGCGCGAGCGCCTGCAGATCGCGCACGACAACCTGGCCACCGCCGAACGGGTGCTGGGTGTCGTCGAAGCCAAGCGCCGCCACGGCGTCGCCACGGCGCTCGAGGTCTCGCAACAGCGCACGACGGTGCTGTCGCAGCGCACCGCGCTGATCCCGCTCGAACTGCAGCAGCGGCAGGCCGCGTCGGCGCTGGCGCTGCTGCTGGGCCGCCTGCCCCAGGACGCGACGCTGCAGGAAGAAACCTTCGCCGACCTGACGATTCCGCTCGTCGAACCCGGCCTGCCGTCGACGCTGCTGTACCGTCGTCCCGACCTGGCCGCGGCCGAAGCCGCGCTCGCGGGGGCCAGCGCCAACGTCGCGGCCGCGCGCGCCGCGCTGCTGCCCTCGTTCGGCCTGTCGATCACCGGCGGCGCGTCGAGCGCGCAACTGCTGAGCCTCGCCCATCCCGCCTCGACGCTGAGCGCGGGGCTGTCGCTCGCGCAGACGCTGTTCGACAGCGGCCGGCTGCGGCGACAGGTCGACCTGTCCCTGTCGCAACGCGAAGTGCTGGTGACGACCTACGAAGCCGCCGTGCGCTCGGCGCTCAAGGAGGTCGACGACAGCCTGGGCAACATCGATCGCAGCCACCGTCAGACCCTCGCGCAGCGCGCGGTGATCGATCAGGCCCGCGAGTCGCTGAGGTTGGCGGAACTGCGCTATCGCGAGGGTGCCGGCGATCTTCTGGCGGTCCTGGATGCCCAGCGCGTGCTGTTCACCGCTCAGGATTCGCTATCGACACTACGCCTGTCGCACCTGGCGGCCACCGTCGATCTGTACCGCGCGCTCGGGGGCGGCTGGTCGGCGGGTTGAGGCTGTTCCGCAGGCCCTGATCGCGCGGCTGATGAAGCTGCTCACGCGCCAAGGGATGGCAGCTTAGCCCTCCAGCCATGCGATGCCTGAAACCCTGGCTGACCAAGGCTACCGGCAGCCCGCTCGCGCCGGTATGGTGTGTGGTGGTGACCAGCGTGAGCTGCGCCGTCACCATGCGGCTCGTTCCCGAAACCAGCAAGCGCGAACTTCTTCACTGAGGATTCCATCATGCCGAACACTTCGCTTCTCGAACTCGTGCGGTCTCATTCGGAAGAGTTCATCGCGCTGCGGCGCGACATCCATCACCATCCCGAACTTTCGTTCAAGGAAAAGCGGACCAGCGATCTGGTGGCGGAAAAGCTCGGCAACTGGGGCTATCAGGTGGAGCGCGGCCTGGGCGGCACTGGCCTGGTCGGGCAGTTGAAGCGGGGCGAGGGGGGCAAGTCCCTGGGCATACGCGCCGACATGGACGCGCTACCGATTCAGGAGAACACCGGGCTCAAGTACTCGAGCTGTCATTCGGGAGTGATGCACGCTTGCGGCCATGACGGCCACACCGCGATGCTGCTGGGGGCGGCCCGGGTCATTGCCGATCGCGCGCAGTTTTCCGGCACCTTGAACCTGATCTTCCAGCCGGCCGAGGAGTTCGGCAGGATCGATTCGGGTGCGACGCGCATGATGAACGATGGCCTGTTCGAGAAGTATCCGTGCGACGCCATCTTCGCGATGCACAACATGCCGGGCATTCCGCAGGGACGTCTGGTCTTCCGGAAAGGGCCGATGATGGCGGCCTCGGACAAGGTCATCATCACGCTAGACGGCAAGGGAGGTCATGGGGCCGCGCCGCATAAGGCGGTTGATCCGGTGGTGGCGGCCGCGAGCCTGGTGATGGCGCTGCAGACGGTGGTCTCGCGCAATGTCGATCCGATCGAGGCCGCCGTGGTCACGGTGGGCGTATTGCAGGCGGGTTCGGCCAACAACGTCATCCCGCAATCGGCGCGGCTCGAACTGACGGTGCGCACCTTTTTGCCCGATGTGCGCGAACTGGTGGAGCGGCGCATCACCGAGATCAGCCATGCGCAAGCGCAAAGCTTCGGCGTGACCGCTCAGGTCGATTACCAGCGCGGCTATGCTGCACTGGTCAATGCGCCGGCCGAGACCGATTTCGCGCGCGAGGTGGCCGTGGAACTGGTCGGTACGGAGCGGGTCGTGCCCGAAGGCATTCCGCTGGCCGGCAGCGAGGATTTCGCGTTCATGCTCGAAAAGAGGCCGGGCTGCTACCTGCTGATCGGCAACGGTGACGGCAGTGGTCCGAATGGCTGCATGGTGCACAACCCGGGCTTTGACTTCAACGACGAGAACGTGCCAATCGGTGCGGCCTACTGGACGCTGCTGGCGGAGCGCTTCCTGGCGGCCTGAACACCGGGCCGTGGAATGCGGTCGGCCCGATCGCCGAGCGGATCCGCGCGATCGGCCACTCCGCGCCCGGCGCGTGCAAGGAGTTCGGCGCGGCGAGTTCGATCGCTGACGCACTCGCCGATCCGCTGGCGCAGCGGATGGATATCCACGAGAAGACCGCGTGGATACTGCACAGCGCGAATACCTTCCCGTCGATGTACTACCGGCGGCTGGTCGGCGAGTCGACGCACGTTCATCGCCGCCGCACGGCAATCCGTATCGATCCCGATCCATCGCTCGCGCCCATCATGCGGTCGAAGGCGACGTCCGTCGGCAGGCTGGACGGCCCGGTATCGTCCTGACCGAGAATCAGCGCCGTTCCCACCCGGGCGCCGGCGGCGCGAATCACGATGAACAAGATCCTGGGGGCCGCCGTCGCGACGGCTGTGATGGCCGGCGGCTGGGCCGGCACGAGCGCGTACATCGGCAGTCGAATCGAACGAGCCTACACCGCCACTTACGCGGACATCGAGCAGAAGCTGCCGTTCCTGCACTTCGCCGATCGCAGCGTGGACCGCGGTCTGACGTCGGCCGTGTACCGCAGCAAGCTGCGTGTCGGCTGCCCGGCGGCCAAGGCCGATGCCGATGCCGATGCCGATGCCGCCAATACTGCGGGAACGGGAACGGGAACGGGAGCAGGCACAGCAGACCAGACCGCCGCATCGTTCGAGATCAGCTTCGAGGATCACGTGCGCCACGGACCGGTGCTGGTCGGCGACGGCCTGGGCGCCGCCGCGATCGACTCGCGCATCACCGCGTCCGGCGACGTGCCGCAGGCGCTGCGCGACTATCTCGCCCGCCTCGCTCCCGACGCGCTGCATACCCGCGTCGGCTTCGACGGTGCGTATCGGTCGATCTGGCGGCTGCCCGCCGCCGATCTGGACATCGATTCCGGGCGCATCTCGTGGGCCGACAGCCGCATGGACATGACCGGGCGCTTCGGCGCCGGCGTGGCGACGTCATCGTGGGACCTGCCTTCGCTGTCGCTCGTCATCGGAGACGCCGACGACACATCGCGCCTCACGCTGAAGGGCCTGCGCATGACCCAGCGGTTCGATGGCACGGCCAATGGAGTCTGGTTGCAGGCCGGCACCCAGACGACGACGATCGATCGGCTCGAAATGGCCCTGCCGGCCACGGACGATTCGCAGCCGGGCCCGGGACAACTGACGATCGACAAGATCAAGCTCGACCAGGTCACGTCACTCGACGGCGAATTCGTGTCGATCCAGGCCGACGCGAACATCGATGCGATGACGTGGACCGCCGCGCAAGCCGACGGCGCCGAGGCCAAGCCGTTCAAGCTCGCGCGCGTCGAGCAGAAGGAATCGATCCGCCACCTGCACGGTCCGACGCTGGAGCGACTGGCCCGGCAGGCGATCTCCGGCGTCGCCGCGATGTGCGCGGGCGGTGACGAAGTGCCAACCGCGCAGCTGCTGGCCGGGCTCCAGCAGTTGCTGCTGCACGGTCCGACGCTGTCGATCGACAAGCTGGCCGCCGAGTACGAAGGACGACGCGGCGAGATCTCGTACCACATCGCCGCTCCGGGCATCACGCAGGCGGACCTCGACGGTCCGCCGCTCGCCCTGCTGGCCAAGCTCGTCGTGAAGGCCGACGCCGACGTGCCGAGCGCGTGGATCGATACGATCGCCGTCAACGGTTCGAGCGGCGAACCCTCGATGCTGACGGCCGGCACGGCGATGGTCGATCAGTTGGTCGCGCAGGGAATGCTGCGTCGCGAAGACCAGCGTCTGAAGACCAGCTTCGTGTTCGAGAAAGGCCGGGCGACGGCCAACGGCAAGCCGATCATGCCGCCCAGGCCGATGTAGCGGCCCACGCCGAGGAGCCGGACCGGCGGAGCAACGGGCTGGAAGGCGCGGTATGCATCCGCTGCCATCCGCGAACGGCCGGAATCGAAGACGGCGGGCGCTACCGCCGGGATGGCGCCGAGAGGAATTCCGGAACCGGGTTCATTTATGATGTTCGGTATGCCCGCGGCATCGGTCCGCGTGACCACTGCCGCCCGTTTTTCCGGAGAATAGCCGGGCCGATCGCAATACCGGCCGGTCGGCCGCGCCGGCCGGATCAGGACCCAGTCTTTTCGATTCCATCACCAGGTGACGCCTTATCGTGAAAAATGAATTCCAGACGCTGCAGCAGCTCGATGACCGCTCCGCCGGTCACCTGCTGGCCGACAGCACCCATGCCAACGCCAACTTCAGCCTGATCCAGATCCACGACCAGCGCAGCGCGCCGGGTGGCGTGGTGCGTTTCAAGAGCATCCTGACACAGGTGGAGAACCGCCTGCATCTGTGGCCGATGTTCCGCAAGCGCCTGCAACGCGTGCCGATGGGGCTGGACCGGCCCTACTGGGTCGACGACGATCTGTTCGACCTGGAATACCACGTACGCCACATCGCGCTGCCCAAGCCGGGCGACTGGCGCCAGTTCTGCATCCAGGCCTCGCGTCTGCATGCCCGCGCGCTGGACCTGGACCGCCCGCCCTGGGAGCTGTACGTCATCGAGGGGCTGGACAGCTTCCTGGACCTGCCTGAAGGCAGCTTCGCCATTCTGATCAAGACCCACCTGGCAGCGCTGGATCTG
Source organism: Pseudomonadota bacterium (assembly GCA_029779435.1). Taxonomy (GTDB): domain Bacteria; phylum Pseudomonadota; class Gammaproteobacteria; order Burkholderiales; family Burkholderiaceae_E; genus JAKPAM01. Next base: position 8,758 of record JAKPAM010000149.1, on the reverse strand, counting down.
TCGGCGCTGGCCAGCCTCACCGAGGCCTTGTGCGACCCGCAGCCCGATCCCGGAACGCCGCCGCCGCCGCCGTCGTGGTTCGCCGATTCGGCACCCAGCCCGCTGGCGCTGCTGCAGCGCAGCCTGTGGCGTTCGGCCCTGAACCCCTGGCAACTGCCGTGGGCGGTCGAGCGCATGGTGCCCCTCGCCAGGGCGCTGACCTCGGGCGTCGCCGAAGTCCATCCGATCACGCGCTTCAATTCGGTCGTCTCGCCGCACCGCGTGTTCGAGACCCGCCGCTTCACGGTGGAAGATTTCGAGCGCATCGCCGCCGCCGTGCCTGGCGCCACGCTGGAGGATGCGGTGATCTCCGTGTGCGGCGGCGCCCTGCGGCAGTACCTGGACGAAGAACTGGATGAACTGCCCCCCCAGGGCAGCCTCAACGCCATGGTCTGGCATCCGGGCAAGGACGGCCTGCAGGCGAGTCAGGACGACGAGGCCGGCAAGCCCACCTGGCGCCCGCGCACGATGGGCACCGACGTGGCCGACCCCATGGAGCGCCTGGCGGCAGTGGCCAGTGCACGGGCCCAGTACGCGGAGGTGGTGCAGCAGGCCATCCGCCCGGCCGTCCCGGCAGGCCAGATGCGCGGCGAGGTTTCCACGCACTGCATCATCCGCTTCATCCCCGCGCCCGAGAAGACGCAGTACCTGTGCGGCGCGCACATGAACTACACCTCGGTCATCCTGCCGATCCGCGATGGCACCGGATTGTCCTTCGCGGTGACGCGCTACGAGAACCTCGTGGTGATCTCGCCCACGAGTTGCCGCGAGCTGGTTCCCGACCCCGAGCGCTTCGCCCAGTGCCTGCGCAACAGCTTCCAGGACAGCCTGGAACAGGCCATCAAGACCGCCGAGAAAGTGCTGGCGCAGCCCAAGCCCAGGCCTGCCCGGAAGACGGCGGCCAAGGACTGAGAGCGGTTATCCCCGCCTCATGAAAAACGGCTCCTCGGAGCCGTTTTTCATTCGTGGCTACGCGCCGTTCAGACGGGCAACGACTCGTGCGTGGCCATGCGATAGACCATGCCGCTCATACCCTGGGGCTCGAAGGGCTTCCACTGGCCTTCGGGCTGGGCCAACCGGTCGGCCAGGATGGCCAGCACCATCGCATTGAAGCCCAGGCCGACGTGGCTGCCGTAGACGCGGATGTTCTCGCAATGGCTGGGATCGCCGTTGATCGTGGCCTCCTGGGGCGGCACCACGCCGTCGCTGATCGAATACATGCAGGTGATCGGTACCCCCGCGGGCAACTCCCGACCGCGCAGCCTCTTCACGCGCGGCTGCATCACGTGCACGCTCGGGCCCAGCGGGTGGGCGACGAGCCGGTACAGCTTGCTGATGAACTTCGCCGTCTGGCTGCCCACCGACGGGTCCATCGTGACCGGGCTGCCCAGCGTGACCAACTGGCGCACGCATTCGGGAGCCTCTAGCGCGCCGTACATCGAGAACACGCCGCCCAGGCTCCAGCCCACCAGGCTGACCTTGCGGCCGCTCTGGTGATGCAGGTGGCGGATCTTCTGCTCCAACGCCTGGGCGTTGCGGGCCTTGAAGCCCGTATTGCGGCCCATGCCCCAGGTATGCACCTCGTAACCGCGGCTTTCGAGGAACATCTTGAGCGCGGCCAGCGAGCCTTCGTCGCCCATGAAGCCCGGCGACAGCAGCACGGGGTGGCCATCGCCCATCGGGGTGCTCTGGACCAGCCAGGGCCAAGCCATCGGCAGCGTGGCGATTTCGTTGAAGACGCGCATCTCCAGCAGGGAATGCAGGGCGCTCGGCCTGCCTTTGTGGGTGGACTGGGTTGCCATACTCTTTGGTGGGTTCGGACTCGAAAAACCAGGGACGATGGGCGTGCGCCGCGCATGCTGACGGCGTCGGCAGGCTCATCACCTTCCCCCGGGACGAGCCATTTTAAGGCCTTGCCATCAGGTTCTGCTCTGGAATACCGGATTTTCGAACATGCCAGGGCTCCCGGCCTGGCTGCGGACGGTTCCGGGGAGCGCCCCGAGGCGGCCTCGAGGGCCCCGATCGGACGTCCGTGCCGCGGCGTCGTACCGATGCCGCGGCGTCGGCTCCGGCTCTATCGCCGGTAAATTTCCATGTAGCAAATGATACCCATTTTCATTTGTATTAAAATCCCACGGCTGTTACCAGACAGTTACAAAAAAAGACCATCCGTGGGAGAAATCGATGTCTCATATCAAGAGCCGCAAGCACGCGGCCACTCCGTCGCGCTTGCGACAAGCGCCCGCCGTGGCCGCGCTGGCCACGACGCTGGCAGTGCCGATCGCCGTTCAGGCGCAGACCGCCCCCTCGCCGGGCGGTCAGGATCCTGCTCCAACCGCGGCGTCGAGCAACCTGCCGCCGGTCAAGATCGAGGGTCGGCGCGAAACCCCGTACAAGGCCGAGACCAGTTCCTCGGTCAAGTCGACCGCCCCGCTCCTCGATACGCCGCGCACCGTGCAGGTCCTGGACAAGGAGCTGCTGCGCGAACAGGGCGCGACGACGCTGATGGAAGCGTTGCGCAACACCCCCGGCATCACGATGCAGCTCGGCGAGAACGGCAACACGTCGACCGGTGACACGTTCCAGTTGCGTGGCTTCGCCGCGCAGTCGCAGGTAATGGTCGACGGCCTGCGCGACCTGGGTGGAATCACCCGCGACGTCTACAACTACGACAGCATCGAGATCATCAAGGGGCCGGCTGGCGCCGAGGTCGGCCGCGCCGCCGCGTCCGGCTACATCAACCTGTTCACCAAGCTGCCGCAGCGCGACAACTTCACCGATGCCAGCCTGAGCCTGGGCAGCGGCAGTCGCAAGCGCCTGTCCGCCGACACCAACCATGCGTTCGGCGAAAACGCGGCGTTCCGCTTCAACGCGATGATCCAGGACAGCGGCGTGCCCGGCCGGCACGCGGTCGAGAACAAGGGCTGGGCGATCGCGCCCGCCGTCGCGTTCGGCTTGAACACGCCGACGCGGATCTACCTGTATTCGCAGCATCAGCGCCACGACAACGTGCCCGATGGCGGCATCCCGTCGATCGGCTGGCCCGGCTTCTACAACGCCAGTGCCGCGCTGGCCAACGGCGGCCGCGTCGACCGCCATAACTTCTACGGCAGCAACCACGACTACGAGAAGTTCCATATCGATTCGTTCACGGCTAAGATCGAGCACCAGTTGAGCCCGACGACGCGCGTCCACAACATCACGCGCTACAGCCGCAACGCGATCGACCGCGTGCTGACCGGCATCTTCACGCTGGCCGCGCCCAGCGCCGATTCGTCGACGTGGACGATCTCGCGGCTGTTGCAGCGGGTCGACCAGACCAACGAGTCGATCGTCAACCAGACCAATCTGTCGACCGAACTCGACACCGGCGGCCTCAAGCACAACATCGCCGGCGGCATCGAACTGATCTACGAAAGCCAGCGCAACCGCGGCAGCGGCACGGCCGCGCAGACGATCCGCGGCGTCGACTACGCGGCGGTGACCAACACGCCCGCCAACCTGTACAACCCGAATCCGGGTGATCCGATCGGCGTGCCGTACTGGACCGGCATCGACGTCGACGGCAAGACGGTGACGACGGCCGCCTACCTGTTCGACACGGTGACGATCAACGAATCGTTCAAGCTGAACGGCGGCCTGCGTTTCGAGCACTACAAGACGACGACCAACAGCGGCACGCTGGTCACGACGACCAACGTCGGCACTTACCCCGGTTATGTGGCCGGCGGCGTCGCGCCGTACTCGCTCGAACGCTCGGACAACATGACGAGCTGGAACCTCGGCGCCGTCTACAAGCCGGCCGCCAATGGATCGATCTACGCCGCGTACGCCAATTCGCAGACCCCGCCCGGCGGCGGCAACTTCGTGCTGTCGGCCACGCTCAACAACCAGAACGATCCGGGCCTGGCGCCGCAGAAGACCAAGTCGGCGGAGATCGGCACCAAGTGGGACCTGCTCGACAAGCGCCTGAACGTCGCCGGCGCGCTGTACCGGGTCGAGAACGAGGGCCAGGTATCGACCGATCCGTTCACCGGCCTGCCGGTGCAGTTCGGCAAGACGCGCGTCGACGGCATCGAGCTGTCGACGGTCGGCCAGATCACGACCAACTGGTTCATCACGGCCGCCGTCACGAAGATGAAGGCCAAGCAGCTCGACCAGAACTCGGTATCTGGCACCACCGTGACGGAAACCACCGGCGTGCGCTGGTCGCCCGACTGGATGGCCTCGCTGTGGAGCACTTACCGGATGGGACCGCTGACGCTCGGCGGCGGCATGCGCTACGTGTCCGAGCAGAAACGCGTGATCACCGGCGGCACCAATCTGGCGACGCAGAACATGCCCGAGATCCCGTCTTACTGGGTCGCCGACCTGATGGCCGCCTACCAGGTCACGAAGAACGTCAACCTGCGCCTCAATATCTACAACCTGTTCGACAAGGACTACATCCAGACCTTGAACAACAGCGGGGCACGGATGACACTCGGCATGCCGCGCGCGTTCATGGTCACCGCCAACGCGCAGTTCTGATCGGACGCGAAGGGCCGGAAGACACCGGGCGGCTTCCGGCCCGTCCGCTTGCCACCATATCCGCCCTCCTTCGATGGGCGGGCCGCGGCCGCGATCGGGCATCATCGCCGATTCCGGCCCGTGGGCCGTCCGCGACCGAACGACGATGCTGATCCATGTTCCCGAGGTGCTCGACCCCGCGACGGTCGCGCAGTTCCGCGAAGCGCTCGACCGATCCGACTGGGCCGACGGCCGTGCCACCGTCGGCGCGCAGGGCGCGCAGGTCAAGCGCAACGAGCAGTTGCCGGCCGATCATCCGCTGACGCGCGCGCTCGGCGACCGGATCCTGCGGGCGCTGGCCTCGCATCCGGTCTTCCTGTCGGCGGCGCTGCCGCTGCGCACGCTGCCGCCGATGTTCAATCGCTATCGCGGTGGCGGCCACTATGGACTGCACGTGGACGGCGCGCTGATGCGCGAGCGCGATTCCGCGCAGCCGCTGCGCACCGACCTGTCGTCGACATTGTTCCTGTGCGAACCCGACGACTACGACGGTGGCGAGCTGGTCGTCGTCGACACTTATGGCACGCACGAAGTCAAGCTGCCGGCCGGGGATCTGGTGCTGTATCCGAGCACCAGCCTGCACCGCGTCGAGCCCGTGACGCGCGGCGAGCGCGTGTGCGCGTTCTTCTGGACGCAGAGCCTCGTGCGCCACGACTGGCAGCGCACGATGCTGTACGAGCTGGACCAGACGATCCAGCGGCTGCGCGCCCGCCTCGGCGACGACGAGGACACGACGGCGCTGACCAGCCACTACCACAACCTGATGCGCGCTTGGATCGATACTTAGGCGCCCGCTTCTGGCACCCGCACGGCACGAGCGCCTGCGAACAGGCGCGAGAGACCTGGCTTGGTCAGGCCTGCTTGCGTGCGGTCTTGTTCGTGAACGCGGCGATCCGCTCCTTCATGTCGGGGCCGCGTCCTTCGCCGCGATAGATCTCGCGGGCCAGCCCGTCGCCGATCGGCAGGCCGTCGCTTTCGAGCAGCAGCCGCTTGTTCGCCGCGTGGCTGAACGACGAGTTCGCGCAGATGTCGTCGATCAGCCGCGTCAGCGTCGATTCGAGCTCCGCATCGGGCACGCACTGGTTGGCCAGTCCGATCGCCTCGGCCTGGCGCCCGGTCAGCGTCCGGCACGTGAACATCAGCTCGCGGGCCTTGTACGTGCCGACGCGGCGCGGCAGCCGCTGGCTCAGGCCCCAGACCGGCGTCAACGCCCAGCGCGCATGCGTGTCGGCGAACTTGGCCGACTCGGCGGCCAGGATGATGTCGCCGGCCAGCGCCAGTTCGAGCGCGCCGGTATAGCAGTGGCCGTGCACGACGGTGATCACCGGCAGCGGCAGGTTGGCCAGCCGCTCGATGACCTTGGCCTGGAAGCTCGGCTCGGGCAGCGCCTCGCCGGTCGCGATGTCCGACAGGTCGTGCCCGGCGGAAAAGCACTTGCCGGCGCCGCGCAGCACGACGACGCCGACGGCATCGCCCTGCTCGCGGATCCGCTTGACGTGCGCGTTCAGTTCCTCGAACACGGGCACGTTCAGCGCGTTGAGCTTGTCGGGACGATCGATGGTCAGGATCGCTGCGCGTCCGATGTCGGTACGCCGCACCAGGGGCTGGGTCACGGGGGGTCTCCTCTTGATGAAGGTCGTCGAAAATTCAATCGATGGCGACGCGCGACGGATCGACATCGGCCTGCGGATACTGCGGCGCCATGTCTTCGAGCGTGCGCACCAGCAGGTCGAGCACCGTGCGGTCGCGATGCCATTTCTGGTTGGCCGGGATCACGTACCACGGCGCATGCGGCGCATCGGTCTCGCGGATCGCGTCGGTATACGCCGCCATGTAGTCGTCCCAATGCTCGCGCTGGCGCAGGTCGTTGTCGTCGAACTTCCAGCGCTTGTGAGGGTCGTCGAGCCGGGCTTGCAGGCGCTCGCGCTGCTCGGCGCGACCGATATGCAGGAACAGCTTGACGATCCGCGTCCCTTCGTCGGCCAGCAGGCGCTCGAATCCGCGGATGTGCTCGTAGCGGCGCCGCCATACATGCTCCGGCACCAGGCCATTGACGCGAACGGTCAGCACGTCCTCGTAATGCGAACGGTTGAAGATGCCGATCTGTCCGGTCGCGGGCACCTGCGCGTGAACGCGCCATAGGTAGTCGCGCGCCAGATCGTCGCGCGTCGGCGCTTCGAACCGCGCGGCCTTGACGCCCATCGCGTTGACGCTGCGAAAGACGTTGCGGATCGTACCGTCCTTGCCGCCCGTATCCATCGCCTGCAGCACGACCAGCAACCGGCGGTGATGCTCGGCGTAGAGCCGTTCCTGCCATTCGGCGAGCCGGCCGCGCAATGCATCCGCTTCGGCGCGGGCACGCTCCTTCGCGGCGTCGGACCGGTCGGGCGCGTCGGTGGGCATCTCGGCCACCGATCGCTGATCCGCCAGCCGCAGCGCATAGGGCCTGTCCGACGCGACCGGCTCGATCGGCTGGCCATTCTTCGCCCGCGATCCGTTCCGCCCGGTTTGACTCACTTCCCTTCTCCGTACAGACTCATCGTGCCCTTTCCGTGCCCATCCGTGCCCGATCGCCATGCAGGACGCCAACGACCCATCCCGAACGCCAGCCGGCGCTTCGTCTCCCGCTTCGTTCGATGACCGCGCTTCGCGCGACGGTCCGAACGGCCGCCTGCTGTTCCAGACCGAAGTCTTCAGCGGACGCAAGCCGGTCAGCATACGCCAAGCCGCGCACGAATTCCTCGAAGAACCGGCCCGCTCGACGCCGGTGATGCGGCACACCGACGTGCTGGTGGTCGGCGGCGGCCCGGCCGGCACGGCGGCCGCCGTCTCGGCCGCGCGCCTGGGTGCCGACGTCACGCTGGTCGAGCGCTACAACCATCTGGGAGGACTGGCCACCGGTGGACTGGTGATCTGGATCGATCGCATGTCCGACTGGCAGGGCCGCCGCGTCATCGAAGGCTTCGCCGCCGACGTGCTCGACCGCCTGCCGGGCGACGAGATCGCCGGCCCGCCGCGCGGCGAGTGGGGCAGCCGCGATCCGGCGCGGGCCGCCTACTGGCAGCAGCGCACCGCGGCGTTCCACGGCGTGGTCACGCATTCGCCGACGCTGAACCCGGAATGGCTCAAAGGCGTGTCGCAGCAGATGCTGCGCGAAAGCGGCGCCCATCTGCTGCTGCACGCGACGGCCGTCGCGCCGTGGATGCAGGGCCCGGCCGTGCGCGGTGCGGTGTTCGAGAGCAAGGAGGGCCGGTTCGCGATCCGTGCGCACGTCGTCGTCGATGCCAGCGGCGACGGCGATCTGTTCGCGCGGGCCGGCGCGCGCTTCGAGGACGACATCGCCGAGGACGACATCCATCACTGCATGAACACGGCCTGGCTGTTCGGCGGTGTCGACATGCTGCGCTGGATCGCCTTCCGCCAAGGCGACCCGGACGGCTTCGCGGCGTTCATGGCCAAGGGACGCGAAGCGATCGGCCTGTTCGAGCGGCCGTTCGTGTCGTGGCGTAACGACGTCGCGTTGTTCATGGGGCCGCGCCAGTCAGGCCTGTCGGCGCTGGACGTCGAACACATGACCGCCGTCGAGGTGCGATCGCGAGATCTGATGGGTGCGCATCTGGCGTTCTTCCGCGCGCATGCGCCGGGCTTCGGCAACGCTTACCTGATCCATAGCGCGCCGCAATTGGGCGTGCGGCACACGCGCCGGCTGCTCGGCGTGTCACCGGTACACAGGGATCAATGGCGCAGCGGCGAGCCGCTGCCCGACGAGATCGGCATCTCGCCATCGCTGTCGCCGGCGTTTCCGTCGATCTCGGTGCCTTATGGCTGCCTGGTGCCGCGCGCGCTCGACGGGCTGCTGGCCCCGGGCCGGCATCTGGCCTGCGACCCGAACTCGCATTCGTTCATGCGCGAGATCCCGCAGTGCTGGTTGACCGGGCAGGCGGCCGGCGTGGCCGCCGCGCTGGCGGCCTGCCGGCAGATCGAGCCGAGGGCGGTCGACGTCACCCAATTGCAGCAGGCGCTGCGCAAGCAGGGCGCGCTGCTGCGGATGGCATCCGATCCGCCCGAAGCGCCCGACGCGCCCGCGAACCGATAAGGAGACGACGATGAGCCCCGACCCGACATCCGCCCGTTCCGGATCCACGCGCCT
>JAKPAM010000142.1 GCA_029779435.1 Pseudomonadota bacterium | reverse complement strand
GCGCGTCCGCCGCTTTCCGATGAAGCGGGCACTGCGTGTGTCGAAGCTGCCCCTGGCGGCGCTCGAGGCCACGCTGACCCTGTATCTGAGGCCGGAACGGCTTGGCCGCGATCTGCCCACCCTGCGGCAACTGCTGCGGCCGCCCGACGTCATCCGTGCGCTGGCCGATGCCCTGGCGCCGCAGGTCGCGGCGGCCGTGGCACCGCGCTTCGACGTGCGGGTCGTCGAACTGACGGGGCAGATCGGCTCCGGATCCCTGCCGGTCGAACGGTTGCCGTCGGCCGGCCTGGCGATCGCGCCGGCCATGGGGAGCAAGCGGGGGATCGGGACGGCACTCGATGCGCTGGCACGCGCACTGCGCGAACTCCCGATGCCGGTGATCGGACGCATCGCCGACGACCGCCTGCTGCTGGACCTGCGCTGCCTCGAAGACGCGACGCTGCTGACGCGCCAGCTGGCGATGCTGCGCGCTGCGCTCCAGGGCGTACCGCCCGGTGCGTCGGCGCCGGCCGCGAAACCGACGACGCGCTGAGCGTACCGATCGTGCAGGGGTGCCAGCCCGTCGCGGTACCGAGGCACAATGCAGGTTGCCTGAACACGGAGGGGAAACGTTCCTGGTGGAACGGCCGGGCTTCAAACCCGGTGGGCGGCGTCACGCGTTGCCGGGAGGGTTCGACTCCCTCTCCCCTCCGCCACCGTCGGCCACGGTGCCGAACGACCCCGTGTCCATCCGCGCCGAATGCACGCCCAGCAGCTTCCACGGCAGCGCCGCGCGCTCGATCTCGATGCGGTCCGGGTGGTGCGCGCTGGGGTGGTCGATCAGAACGTGCCGACTGGTCACCAGGAACAGGCGCGTGCCACGTTCGAAGAAGACGCCGCTCGCCTTCGTCAGGAGGCGCGGGCCGTCGTAGGTGGCGACCTGTGAGACGGACAGCAGCAGGGGTTCGGTCATGAGGGGGGAGGAGGGGGCGCGGAGGCCAGCATGTCTCGCGGGTTCACCCAGGCGTCGAAGCGCGCGGCGTCGATGCCTTCGAGCGTGAAGGCCGCCTGCCTGAGGTCGAGTCCGGTCGTGTGGGCGTGCTTGGCGATGCGCGCGGCGCGGTCGTAGCCGATGTGTGGCGCCAGCGCGGTCACGAGCATCAGCGAACGCTCGAGCAGTTCCTGCATGCGTGGGGCGTCGGCTTCGACGCCCTCGACGCAGTGCGCGGAGAAGCTGGCCATCGCGTCGGTCAGCAGGCGGATGCTGTCGAGCGTGTCGAAGGCGATCAGCGGC
>JAKPAM010000141.1 GCA_029779435.1 Pseudomonadota bacterium | reverse complement strand
GCGCGTCCGCCGCTTTCCGATGAAGCGGGCACTGCGTGTGTCGAAGCTGCCCCTGGCGGCGCTCGAGGCCACGCTGACCCTGTATCTGAGGCCGGAACGGCTTGGCCGCGATCTGCCCACCCTGCGGCAACTGCTGCGGCCGCCCGACGTCATCCGTGCGCTGGCCGATGCCCTGGCGCCGCAGGTCGCGGCGGCCGTGGCGCCGCGCTTCGACGTGCGGGTCGTCGAACTGACGGGGCAGATCGGCTCCGGATCCCTGCCGGTCGAACGGTTGCCGTCGGCCGGCCTGGCGATCGCGCCGGCCATGGGGAGCAAGCGGGGGATCGGGACGGCCCTCGATGCGCTGGCACGCGCACTGCGCGGACTCCCGATGCCGGTGATCGGACGCATCGCCGACGACCGCCTGCTGCTGGACCTGCGTTGCCTCGAAGAGGCGACGCTGCTGACGCGCCAGCTGGCGATGCTGCGCGCTGCGCTCCAGGGCGTACCGCCCGGTGCGTCGGCGCCGGCCGCGAATCCGACGATGCGCTGAGCGTACCGATCGTGCCGGGGTGCCAGCCCGTCGCGGTACCGAGGCACAATGCAGGTTGCCTGAACATGGAGGGGAAACGTTCCTGGTGGAACGGCCGGGCTTCAAACCCGGTGGGCGGCGTCACGCGTTGCCGGGAGGGTTCGACTCCCTCTCCCCTCCGCCACCGTCGGCCACCTGTGAGACGGACAGCAGCAGGGGTTCGGTCATGAGGGGGGAGGAGGGGCCGCGGAGGCCAGCATGTCTCGCGGGTTCACCCAGGCATCGAAGCGCGCGGCGTCGATGCCTTCGAGCGTGAAGGCCGCCTGTCTGAGGTCGAGTCCGGTCGTATGGGCGTGCTTGGCGATGCGCGCGGCGCGGTCGTAGCCGATGTGTGGCGCCAGCGCGGTCACGAGCATCAGCGAACGCTCGAGCAGTTCCTGCATGCGTGGGGCGTCGGCTTCGACGCCCTCGACGCAGTGCGCGGAGAAGCTGGCCATCGCGTCGGTCAGCAGGCGGATGCTGTCGAGCGTGTCGAAGGCGATCAGCGGC
>JAKPAM010000138.1 GCA_029779435.1 Pseudomonadota bacterium | reverse complement strand
CCAACCCACCGGCGCGCTGGCAGCGGCGATCGACAAGAAATGGGGCTCGTTCGACGCGTTCAAGGAGGCGTTCACCAAGTCGGCGATCGGCAACTTCGGTTCCGGCTGGACCTGGCTCGTCAAGACCGCCGATGGCGGCGTCGACATCGCCAACACCAGCAACGCCGCGACGCCGTTGACGACGGCCGACAAGCCGCTGCTGACCGTCGACGTGTGGGAACACGCGTACTACATCGACTTCCGCAATCGTCGCCCGGATTACCTCGGTGACTTCTTTGCGCTGGCCAACTGGGAATTCGCTGCCGCGAACTTCGCCTGAGCGCCGCTGCGCACGCACCGTCTCCGGTGCCGTGATACGACACCGGATGTGACGAGGAAGGGGCCGCGAGGCCCCTTTTTCGTGCTCGGAACCCGCGAACGAACGAATCGGATACGCCGGGCGGGGCGCCCTCAGGGCGCCGTTCGCGGCGCGCGGAACAGCGTCGTGTTGCCGAGCCGCATGCCGGCCTTGACGCCACGCTTCGCGAACCAGCCCTGTTCCATCTCCAGCGCGAACCGGACCGGGCGCGCGGCGCAATGGCTGGTTTCGTCGAACGGCTGCATGTCCGCGAGATTGGCGATCTGACCGCTGTCGTCGATGAACGCGATCGTCAGCGGGATCCGCGTGTTCTTCATCCAGAAGCAGTGCGTTGCCGGCCCCTCGAAGACGAACAGCATCCCTTCGTTCGGACCCAGCGCAGGGCGGAACATCAGGCCCTTGGCCCGCGTGCCCGGGGTCTCGGCGATCTCGGCGCGGATCAGGTGCATGCCGGCCTGGACCTGCATCGTCGGCAGCGGCGGCTGGCCGGTCAGCGTTTCGTCCCGAGCGGCCGGATCGACGTGCGTGGCGTTCTGCGCGCGGGCATCAGCGGGGATGCCTGCCAGCAGGCCGAGGCCGAGCGCCGTCGCGACAGCGGCGGCTGCGGTGGCGGCCAGCGTGGCCGGAACCATGGCCGCAGTCGCGTCGGCCACGGGATGACGACGGCTTTTCGCGCGGAGCATTCGCATCGTTCGCCGCGCTCAGTAAGACTTGGGCAGTCCGAGGATGTGCTCGGCGACGTAGCTGAAGATCAGGTTCGTCGAGATCGGCGCCACCTGGTACAGGCGCGTCTCGCGGAACTTGCGCTCGATGTCGTATTCGCACGCGAAGCCGAAGCCGCCATGCGTTTGCAGGCAGACGTTGCCGGCTTCCCAGCTCGCCTTGGCGGCCAGGTGCTTGGCCATGTTGGCGGCGGCGCCGGCGTTCTGGTGCGTATCGATCTTCTCGCAGGCCTTCCAGCGCATCAGGTTGGCCGCTTCGAGTTCGATCAGCGCTTCGGCGATCGGGAACTGCACGCCCTGGTTCTGGCCGATCTTGCGGCCGAACACCACGCGTTCGTTCGCGTACTTGGTCGCGCGGTCGATGAACCAGTAGCCGTCGCCGATGCACTCGGCGGCGATCAGCGTGCGCTCGGCGTTCAGGCCGTCGAGCAATGTCTTGAAGCCCTTGCCCTCGGGGCCCAGCAGGTTCTCCTCGGGGATCTCCAGGTTGTCGAAGAACAGCTCGTTGGTCTCGTGGTTGACCATGTTCAGGATCGGGCGCACCGTCAGGCCGTTGCCGATCGCCTGCTTCAGGTCGATCAGGAAGCAGCTCAGGCCGTCCGAGCGCTTCTTGACCTCGTCGACCGGCGTCGTGCGCGCCAGCAGGATCATCATGTCGCTGTGCTGGATCCGCGAGATCCACACCTTCTGTCCGTTGATGACCCAGCGCCCATCCTTGCGGACCGCCGTCGTCTTCAGCTTGGTGGTGTCGCTGCCGGTGGTCGGTTCGGTGACGCCCATCGACTGGATCCGCAGTTCGCCGGTGGCGATGCGCGGCAGGTACTTCCGCTTCTGCTCGTCCGAGCCGCCGCGCACGATCGCGTTCATCACGTACATCTGGCCGTGGCACGCGCCCGAGTTGCCGCCGGCGCGGTTGATCTCTTCCATGATCACCGAGGCCTCGGCCATCGTCAGGCCCGAGCCGCCGTACTCGGTGGGGATCAGCGCGGCCATCCAGCCGGCCTTCGTCAACGCATCGACGAATTCCTCGGGGTAGCCGCGCTGCTCGTCGATCTTGCGGAAGTACTCGTCCGGGAACTGCGCGCACAGCGCGCGAACGGCGTCCCGGATTTCCTGGTACTGGTCGGTCTCGTGAAACATGGGGTCTCCTGTGGAAGGTGGCGAGTCGTTCAAGACACTGAACGATACCTGCATCGCCGTCGTTGCGAGGCAACATCCCCGGATGTGGCCGGTGCCGGTGACGTGTACACTGCCGGGCTTTCGATCGGTGGCAGGCTCCTTGTCATGAGGCAGAAGACGGCCCACAGGCCTGCCCGGCGGCCGGGTGCCGATGGCGCGACCGCGGCGACGCGGCGCCGGCCCGACGGCGGGATGGCCGGCACGTCGGCTCGCACCGGGCTGACGGGATCGGCGTTCGTGCGCTTGCTGGCCAGCCTGGCCGGCCCGCAGGTGCCCGTGCGCGAGGCGCGCGACGCGTTCGCGCAGGGTCTGGGCCGGTGGACCGGCTGGACCGATGCGATCGCGTTGTCGGCCGCGCTCGATGGGCCGGTGGCCGACGTCGCGGCGCAGGGCGATGACGATGCCCACGATGAGGGTGAAGGAGGCGACCGCGGTGATGCCGAGCGCGTCCGGGCGATGCTGACCGACACGATCATCCGGGACGTGCGGGCGGCCGGCCGCTCGCCGCTGGGCGTCGACCTGGGTTATGGTCCGTTCCGTCAATGCCATCTGGCGCGCCAGCAGGCGATGGGATCGGCGATCTCGGCGTTGCGCGCCCGCGTGCGCCGCCGGCTGTTGGCCGAGGCGCCCGCGATGGCTCGGCTGGTGGCGGTCGATGCCGCGCTCGAACAGGTCGTCGGCGCGCAGGAGCGTCGGCTGCTGGCGGTGGTGCCGGCGCTGCTCGAACGCCATTACCGGCGCCTGCGCGAGGCGTCCGAGGCCGACATCGGGACCGGCCCGGCCGTCGATGTCGTCGATCGCTTCCGGCACGATCTGGGCGAAGTCCTGTTGGCCGAACTGGCGCTGCGGTTCGAACCGGTGCTCGGCCTGCTCGAGGCGGTGCCCGCCGCGGCGTCGATGCCGGGCGCTCGACCCACCTTGCCGTCCGCCCGTCCTTCCGCTCCTTCGCTCCCGTAGCTTGCCGTCATCGCTGTTGTCATCGCTGCCTCGTCGAACGTTCGCCATGAATACATTCGTCTCCTCGATCGCTTTCGTCGTCGGCCTGATCCTGCTCGGATGGATCGGTGCCGGCTACCTGCCGGCGCAGCCGCTCGCGCTGTGGGTGACGATCGCCATCGCCGGTTTCTACGTGCTCGGCGCCATCGAGACCTGGCGCGCGAGCCGGGCGGTGCGCGGACTGGGCGGGGCGCTGCGCCGGCTGCCGGCATCGGCGCCGGCCGGCCTCGACGCATGGCTGGCCAATGTCCCGGCGTCGCTGCGCGCGACGGTGCGCCAGCGTGTCGATGGCGTGCGGCAGCCGCTGCCGGGGCCGGTGCTCGCGCCTTACCTGACCGGCCTGCTGGTGTTGCTCGGGATGCTCGGCACGTTCCTCGGCATGGTCGTGACGCTGGCCGGCACCGGCGCGGCGCTCGCGGGGGCGGATGGCCTGCAGGCGATCCGCGCGGCGCTGACGGCGCCGGTGCGCGGGCTGGGCATGGCGTTCGGCACGTCGGTGGCGGGCGTGGGCGCGTCGGCGATGCTGGGGTTGATCCTGGCGCTGGCGCGCCGTGAGCGCGCCGGGGTTGCCGCACGGCTCGATGCGGCGCTGGCCGCGGACCTGCGCGTTTTTTCGGGTGCCTATCGGCGCGAGCAGTCGTGGCGGCTGATCGAGCGTCAGGCCGACCTGATGCCGGCGCTGATCGAGCGCATCGAGGGCTACATGGCGGCGCTGGAGCGTCGCCAGCAGGCGCTGTCCGACCAGTTGACCGGGCAGCAGGCCGAGTTCCACGCCCAGACCGCGCAGCGGTTCGGCGAGGTGGCGGTCTCGGCGGACCGCGTGCTGACGGCCAGCGCGGCCGACGGCGCCCAACAGGCTCGCCTGGTCATCGAGACGGCCGTGCAGCAGACTTTCGACGCGCTGGGCCGTCAGGGCGAACAGATGCAGCAGGGTCTGGCCCGCCAGGTCGCCGCGCAACTCGATGGCATCGCCGAGCGCTTCGCGGTGGCGACCGCCGACGTCGCGCGGCAGTGGTCCGGCGCGTTGACCGAACAGCAGCGCAGCCAGCGGGAGGGCGCCGACGCGCTCGACCAGGCGCTGCGGGGCTTCACGACGACATTCTCGGCGCAGGCCTCGGCGCTGGCCGAGAGCCTCGCCAGCCATGCGAGCGGCCGGTTCGATGCATTGATCGAGCGATCGGATGCGCAGGCCGGCGCGTTGGCGCAGCGCATGGCCGAGCAATCGGCCGCGCTGACCGAGCGCGTGACCGCGCATGCCGAGGCGCTGACCACGGATGTCGCAGGTCGGATGCAGGCGCTGGCGACCGACGTCGCGGATCGGATGGAGACCCTGGCCGAGCGTGCGGCCGTGCAGTCCGAGTCGTTGGCCGGCCGGGTGACGGCGCAGTCCGAGGCCTTGGCCGGGCAGGTGACGGCGCAAGCCGAGGCGTTGGCCGGGCGCATGGCCGAGCAGTCCGCGTCGTTGGCGGACCGTCTGGCCGAGCAATCGGAATCGTTGGCGAGCCGTGTCGCGCAGCATGCCGAAACGCTGGCCGAGCGCGTTGCCGGTCAATCGTCGGCGCTGGTCGAGCGGCTCGGCGGACAGGTCGAAACGCTGGCCGCGCGCACCGGCGAGCAGGCCGAAGCGTTGATCGCGCAGATCGGCCGCCACGCCGACACCTCGGCCGAGCGGTTCGACGGCGCGGCGCGCGCCGTCAGCAGCGAATTGTCCCGGCAGGCCACGGCGTTGGTGTCGGGGGCCACGCAGGCTCAAGACGCGTTGCACGAACGCCTGGCCGGCCATTTCTCGCAGCGTGCGCAGGCCGACGATGCGCGGATCGAGGCGGCGACCCGAAGCCTGGTCACGCTGGCCGAGACGCTGCACGCGCAGTGGCGTGACGCGGCGACCGAGTCCCAGGCGCGCTGGCGCGACGCCGACGACACGTTGCGGCAGACGGCCGCGTCGATCACGGAAGGCCTGCGCGTCCAGGCCGAAGCGACGCTGGCCCGGATCGGTCAACTCGTCCAGGCGGCGGCCGAAGCGCCGACGGCTGCCGCCGACGTGATCGCCGAACTGCGCGTCAAGCTCAGCGACAGCCTGGCGCACGACAACGCCGTGCTCGCCGAACGCAACCGGCTGCTCGAGACGCTGGCCGGCCTGCTGGACACCGTCCAGCGGGCCGCCGGCGAGCAGCGGGCCGCGATCGACGCGCTGGTCGGCACGTCGGCGGATCTGCTGGGGCGGGCGCAGACGCAGTTCGCCGAGGCGCTGCGAGGCCCCCAGGCCGCGATCGAGACCGCCGCCGCGCAGGTCAGCAGCGGCGCGATCGACGTCGCCAGCCTGGGCGAGGCATTCGGCGGGGCCGTGCAGTTGTTCGGGCAGTCGAACGAGCAGTTGCTCGCCCAGCTCGCGCGCATCGAGACGGCGCTCGGCGAATCGCTGGCGCGCAGCGACGAGCAGCTCGACTACTACGTCGCGCAGGCCCGCGAGGTGATCGAGCTGAGCATCGGTGCGCAAAAGCAGATCATCGACGAACTGCAGCAGGTGGCGAGCGCGCGCGCCGGCGAGACCCGCATCGCCAGCGTCGACTGACGGGACCGCGATCATGGGCCCGGGTGACTTCGATTTCGAATCCGATCCTTCGCACGATGGCGCGATGCCCGTGTGGGCGGCGTTCGGCGACCTGATGGCCGGTGCGCTCGGCGCATTCGCGCTGATCCTGGTCTGTGCGATCGGCATGCAGATGGACCTCAGCGAGCGACTGGCCAGCGAGGCCGGGGAGCGTACGCGCCAGGCGCAGCGTTTGCAGACGCTCGAGCAGGCGCTCGCCGATCCGCTGGCCGGCGGCCGCGTGACATTGACCGACGGCCGCATCGGTATCAGCGGCAGCGTGCTGTTCGCGTTCAACTCCGACGAGTTGCAGCCGGAGGGGCGCGAACTGCTGCAAACGCTGGTCGGGCCGTTGAATACCTACCTGCGCGAACGGGGCGAGATCCTGATGGTCAGCGGGTTCACCGACGATCGCCCGATGCGCGATACCCACGGCCGCTACGTCGACAATTGGGAGTTGTCGGCCAAGCGCGCGCTGACGGTCACGCGAGCGTTGATCGATGCCGGCCTGCCATCGTCGGACGTCTTCGCCGCGGCCTTCGGTGCCGAGCAGGCCGTCGCGTCCAACGCCGATGCGGCCGGCCGGGCGCGCAACCGCCGCGTCGAGATGGCGCCGATGGCGAGGGTGCCGCGCACCGCGTCCGGCGATCCGGGCTGAGCAGCCCACGATGGCGATGGCGGGTCGATGATGGAGACGCGATGAATCCTGGTTCGATCGATGACGGTTCGATCGCGACGGCAACGGTAGCGGTACGAGGCCCGCGCGACGACCACGTGACGGCGGCGCGGGCGGACGCGATCACCGCGGCGATCGAGACGTTGCGCGCACGGCAGCCGCTGCGCGTCGATCCGCTGCGCTGGCTGCGCATCGAGGCGCTGGCGCGCCGCGCCGAGGGGCAGCACGAACGCATCCGCGGCCTGCTCGAGGCACGGCTGGCCGCGTTGATCGATGCGCATCGTGCCGCGTTGGATCGGCACGAGTCGATGCCGCGCGGGCAAGATCCTCGTCACGGCCACGGCCACGGCCACGGGCGGCCGCTGCGGGCGCTGATCGAAGCGTGGGCGGAACCGCACACGGAGTCCCCGGCCGATGATGGCGGCCCTCACAACCCGCATGAACTGCGTGCGCTGCATCGCCACCGCGACACCTGGCGCCGGCTCTCGGCCGAGCAGCAGTTGCGCCATTCGTTGGACCAGGTGCCGCCGCAGGCCGGGCCGCTCAACTCGCCGCATCTCGTGCATCGGGCGCTGCAATCGATGCAGGCCAGCGCGCCGGGCTATCTGCAGCATTTCGTCGCGCACGTCGATGCGCTGCTGTGGCTCGAACGGCTGGTCGCGGAGCCGCATCCATCCGAGCCGCGGTCGGATCCCGCGCCGTCCGACGGCCGCCCGGCGCCCCGCGCGGCGCAGGGGGCTTCCACACGGCGCAGAGCGGTCACAGGCGCGGGATCGGCACGGGTCGCGTCGACCAAACGGGTGCGCTGAGCACGATCGCCGCGTCGCCGTGCGACGGTCGGCATCCGCCTTCGGGCGACGACGCATCCGGCGTCAGGTGCTATCGTGATGCGGATTCCGGATCTTTCCGCGCGCTGCGGCGCGCCGCCGTCGATGTTCGTCGAGTTGCTGCTGCTCCTGCTGGCGCTGGCCATCGCATTGCTGATGCGCCCGTGGCGGCTGATGCCGCGCGGCGAACGCACCGGGCCGATGATGGCGATGCTGGTGCTGCTGCCCTTCCTGTGGACGTTGCCCGTGCCGCTGCCGTTGGCCGGCCAGGTGCGTTGGTCGGGCGCCTGCCTGGTCCTGCTGATGCTCGGCTGGCCCGTGGCCGTGCCCGTGCTGATTGGCGCCGCCGCGATCGCATGGGGCATCTCCGACACGCTGGACGTCCCGCAGGCCGTGGACCTGGCACTATGGTCCGGCGTGCTGCCCGCCACGCTGGGAGTGTTGCTGGGCGCCGTGGTGCGGCGCTACGCCGGGTACCACGTGTTCGTCTACGTGCTGGTGCGCGCGTTCCTTGGCACGGTCGTCTGCCTCTTCGCGTCCAGCCTGCTGCATCGCTGGCTGCAGCCGCCGTACGGTGCCGACTTGCCGTGGGTCGCCCATTGGCTGATGGCCTGGGGTGACGGCATCATCACCGGCATGCTGGCCAGCATCTTCGTCGCGTACGCTCCCGGGTGGCTCGCCACGTGGTCGGACCGGCGGTTTCTCTACAAGTGATCAACGACGCAAAGGGGCACCGATGGGCTGGTTCTCGAAATCCCAAGACACGTTCTTCCTGGCCACGATCGTGCCCGACAGCCAGTCGGTGCCGATCGAGGGCTATCTCGGCATCGTCAATGGCGAAGCGATCATCGGCGCGAACATCTTTCGCGACATGTTCTCGGCGGTGCGCGATGTCGTCGGGGGCCGTGCCGGCGGCTACGAGCGCGCGTTGGCCGGAGCGCGAGATGCGGCGCTCGATGAGCTGAAGGCCGCGGCGAAACAACTCGGCGCCGACGGAGTCATCGGCATCGATTTCGACTACGAGGTACTCGGCGAGACGAACGGCATGATGATGGTCTCGGTCAGCGGCACCGCGGTCAAGCTCGCGAAAACCTAGCACGAACCGGTTCCGATCCCGATCCCGGCCACCCGGCGGCAGGCGTGGTCGGCCGCGCGGCTTCCGGGAGATCGGGCTCCGGTTGCGCGGTTTGCGTCGCGCGCAATCGGCGAGATGGAACATCGGCATCGGATGCAAGCAGCGTGCATCACCGCCACGCCCGGCCCGCCTCAGTAGTGCGGCGGCAGTTCGTCGCGCAGCGCGCGTGGCGCCGCCGGCGCCTGCATGTCGGCCAGGCGATCGCGCAGACGGGCCGTCTCCCGCATCAACGCGTCGATCTGCGCCTGCTGGCGTACGACCGTCTCGTCGAGCCGCTCGATCAGGTCCTCGCTGAACGCGAGCTTGACCTCGATGTCGATCAGCCGCTGGTTCAGTTCGTCGACGTTCATCGGCGGCCGCTCTGGTCAGGCGTCCGTCGCCGCCTGCTCGCGGCGCACGAGCAGCACCGGCACCGTCGACAGCCGCAGGATCTGTTCGGCGTCGCTGCCCAACATCAGTCGCCGCATGCCCCGCCGACCATGCGTGCCGATGACGATCAGGTCGGCAGGCCAGCCCTTGGCGTCCTCGATCACCTGGTCCGAAGTACGCTCGCCGAAGTTCTCGATCAAGTGCGTCTCGACCGGAATGCCGGCTGCCTGCACGCGTTCCTGGGCGCCGGCCAGCACCTTCTCGCCTGCCGCCTTCATCGCCGGGATCAGGTCGCCGATCATCGCGCCGGCCGGCTCGAGCCCGGTGGCGACGATCATTTCATCGACGACGTGGACGAGGCGGATCGTCGCCTGCGTCAGCCGGGCCAGTTTGATCGCTTCGTCGAGGCCGGCGTTCGCGGTGCCGCTGCCATCGACGGGGACGAGGATTCGCTGGTACATCGTAAGGCTCCTCTGAGTGGGGGTCCGTGAAAACGAAGGATCGGTGATGCGCCGCCGTGAGGCGATGCCCGGATCAGTGTCCGGCAAAGACTCCGCGCGGGCTTTGATAGTCGTCAATGCCCCCACGCGCATTGCGCTCCGCCCATTCATGTCCGATCGTGCCACGCCACGCCACGCCACGCCACGCCACGCCACGCACGCCCCGGCCCGCAGCCTTCACCCTGTCAGGTCGCCGCTGGCCTCGGGTTGGTGGCTCAGCGCTTCGATCCGCGTACTGCGCCAATCGCCGGTGGGCGTCTGCCAGGATGCGACGTCGCCGACGCGCAGGCCGAGCAGCGCCCAGCCCGCACGCGACAGTACCGACAGTTTCGGAACCTCGGCCGGGGTGTCGCCCGGATAGCTGAGGCGCACTTCGCGCGGTGCTTCGCCGTCCGCGTCGCGCAGCACGACGGTCGAGCCCATCGTCACGACGTCGGGCGGGATCTGCGCGGAAGGCACCAGGTCCGCGAAATCCAATAGCTCTTCCAGCGACTCCCGGTCGGCGGAGGACCCGGCCAGGCCAGGATCGCGTTCGAGCAGCTTGCTCAGGCGGACGTGGTCGAGTTCCGTCAACAGGCGTGCGTTCACCTGGGGTTTCATCGGGATTCTCCAAGAATGGGGGAGCGCATGCGGCCTGCATGCGGGGTCACGAGCGGCTAGGAAGTGGCCCGGACGATCAGGAAAGGCGCGCGGAGGGCGCGGGAGAGATCGCCGGGCCTAATGGAGTCCGGCGGCTGAGCGCGGAGGCAGGGAGCGGGCCGCACCCTGTTGACGCGCACATGCCCGGCGCGCATGCGTGCCCGTCCGCGGTCCGGATACGGACAAGCGGACGTCAGCGGGCGACAGGGCCCGTCGAGGACGCGCGTGGATGAGCATGCCCCGATCCTATCCGGAACCCGGCGACCCGGCAAACCCCGGGCCGCGATGCCAATCTGCGTTGACTCGCGTCAACAGGGGTTCGCGATGCGCATGGTCCAATTCTTGATAGGCGTCAGGCCGCTCGTACCCTGTGCGACCTCGTCCCATGAACCAAGCCGCCCCCGCCGACGTCCCGTTGTCCACGCCGCTGCCTGCCAAACGACTCCAACGGATCGATGCCTGGTGGCGGGCCGCCAACTACTTGTCCGTCGGCCAGATCTACCTGCAGGACAACCCGCTGCTGAGCGAGCCGTTACGCCGCACGCACATCAAGCCGCGGCTGCTCGGCCACTGGGGGACGACGCCAGGGCTCAACTTCATCCACGCGCACCTGAACCGGCTGATCGTCGATCACGACCTGAACCTGATGGCCATCATCGGCCCCGGTCATGGCGGACCGGGCGTGGTGGCCAACGCGTATCTCGAAGGCACGTGGTCCGAGCGCTATCCGGCCGTGGAACCGAACCGGCACGGCATGCGGCGCTTGTTCCGGCAGTTCTCGTGGCCGCTGGGCATCTCGAGCCACTGCGGCGCCGAGGTGCCCGGCTCGATCCACGAAGGCGGCGAACTGGGCTACTCGCTCGCGCACGCATACGGCGCGGCGTTCGACAATCCCGACCTGATCGTCGCCTGCGTCATCGGGGACGGCGAGGCCGAGACCGGCGCGCTGGCGGCGAGTTGGCATTCGAACAAGTTCCTGAATCCGGCGCGCGACGGCGCGGTGCTGCCGATCCTGCATCTGAACGGCTTCAAGATCGCCAACCCCGCCGTGCTGGCGCGCATCGGGGACGATGAACTGCGCGCGCTGCTGACCGGCTATGGGCATGAACCATTCTTCGTCAGCGGCGACGAGCCGGCGGCGATGCATGAGCGGATGGCGCAGGTTCTCGACCAGATGCTCGAACGGATCCGCGCGATTCAGCAACTGGCGCGGGCGGGATCGCCGGCCGACGCCGTGCGGCCCCGCTGGCCGATGATCGTACTGCGTACGCCGAAAGGGTGGACCGGCCCGCGCGAGGTGGGCGGCAAGCGGGTCGAGGGACACTGGCGGTCGCATCAGGTGCCGCTGACCGGTTTCGACGATCCGGAAGCGGTCGCCCAGCTCGAAGCCTGGCTGCGCAGCTATCGGCCCGAGGAGCTGTTCGATGACGACGGGCGGCTGCAACCGTCGCTGGTATCGCTGGCGCCGACCGGTTCGCGCCGGATCAGCGCGAACCCGCACGCCAACGGCGGCGAGCTGTGGCAGCCGCTGTCGCTGCCGACTCCTGGGCAGCATGCGCTGACGGTACCGTCGCCGGGCAGCATCGACGCCGAATCCACCCGGGTCCTTGGCGCCTATCTGCGCGATCTGATGGGACGTGACCGGACGTCGCATCGCTTTCGCCTGTTCGGTCCGGACGAGACCGCGTCCAACCGCCTCGATGCCGTCTATGCGAGCAGCGATGGCAAGACGTGGCTCGCGCGCCACGAGGCCGATGACACCGATCTGCGCGCCGACGGCCGAGTGATGGAGGTGCTCAGCGAGCACCTATGCCAGGGCTGGCTCGAAGGCTACCTGCTGACCGGGCGCCATGGCCTGTTCTCGTGCTACGAGGCGTTCATCCCGATCGTCGATTCGATGGTCAACCAGCACGCCAAATGGCTGAAGGTCAGCCGCGAGATCGGCTGGCGCAAGCCGATCTCGTCGCTGAACTACCTGCTGACCTCGCACGTGTGGCGGCAGGATCACAACGGCTTCTCGCATCAGGATCCGGGATTCATCGACCACTTGACCAACAAGAAGGCCGACGTCGCCCGGATCTACCTGCCCGCCGACGCCAACTGCCTGCTGGCGGTGGCCGACCATTGCCTGCGCAGCCGCGACGTGATCAACGTGATCATCGCCGGCAAGCAGCCGGCGCCGCAGTGGCTGGACCACGATGCGGCCGTCGCGCACTGCGCGGCCGGCGCGGGCGTGTGGGAATGGGCGAGCGATCCGGACGAAGAACCCGACGTCGTGATGGCCTGCGCCGGCGACGTGCCGACGCTCGAGACGCTGGCGGCGGTGTCGCTGCTGCGCGAACGGCATCCGGACCTGCGGGTGCGCGTCGTCAACGTGGTCGATCTGATGGCGCTGCAGACGCGCGATGAACACCCGCATGGGCTGCAGGACGACCTGTTCGACGCGATGTTCGGCATCGACCGGCCCGTCGTATTCGCGTTTCATGGTTATCCGGCGTTGATCCACAAGCTGTGCTACAAGCGTCCGTGCCATGATCATCTGCACGTGCATGGCTACCGCGAGGAGGGCACGACCACGACGCCGTTCGACATGGTGGTGCGCAATGGCGTCGATCGTTTCCGGCTGGCATTGGCGGCCGTGCGCCACGTGCCGCGGCTGGCCGACCGGGTCGCCGCGCAGACGCAGTGGTACGAAGCCATGCTGCAGCAGCATCGCCGCTACATCAGCGATCGCGGCGACGACCTGCCGGCGATCAGGGATTGGCGCTGGCCGGGACCGCGGGCCGCCGGCTCGACCTGAGAAGTTTCAAGTGCCGCGCGGCGACGTCGCCGCGCGTTTTGTTCCAAGGAGAAGAAGACGATGATGAGCAAATCCGCGATCTGCCGTATCACGCTGCTGGCCGGCCTGATGGTGCCCGCCGCGACGACGTGGGCCGCCGATTGCGCGGTCGAGATCGAAGGCAACGATGCGATGCAGTTCAACAAGAGCAGCATCGACGTGCCGGCGAGCTGCAAGCAGTTCACCGTCAAGCTCAAGCACTCGGGCAAGCTGCCCAAGGTCGCGATGGGTCACAACTGGGTCTTGACGAAGACGGCCGACGCGCAAGGCGCGGCCGGTGACGGCGTCGCCGCCGGTGCCGCCAAGGACTACGTTAAGGACGGCGATGCGCGCGTGATCGCGCATACGAAGCTGGTCGGCGGAGGGGAATCCGATTCGGTGACGTTCGGCGTCGACAAGCTCAGCGCGGGCGAGTCCTATACGTACTTCTGTTCGTTCCCCGGCCATTCGTCGTTGATGAAGGGCACGCTCAAACTGGCCAAATAAACGGCCGGGCAAGTCGGGCAGGGCGCGGCCGACCGGCGGTGCCCTGGATAGGCACCGGTGGTCGACGAGCCGACGAACGGTCGATCACCGGCGACGAAATGCGGCTCCCGAAACACTTTGGATCGCCACGCCCACATACCATCGTGCGCATGAAAGCGATCGATGCGCACATCCTGCATTCCCTGTCTCGCCCTCGGGGGCTCCCTGAATCGGCGCTGGCTGCCGCGCGTCGCAATTCGTGGAAATCGCCCACTGTTGACGAGGCGGATCGCAGTCACCGCCAGGCGCTGTCCCATGACCAACTGATCGATTGGGCGCTGGCCGAGTACCGCGCCTGCGACCGGCAGTCGGTCGTCGACGCGTTCCTGCAGGGGATCGAGTCGAACCATCCGGCGCAGCGCGCGGCATTTTCGGCCTACGCGATCATGACGCATCTGCGGCCGCACGCGTACGCGTCCATGTTCGGGCCATCCATGCCGTGCACGGTCTGCGGCAGCCGGCACATCGTCGAGTTCGACCTCGAGCCGATCCTGGCCGGCCGATGGACCGGCGCGATCATCGCGCGCGAGCCGGTGATGCTGGCAGCCTATCTGCAGCGGCACAACCACAGTCCGATCGGCGTGCCCGGCGACTACGGCATACGTCAGTTCTGCGCGATCCTGGACCTGATCGACGCCAGCGAGCCGGACGAGACGCCGTCCAGGCTGTTCCGCCGGCTCAGGCGCTTGCCCGGGCTGCGGCTGTCGATCGAGGAGGCTCGCCTGCTGCTGGACACGCTCGGATATGCGGGAATTCTCCAGACCGCTCAGCATCCCGGATTCCTGTACCGGTATACCGATTACCTGACGCCGCGCAAATCGCGCAGCTCGGAATGGGGCTACCCAGTCGATTTCTGGAAAGGAAGCGACGGTGTCAACGTCGACGCGCTCGCGAACTGGTTCGCCGCTTACCCGTTGATCGCCAATTGGAGATCGCGGCGGGGCCGCCGGTCGGAAGGGGCGGAAGCCTTGTCCTGACGAGGCTGGGAGGCGCGCTTAGCGCCTGCGCATTGGGCTGGTGCGAGGTGTGAACGGCGCCAGCACAAATGAAAATGCCGCCAGCAAGACTTCTGCTGGCGGCAACCGAGGCAACCGGTCCAAGTTTCGGACGCGGCGGCATCCGCGCTAGGCGGATTATTGCTCCGGTTGGATATTCGATGCCTGTTTGCCCTTCGGTCCTTGAACGACATCGAACTGCACGCGCTGACCTTCCTTCAGGCTCTTGAATCCGTTGCTCTGGATAGCGCTGAAGTGGGCGAACAGATCCTCACCCCCGTCTTCCGGGGTAATGAAGCCGAAGCCCTTAGCGTCGTTGAACCACTTGACCGTTCCCTTTGCCATATTCCCATCCATCCCTGCAGAAAAAGCGCAAGCAACCGTGGGTCGGGCCTGGCATCCAACGACAACCGGCGGTTGTCGCGAAACGGGCCGAGCCGTTACCGAGCTGCTCGTCTATCGCATCGCGGCGCGATATTCGCGTCGCACAGTGTCGCGTGCCATTGCACTAATTATCGGTCGGCACGCGACACAGCCGTAGGCGTTTTCCTACGGCTGCCGAGATCGATTCTTTGCCAAAGACGGAGGGAAGTCAAGCAAAGCCAAACGGTGCCGAATGCAGGGTAAATACTTGTTCTTCATCAAGTTAACGATATCTGCAAATTACCGGGGTTGGGGGTAAAAGAACGTGTCAGACCGGTGTCCACAAACAAGCATCATCGGCCGCCATGTCGCGCAGGTTACGACGGCTTGCCGCCAAACACGCATGGCCCGCGAAGCGCGGATGCAATGGACGACGAGGCCGCGCTTAGGACCATGTCGATATCGGCCGGGTAAATCCCTCGTGCGGGTGGCATGACGCGCATTTCCGGGGAAGGCGATCAAGTTTGCGTAAGGATTCTTGATGTAAATCAATACAGATCGATTTGGTTATCGTATGCCGGCAGCCTTGGATTGGAAGCGTTAGATCCGGCCAGGCGGCCGGGCTGGCCGTGGCCAGGTTTGGTTCGCCTGTCGCCGCGTGCCGGTTTTGGCCGATTTTTCTCCCCTCCCCCATGGACAGAAAAAACCGACGGCGGGGCGGTTCGGCCCAAATGACCGCGATGCTGGTCGGGCCGGACGTCGTCTGCCCGCACCTTCCTGATCGGCCGCCGACGCTCGCATCGATCCGGGAGCCGATCCATGCCGGTTCAGGTGCCGCTGCGGGATCGGGCCGCCGCGGCATCGTGACGCCGGTCGGTCTCCCCGAAGGGGGCGTCGATCCCGCCGGCTACGGCCCGGATGCAGCCCCGGATGCGGCCCTCATCTGGTCCTCATCTGGCCCGCCGCGCCGCTTGTGGGCGCGTCTCGGCCGAGGAGGCGGACCGCCCGGCGAGACTTTGTGCACGGTCGCGCGGGCACCATATGCAAGGGTCTGTGATTCGGTTCACAATGAAGTCGATCGTGGGGCGCTCCCGTGATTGCAGTTGCAGCACGAGTCGATAGAATGGATCCATGGCCACGAAACACGACCCGGGCACCGTTCTCGAAAAGCAGGTTGAGAAGGTCAAAACGCCCCCCATGTATCAGGTGTTCCTGATCAACGACGACTTCACCCCGATGGAATTCGTCGTGACGGTACTGCAGAAGTTCTTTGGCATGGGGCGCGAGAAAGCCACCCAGGTAATGCTGAAAGTCCATCGCGATGGCAAGGGAGTGTGTGGTGTGTACCCTCGCGATGTCGCCGCGACCAAGGTCGAACAAGTTAGTAGTTACTCACGCGAGCATCAGCACCCGTTGCAATGCGTGATGGAGGAAGCATGATCGCGCAAGAGTTGGAAGTCAGCCTGCACATGGCCTTCGTCGAGGCCCGGCAGCAGCGGCACGAGTTCATCACGGTCGAGCATCTGCTGTTGGCGTTGCTCGACAATCCGTCGGCGGCCGAGGTGCTGCGCGCCTGCGCGGCGAACATCGAAGACCTGCGCAAGAACCTGACGGCGTTCATCAAGGAAAACACGCCGGTCGTGCCCGGCAGCGAAGAGATCGACACGCAGCCGACGCTCGGCTTCCAGCGGGTGATCCAGCGCGCGATCATGCACGTCCAGTCGACGTCGAACGGCAAGAAGGAAGTGACGGGCGCCAACGTCCTGGTCGCCATTTTCGGCGAGAAGGATTCGCACGCGGTCTACTACCTGCACCAGCAGGGCATCACGCGCCTGGACGTCGTCAACTACATCTCGCACGGGATCACGAAGAACCCGCAGCCGAAGGAACCGTCCAAGGAAGAAGCGCCGGATGCCGAGCAGGAGCAGGCGGCCAACCAGCAGTCGGCGCTCGACCAGTACACGCAGAACCTCAACGCCGCGGCCCGCGAAGGCAAGATCGATCCGCTGATCGGCCGCGAGCACGAGGTCGAGCGGGTCATCCAGGTGCTGTGCCGCCGGCGCAAGAACAATCCGCTGCTGGTCGGCGAAGCCGGCGTCGGCAAGACGGCGATCGCCGAGGGCCTGGCGTGGCGCATCACGCAGGGCGACGTGCCCGAGGTGCTGAACGACGCGGTCGTCTATTCGCTGGACATGGGCGCGCTGCTGGCGGGTACCAAGTACCGCGGCGACTTCGAGCAGCGGCTCAAGACGGTGCTCAAGCAATTGAAGAACACCCAGCATGCGGTGTTGTTCATCGACGAGATCCACACGCTGATCGGGGCGGGCTCCGCGTCGGGCGGCACGCTGGATGCGTCGAACCTGCTCAAGCCCGCGTTGTCGTCGGGGCAGCTCAAGTGCATCGGCGCCACCACGTACAACGAGTACCGCGGGATCTTCGAGAAAGACCATGCGCTGTCGCGCCGGTTCCAGAAGATCGACGTCAACGAGCCGTCGGTCGAGCAGACCGTGCAGATCCTGCGCGGGCTGAAGTCGCGTTTCGAGGAACACCACGGCGTCAAGTATTCATCGTCGGCGCTGTCGGCCGCGGCCGAGCTGTCGGCCAAGTTCATCAATGACCGGCATCTGCCCGACAAGGCGATCGACGTCATCGACGAGGCCGGCGCCGCGCAGCGCATCCTGCCCAAGAGCAAGCAGAAGAAGGTCATCGGCAAGGGCGAGATCGAGGACATCGTGTCCAAGATCGCGCGGATTCCGCCGGCGTCGGTGTCCTCGGACGACCGCAGCAAGCTGCAGACGCTCGATCGCGACCTGAAGGCGACGGTGTTCGGCCAGGATCCGGCGATCGACGCGCTGTCGGCGGCGATCAAGATGTCGCGCTCGGGCCTGGGCAAGCCGGACAAGCCGATCGGCGCGTTCCTGTTCTCCGGGCCCACCGGCGTCGGCAAGACCGAGGTCGCCAAGCAGCTCGCCTACACGCTGGGCATCGAACTGATCCGCTTCGACATGTCCGAGTACATGGAGCGGCACGCGGTGTCGCGACTGATCGGCGCGCCGCCCGGCTATGTCGGCTTCGACCAGGGGGGACTGCTGACCGAGGCGATCACCAAGAAGCCGCACGCGGTGCTGCTGCTCGACGAGATCGAGAAGGCGCATCCGGACATCTTCAACATCCTGCTGCAGGTGATGGACCACGGCACGCTGACCGACAACAACGGTCGCAAGGCGGATTTCCGCAACGTGATCATCATCATGACGACCAATGCGGGCGCCGCCGATCTGCAGAAGCGCGGCATCGGGTTCTCGTCGTCCAAGCAGCACGGCGACGAGATGGCCGAGATCAAGCGCCTGTTCACGCCGGAGTTCCGCAACCGCCTGGATTCGGTGATCAGCTTCCGTCCGCTGGACGAGGAGATCATCCTGCGCGTCGTCGACAAGTTCCTGATGCAGCTCGAAGAGCAGTTGCACGAGCGCAAGGTCGAGGCGATCTTCACGGACAAGCTGCGCAAGTTCCTGGCCAAGGAAGGCTTCGATCCGCTGATGGGCGCGCGGCCGATGCAGCGGCTGATCCAGGACACGATCCGCAAGGCGCTGGCCGACGAACTGCTGTTCGGCAAGCTGGTCGGCGGCGGCAAGGTCACCGTCGACCTGGACGAGCAGGACCACGTGACGCTGGACTTTTCCGAGGCACCGCCGCCGCCAGCGGCCGGTGGCGAAGGCGAGGAGCAGATCGAGACTCTGCCGGCCTGATCGGCGATCCAGCCCGCGCGGCGGCCTTTCAGCCATCGCGGGCCGACAGTCGTCGGGATGGCCGCGTTGGCGGCTTCGCGTGACACGACGCGGCGGTTCATGCTCGAGCATGCCGCCGCGTCGTCATTCGTACGCGGCATTCCCGCGGTCGCGCCCGGGAGAGGGGATGCGAGGGCAATGCCCGCTGTCGCCTCGTGCCTTGGCCTGCCCGCTCGCCCGATCCGGATGCCGTTCCCATGTCCCGTTCCGCTGTCCGTCCTTCGTCCCGGCGCCGCTGGCTGCGCGTCGCCGCCGTCACCGGTGCGACCCCGATCCTGAACCTGCCGGCCGGTTGCGCATCGCCGCCTCCCGGCGCCTCGCGAGGTGGCGGCGCGCCGCGCGTCGTCATCGTCGGCGCCGGTGTCGCCGGAGCGACGCTGGCCGTCCAGCTCAAACGCGAAGGCGGCGAAGGCATCGACGTCGTATTGATCGAGCGCGAGCCGCGCTACGTGTCGGCCCCGCTGTCCAACGCGGTGATCGGCGGCTGGCGCCGGATCGAGCAGTTGACCTGGGGGTACGACGGGCTTCGCCGATTGGGTGTGCGCGTCATGCACGAGGAAGCGACGGCGATCGATCCGTCGTCGGCGCGGGTGCGCTTGCGCGATGGTACGTCGGTCCACGCGGACCGGATCGTCCTCGCTTGCGGCGCCGAGCCGGTCAGCGCGCGGATCGACGGCTATGGTCCGGAGGTCCAGGCCCTGGTGCTGCACGCCTGGCAGCAGGCACGGCAGGTCGAGGCGCTGCGGCAGCGGCTGGTGCGGCTGGCCGACGACGCGACCGTGCTGCTGTCGATACCGCGTGCGCCGTACAGCGGGCAGATGGCCCCCTATGAGCGCGCATGCCAGCTCGCCACTTACCTTCGCCAGACGCGGCCGCGCGCGCGGCTGGTCGTGCTCGACGCGAACCCGTCGATACCGGTCGCGCCCGATGTGCTGCACCGGATCTTCCGGCAACGGTTCATGGGCGTCATCGACTACCGGCCCAACTGCATCGTCACCGACGTCGGCGGCGACGCGCGGCACGTCGTGCTGGAGGGGGGCGAGCGCGTGCGTGCCGATCTGCTGAACGTGATCCCGCCGGGGCAGGCGGGCCGGCTGGCGCGAGAGGCGGGCCTGACCGGTGCCGACGGCCGCTGGTGCGACGTGGCGTGGCCGTCGATGAGCAGCGTGCGCTGGCCGCTGGTGCATGTGGTCGGCGATGCGGTGGCAAGCCCGCCGGGCATGGCAAAATCCGCAGCGATGGCCGTGGCGCACGCGCAGTGGGCGGCGCGATCGATCCTCGAAGCGCTGTTGGTCCGTGCGCCCGAGGATCCGCCGCGTCGCGACGGGGCGATCGTCGCGCGCCAGTTCGCGTTCGTCGACAGCCGCAGCGCATTGGGAATCACGTCCGTGCATCGTTTCGATGCGGCGCGGGGTACGTGGAGCGAGGTGGCCGGTCTGCCGGCGGATGGCATCGATGAACAGGGCCTGCCATTGCAGCCGGGCGTGCGGGGCCCGGGCGATCCGCAAGGCACGCAGGCGCTGGCCTGGACCCGTCAACTATGGAAGGACATGCTTGAAACGTGAGAATTTGACGCTGGCTGCTGCCGGCTTGTGCGTGGGCGGCCTTGCCGTCGCCCTGGTGTCGCAACACCAGTTCGGGATGGAGCCGTGCGCGTGGTGCGTGTTCCAGCGCCTGATCTACCTGCTGATCGCGATCGTCGCGCTGCTGGCCTGGGGGCTCAACCGCGGGCCGGTCGCCAAGGCGCTCTCGTGGGTCGGCGCGTTGCTGTCGGTCGGCGGTTTGGCGGCCGCACTGCATCAGCAGTTCGTCGCCTCCAAGGCCGAAGGCTGCTCGCAGACGTTCGCGGATCTGGTCATCAAGGGCTTGTGGCTCGACGAACTGGCGCCGTGGTTCTTCAAGGCGCGTGCGTTCTGCAATGAAGCCAACATTCCGATGGCGGGTATTCCGTATGCGATCTGGAGCGCGGTATTGTTTGCCGTATTGGCCGTGGTGCTGATCATCCGCGCGCGGCGCCCACGTTGACTGGAAGAGCGATGAGCAACAGTCTCGAGCAATTGAAGGCGTTGACGACCGTGGTGGCCGACACCGGGGACTTCAACACGATGCGCGACTACCAGCCGCGCGACGCGACGACGAATCCGACGCTGATCGTCAAGGCGATCCAGAAGCCTGCGTACGCGACCCTGTTGTCCGAGGTCGTCGCCGCGCACCGCGACGATCCGGTCGATCTGGTCTGCGATCGCGTGCTGGTGCGGTTCGGTTGCGAGATCCTGAAGATCATTCCCGGGCGGGTATCGACCGAGGTCGATGCGCGGCTGTCCTACGACACCGCGGGGACGATCGCCCGCGCGCAGCGGCTGATCGACCTGTACGCGGCGCAGGGCGTCGCGCGGGATCGCGTACTGATCAAGACCGCATCGACCTGGGAAGGCATCCGGGCGGCCGAGCGCCTGGAGCGCGAAGGCATTCATTGCAACCTGACGCTGCTGTTCGGCTTCGGCCAGGCGGTCGCTTGCGCCGACGCAGGCGTCACGCTGATCTCGCCGTTCGTCGGCCGGATCTTCGACTGGTACCGGCAGCGCGAGAACAAGGACTACGCGCCCGACGACGATCCGGGCGTGCAGTCGGTGCGGCGCATCTACGCGTACTACAAGAAGTTCGGCTACCGGACCGAGGTCATGGGCGCGAGCTTCCGCAACATCGGTCAGGTGCTGGCGCTGGCCGGCTGCGACCTGCTGACGATCAGCCCCGAGCTGCTCGGCCAGTTGGCGGCCAGCGACCAGCCGGTCGCGCGCAAGCTCGATCCGGCGGCGGCCCTCCAGCAGTCGATCGAGCGGGTTCGTGTCGACGAGCCGGCGTTCCGCTTCGCGCTGAACGAGGACGCGATGGCGTACGAGAAGCTCGGCGAGGGGATCCGCCTGTTCGTGGCCGACGCGCACAAGCTCGAGGCGATGGTCCGGCCGGGCTGAGGTCGCGATAGGGGAGGGATCGGGCTCGATCTTTGGGTGAACATGCCCTAGGGCCGGGCCGGGATCGTCGATTCGGACGGGCGGGCTGCCTGCGCCTGAGCCTGCCACATCCGCGCGTACAGGCCGTCGCGCGCCAGCAGTTCGGCATGCGGACCGCGTTCGACGATGCGGCCCTGGTCCATCACCAGGATCTGGTCGGCGTCGACGATCGTCGACAGCCGGTGCGCGATGATCAGCGTCGTGCGCCCAGCGGCCAATGCGTTCAGTGCCTGCTGGATCGCCTGCTCGTTGCGCGTGTCGAGCGCGGACGTCGCCTCGTCGAGGACCAGGATGGATGGATTCTTCAACAGCATCCGCGCGATCGCGACACGCTGCTTTTCTCCCCCGGACAGCTTCAATCCGCGCTCGCCGACCTGGGTCTGGTCGCCTTCCGGCAACGCGTCGATCAACGCATCGAGGCGTGCCGCGGTGATCGCGCGGCGCACCTCGTCGTCGCCGGCCTGCGGGCGGCCATAAGCGACGTTGTAGCGGATCGTGTCGTTGAACAGCACGGTGTCCTGCGGGACGATGCCGATCGCGGCGCGCAGGCTCGCCTGCGTGACCTGGCGGATGTCCTGCCCGTCGATCGTGATCCGGCCGCCGTCGACGTCGTAGAAGCGGAACAGCAGCCGTGCCAGCGTCGACTTGCCGGCGCCGCTCGGGCCGACGACCGCGGCCGTCGAGCCGGGCGGCAGATCGATGTCGAGGCCGCGCAGGATCGGGCGGTCCGGGTGGTAGGCGAAGCGCACGTCCTCGAAGCGGACCGCGGGTCCCAGCGGGCTGGCGGGCGGCGGCAGCGGGCGCGCACCGGGCGCGTCCTGGATCTCGCGATGCGCGGCCAGCAGCGTGAACATCCGCTCGACGTCGGTCAGGCTCTGCTTGATCTCGCGATACAGCACGCCGAGGAAGTTCAGCGGCGCATAGAGCTGGATCATGAACGCGTTGACGAGCACGAGGTCGCCGAGCGTCATCCGGCCGTCGACCACGCCGACGGTGGCGCGCCAGACGATCAGCGTGACGGCGATCGCGATGATCATCGCCTGCCCGATGTTCAGCCCGGCGAGCGAGACCTGGCTGCGCACGGCGGCGGCTTGCCAGCGCCGCAGTCCCTCGTCGTAGCGGCTGGCCTCGAACGCCTCGTTGTTGAAGTACTTGACCGTTTCGTAGTTGATCAGCGAATCGATCGCGCGCACGTTGGCGCGCGAGTCCAGGTCGTTCATCGCGCGGCGCAGGTGCGTGCGCCATTCGGTGACGCGGATCGTGAACGTCACGTACAGCACCAGCGCGGCGAGCGTGATCAGCGCGAAACTGGCGTCGTAGTGGATGACGAGGTAAGCGAGCACCAGCGCGATCTCGACGATCGTCGGCAGGATGCTGTACAGCGTGAACGAGACCAGGCTGCCGATGCCGCGCGAGCCGCGCTCGATGTCGCGGGTCAGGCCGCCGGTCTGGCGTTCGAGATGAAAGCGCAGCGACAGCCGGTGCAGATGCTCGAACACCCGCAGCGACAGCGCGCGCACCGACGCCTGCGTGACGCGCGCGAAGACGATCTCGCGCAGCTCGCCGAGGGTGGTCGTGGTCATCCGCAGCAGCCCGTACAGCACCAGCAGACCGATGGGAACGGCCAGCGCCGCGGTGCCGGGAGACAGGCCGTCGACGATCTGCTTGAGCACGATCGGCACGCCGACGTTGGCCAGCTTGGCGCCGACCAGGCAGGCCAGCGCCAGCACCACCCGCGATTTGTCGGCCCACAGGTAGGGCAGCAGTTGCCGCAGGACGTGCAGATCGCCGCGGCGCGCGCGCGGATCACCGCGGGGCGCTTCCTCGGGAATCCGATCGTGTGCCTGGCCGTGCCGCCGCGAGCCGTCGCGACTCATTTCGTTGGCGTGGCGCCGCCGCGGGCCGCCCATTCGCGCAGTGCCCGCAGCGTGCGTTCGACGTGCTCGTCCGGTTTCATGCTCGTGTATTCGAACAGGATCCGGCGATCGGGCGTGATCACGTACGACACGCGGTTGGCGATCGTCGGGCGGCTCGGCAGCTTCGCGTCATAAGCGTCGATGATCGTGCGGTCCGGATCGGCGGCGACCGCGAAGCGGCTCTGGCAGGCGCTGACCGAGAATCGCTTCAGCGTGTCGATGTCGTCGGCCGAGACGCCGACGACGCGGGCACCCAGCGCGGCGAACGCGTCGGTCGCTTCGGCGAACTGATGCGCCTCGATCGTGCATCCCTGCGTGAAGGCCGCCGGATAGAAGTACAGCACGACCGGCCCCTGCGCGAGCGCGTCGGCCAGCACGAAATGCCGTACTTCCCCGGCCTGCGCCGCTTCGGTACGGATTGCCGGCGCTTCGGCGCCGACGGGGAGCACCGCGGCGGCCGGCATCGGGGCCAGCGCGACGCACGACGCAAGCGGCGCGAGCAGCGAACGGAGCGTCGCGCGCGCGCGACCGCGGCGGCGCAGGCGGGCACGGCGATCGGGCGAGGAACGGGACGGCGGGAAGGGGGGCGGGGCGGACATCGGTGGGCACTCCTCATCGTGGGTCGACGGATCGCGCATGGATGCGTCGTGGCGTCGAGGGTAAGGGTGATTGGCGGCGGCCAGTGGTCGGCGCCATGGCCAGGACAGGACGTGCGCATCCGGGGTAGCGGGAGGCGCCCATCGCAGCGGCTCGAATGCGCATGGCCAAGGATAACGCGGTCGCGGCGGCCGGGTCCGGATGCGTGGGCCGTGATCGTCGACCGCGCCCGGAGTCCCGAATCGACGAGTCGACGAATCGACAATGGGTCGACCCTTCAGGCACCATGCCGGGTTCACCATGCTCGTTCTGATTTCGACTCTGCTCATCCAGGCCGTCGCGTCGCTGTCCAGCGTCGCGATGCCGGTGCTCGTGGCGGGGACCTCCGACACGCTGGGCGTGGGCCCGGCCGGACTCGGCCGCTACATGATGTGCCTGTACGCCGGTGCGATCGGTTCCAGCGTGATGGCCGGGGCATTGATCACCCGGTATGGCCCGATCCGCGCCAGCCAGGGAGCGCTGATGTTGTGCGGGCTGGGGCTGGCGGTCTGCGCGATCGGGCCGGACTGGCTGCTGCCGGGCGCGTTGCTGCTCGGTTGCGGCTATGGGCCGATCACGCCGGCCAGCTCGGCCCTGCTGGCGCGTTCGACGCCGGCCGCGCGCCGCAACCTGGTGTTCTCGATCAAGCAGACCGGGGTGCCTCTGGGCGGGGCGATGGCCGGCCTGCTGGTGCCGGCGCTGCTGCACGCGGGGCCCTGGCGCTTCGTGCTGGGCGTGCTGGTGGCGAGCAACGTGTTGTGCGTGCTGGCGGCCGAGCCGATCCGGCGCGACCTCGATCGCGGCGCCGGCGAACTGCCGCTGGCCAGGACCGA
The DNA here is from genome assembly GCA_029779435.1 of Pseudomonadota bacterium. GTDB lineage: Bacteria > Pseudomonadota > Gammaproteobacteria > Burkholderiales > Burkholderiaceae_E > JAKPAM01. The sequence goes on along the minus strand of JAKPAM010000138.1, from coordinate 16,984 downwards.
TCTGTGGACGCCGGTGCGGCTGGTCTGGCGCGCGCCCGAACTGCGCCTGCTCGCGTTGGGCTCGCTGTGCTTCTCGGCGATCCAGTTGTGCGTGACGACCTACCTGACGATCTTCCTGGTCAATGACCACGGGATGGATCTGGCTGCCGCCGGGGCCTGCCTGGCGCTGGCGCAGGCGGGCGGGGTCGGCGGGCGCATCGTCTGGGGATGGCTGTCGGATCGCTGGCTGGGCGCGGTCCGGATGCTGCTGGCGCTGGCGGTGATCGTCATCGTCTGCTGCGTGTTGCTGGGCCTGGTGGGCGGGGCCGATGGCTCGACGATGCGGCGCCTGCTGCCGATCGTCTGCGTGGTGCTGGGCATGTCGGCGATCGGGTGGAACGGCGTCTACCTGGCCGAAGTGGCGGCCCGCTGCGCGCCCGGGCAGGCGGGCATGGCCACCGCGGGAGCGCTGGCTTTCACGTTCGTCGGCGTGATGGTCGGCGCGACGCTGTTCGGCCACGCGGCGCAGCACTGGATCGGCTTCACCTGGTCGTTCGTCGCGCTGTCGCTGCCCGCCATGGTGATCGCGGGGCTGATGACGGCGCTGCTGCGGCGCCGCGGCGCCGACCGCGCTTGATGCCACCCATTGTCGGGAGGTCTGACATCCAGCAACATTCCTGACGCCCGGTATCACCCGAATCGGGGATGCTTTTGTCTGTAAGGGCCTATGATTTCACGCGAAAATCAGGTCAACGTGCGCGCATCCGGCGGCAACGTTGAATCAGAAAAACAATAGTCGCGAGGGGATTACCAATCATGGGCGAGACAATCGGACGCGCCACGCACGGCGCGCACGCTTCAAGCGGATTGCGCGCGAGGAATGGATCGCTTGCCAGGCGCTGGCCGCATGCCAGGCGCCTGTCGCAGGGTCTGGCGGCCGTGATGTTGGCCATGGTGGCCGCTTGCGGCGGAGGAGGTGGCGGTGGCGGCGGCAACCCGGATCCGGGCGGTGGCCCGGCGCCTTCGCCCGATCCCGCTCCCGGGCCGGCGCCCACCAGCTACCAGGTCTCGGGCACCATCTCGGTCACCGAACCCAGCGCGGTCGATTCCGACACCAATGATCCGAATCAGGTCGACTGGCGCGACAACGGCAGTTTCGCGACCGCGCAGACGCTGCCCAACCCGGTGCAGGTCGTCGGCTACGTGACGATGCCGGGGGGCAATCCCCGCGGCAAGATCGGCTCGACAGGCGATCTGCACGACGGCTACAAGGTGTCGCTGGTGGCGGGCCAGGTGATCGAGCTCGAGTTCGCGGCCGATCCGGAGGACTACGATCTCGACCTGTCCGTCTACACGCCTCAGGGAGATCTCGTCGGTTCGTCGATCGGCGTCAACCAGTACGAGTGCGTGCGCATCACGCAGGCGGGCACCTACGTGATCGGCGTCGAGACCTATTCCCGCCGGAGCACCGGCGGCAGCATCTATCAGTTGCGCATCGGTTCGCCGGATTCGGGCACCCAGTGCCAGACTTCCACCGGGACCGACGCCCACCTGATCGCCGATCGCATCATGGCGGTGGCCAAGCCGAATGCGTCGGTACAGGCCAAGGCGGCAGCCCGTGTCGAGATGATCGACGGCGGCGGCAGCGGCGGCCAGGAGGGCCTGCACCTGGTCCGGATGCCGGGCAGCGCGGCCGAGCGCGAGGCCGGCATGCAGGCGCTGCAGACGCTCGCCGTTCGCCAGAAGGGCGCCACGCCTGCCGCGGACACCGGTGCCGACGCGGTCGACGCGCAGAACCGCGCGTGGCGCCAGGGGCTGACCGATCAGGCGCGCAAGCTGCGCGAGACGACCGACTACGCGAAGCTGATGGTCGCGAGCGGCGCCTACGCGAGCGCCACGCCCGACCGGCGCGTGTCCACGCAGCAATCGACGAGCTGGCCGGCCTATCCGCCGAATGACCGCGAGGTCGCCAAGCAGCGCTGGCACTACGAGGCGATCAACCTGCCGTCGGCCGTCACGGCGCTGCGCGGCGTCGATCTGTCGGGTTCCGCCGCGCCGATCGTCGCAGTCGTCGATACCGGCATCGTCGCCGACCATCCGGACCTGGCCAGCCAACTGGTCGCCGGCTACGACATGATCTCGGACGTCGACAGCGCCGGCGATGGCGACGGGCCCGACGCCAATCCCAACGATGCGTCGCGGTCCACCTCCTCGGTGTTCCACGGCTCGCACGTCGCCGGCACGATCGCCGCGCAGGCCGGCAACGGGATCGGCGGCACCGGCATCGCGCCGATGGCGCGGATCATGCCGGTGCGGGTGCTCGGCGTCGAGGGCTCGGGCAGCCTGTTCGACATCCTCCAGGGGATACGCTTCGCGGCCGGCCTGCCGACCGATCGCGGCGTCCGGCCCGCCCGAAAGGCCGACGTGATCAACATGAGCCTGGGCGGTTCCGGGGCGTGTCCCAGCGAGGTCGCCGAGGTCTTCCGGCAGGTGCGTGCGGCCGGCAGCCTGGTGGTGATCGCGGCCGGCAACGAATCGACGCGCACCCGCACGTCCCCGGTCGGGATGCCGGCCAACTGCGCGAACGTCTGGGCGGTGGCGTCGGTCGATGCGAGGAACCAGCGCGCGCCCTATTCGAACGTCGGCGCCGAGAACGCGGTCGCGGCACCGGGGGGCGACACCTCGGTATCGACGACCGGCAACGGCCTGCCCGATGGCATCTACAGCACGATGGCTACGGTCCAAGGTTCGCAGCGACAGCCCACGTACGGCTTCCTGCAAGGGACGTCGATGGCGACGCCGCACGTGGCCGGTGTGTTCGCGCTGATGCGCTGGGCGCATCCGGGCATCACCCCCGACCAGGTCGACGCGCTGCTGCGCAACGGCACGATCGTCGATGACCTGGGAAGCAGCGGCCGCGACAGCACGTTCGGCTACGGATTGATCAATGCCCGCAAGGCTGTCGAGGCCGCGCTGGCCGCCCGCGGCGGCGCGCCGGTCCCGACGCCCGCCGGGCAGGTCGAGGCTCGGCCGAGTTCGATCAGCCTGGGCTCGACCCGGACCGAAGCGGATCTGGTTCTGGCGTTGGACGGTACGAGCAGCGAGCGCGTCGTCTCGGTCACCACCGATTCGAACCAGATCGCGGTGGCGCCCAGATCCGGTGACAGCGTGGATCCGCAGACGAAACTGGGAACGTACCGCGTGACCGCCAATCGGTCCGCGCTCGGGGCTGGCGCATCGGCGTTTCCGAACGTCGTGGTGACGTTGTCGCCGGCACGCACGATCCGCGTGCCGGTGGCGATCAGCCGCGGCGGCGCCGATGGCGCGCTCGGCACGCTCGGTCCGGTCTACGTGGTGGTCCTCGATGCCGATGATCCGGACCTGGCCACGGTCGGCGGGGTGACGGTGGTCGCGCCGACCGCTGGCCTCTACCAGTATCGGGTGACCGTTCCCGGCACGAAATCGATCCTGGTGCTCGCCGGCAACGACCTGGACAACGACGACTACATCTGCGGGTCGGGCGAGGGCTGCGGCGCTTATCCGAGCCTGAGCAGCGAATTGTCCATATTGCATCCGACCGCGGACGTCAGCGGCATCGACTTCGCGTTGTGGCCGATCGGCGGCGTGCGGCCCGGGGGCAGCGCGATCGCGGCCAACAATGGTTCGCAGCCGCTGACGCCGCGGCGGCCGAGCCGGTGATCGCGATGCCTGGTATTCGGATGTTCGCGGCGATTCTGGCGGTCGGCTCGCTGGCGGTGCTGACGGCCTGCCAGGCCGTAGGCTCCGAGCCGGCGGTGCCGGAGCCTGCTGTCTCGATACTCGCGCAGGCCGGCGCGCAGTGTCCGGACACCGGCTTGGGGGCGCCGGCGGATGGCAGCGCGTCGGTGCCCGCGGCGACCGTCTATCGCGATGCCGCCTCGATGCGGACGGCCGTCGGCCAGACGCCCGCGCTGGCCGATTGGCGAGTCGACTTCGCGTCCGGGGAAACGGTGCTGCGCATCGACGCCGGGGCGCAGCCCAACCCGGGTTGGCGCTTGCGCGTCGAGGCGCCCCGGCTCGACGTCGGGCGGCTGATGCTCCTGGTGCCCGCGGCCGTGCAGCCGCCGGCACCCGGCAGCTTCCACGCGCAGGTGATCAGCTTTCCGTGTCGCTACCTGCATCTGTCGGCGGCCCGTTATCAGGCGGTGGAGATCGTGTCGCCGGCGCCGGTGCGCTAGTGATGGCGTGTGCCTGTACTTAGCGTGTACCTGTACTTAGCGCGTGCCGGTGCTGCCGAATCCGCCGGTGCCCCGCGCGGTATCGGTCGAGAACGACTCGACCCAGCGCCATGCGACCTGCACGACCGGCTGGAACATCAACTGCGCGATGCGTTCGCCGGGCTCGATCGTGAACGGCTCGACGCCGTCGTTGGCCAGGATCACGCGGATCTCGCCGTGGTAATCGGCATCGATCACGCCGATGCCCTGCGCGACGCGGATGCCATGCTTGAGCGACAGGCCCGAGCGTGACGCGACGATCGCCACCAGGCCCGGATCCATCATGTTGATCGCCAGGCCGGTCGGGACCAGCATGCGCTGGCCGGGCGCGATCGATACGGGGGCGTCGAGACAGGCGCGCAGGTCCATCGCCGCCGACCCGTCGGTCGCATAAGCGGGGGCGGCGATGCGTTCGCCGAGCAGCGGGTTGACGATACGGGCTTCGATCTGGCGGTGCATCGGTCAGCTCGCCGGTTTGCTGCGCGGGCGTTCGCCGACCGGCAGGCCGGCTTCCTTCCACGCGTTGAATCCCCCCTCGACGTGGCTGATCGGCGCCAGGCCCATCTGCTGCAGCGCCAGCGTCGCCAGACTCGACCGCCAGGCCGACTGGCAGTACAGCACGAACTCCTTGCCCGATCCGAAGACCGGCTTGTAATACGGGCTGTCGGGATCGACCCAGAACTCCAGCATGCCACGCGGCGCATGGAACGCGTTCGGGATCATGCCGTTCATCTCCAGCTCGCGCACATCGCGGATATCGACGAACACGACGTTCGGATCCTCGTATTTGGCCTTGGCTTCGTCGAGCGTCAGCGTCCGGATCTGTTGACGCGCTTCGGCGATCAACTGCTTATGGCCTTTGGTAATCGGCATGGGGGCTCTCCTCCTGGATGGGGGCCGCATCGGCGCGATGCGCGATGGGCCGGGGTAAGCGTGCGGGGTAAGCGTATCGGGATCGGGGTCGGGGCCGGGATCGAGCCAGGAGCGCTCAGCCCGGCCCGAGGGTGCGCGGGGATCTGGCCTGGCTCGCGCGCCGCCCGATCAGCCGCTGCCTTCGTCGACGCGCGGCGGCTTGGCACGCCGGCGGCTGTTGCGCAGGAAGGCCGCGGCGAACAGCAGGATCATCGCGATGAACAGGCTGTCGGCGAACCAGCGCACCCCCGCCACGATGCCCAGCAGCAGCCAGATTCCGCCGATCGCGGCGAGCACCCGATGCAGCCCGCCCGACGCGGCACGCGACAGCAGTTCGGTGATGTCCGGCGGTCCGTTGCCCGATGCCGCGGACGTGGCGCCTGGTGCGGTGGACCGGGTGGTCGTCGCCATGCGGCGCGCCGTCACGGCACCCGGCGCCGGGGGCGCCGACAGCGTGGAGACGGGGGCGGTCAGGGAGGGCGGGGGAGCGACGCCGTCGGCACGCGCCGACGCCGCCAGGCGCTGGCCGCTGTGCGCGACCATCGCCTCGACGTAGCGCGCGAAGTCGCCGTCCTTGGGCGCCTGGTCGATCGGTTCGAGCGGGTTCATCGGCCGTCGCGTGCTTCGGACTTCTGGTCCTGCCGGTCGAGCCGCATCGCGATCGCCGACACCAGTTCGCGCGCCAGCGCGTGCTTGTTGGCGCGCGGCAGCGACTGCGCGCCGGCCTCGTCGATCAGCAGCACCTCGTTGTCGTCGCGGCCGAACGTCTGGTGCCCGATGTTGGCGATCAGCAGCGGGATGCCCTTGCGGCGGCGCTTGGCGTCGCCGTTTCGCTCCAGGTCCTCGCTCTCGGCGGCGAAGCCCACGCAGTACGGCGGATCGGGCAGGTGCGCGACGCTGGCCAGGATGTCGGGGTTCTGCGCGAACTCGATCTTGGGCGCCGGTTTGCCTTCGACCTTCTTGATCTTCTGTCCGCTGACGTTGGTCACTCGCCAGTCGGCGACGGCCGCCACGGAGATGAATAACTGCTGGCGGCGCGGGGGCGAGCCCGACCCGGTCAACTCGCCGATCACGGCCTCGTGCATCTGCATCGCGCTGACGACGTCGATGCGGCGCACGCCCTGCGGCGTCGGCAGCGCGGTCGGCCCCGAGACGAGGACGACGTCGCCGCCGGCCTGCCGGCAGGCGCGGGCGATCGCATAGCCCATCTTGCCGGACGACAGGTTGGTGATGCCGCGAACCGGGTCGATCGCCTCGAACGTCGGCCCCGCGGTCACCAGCACGCGGCGGCCGGCCAGCCGCTTCGGCACGAAGAACGCGGTCATCTCCTCGGCCAGATCCTCGGCTTCGAGCATGCGCCCGTCGCCGGTCTCTCCGCACGCCTGGTCGCCGCTGTCCGGCCCCAGGATCTGCACGCCGTCGGTCCGCAGCCGCACGACGTTGCGCTGGGTCGCGGGGTTCTGCCACATCTGCCGGTTCATCGCCGGCGCGACCAGCAGCGGACAGTCGCGCGCCAGGCACATCGTCGACAGCAGGTCGTCGGCCAGGCCATGGACCAGCTTGGCGATGAAATCGGCGGTCGCGGGCGCGATCAGGATCGCATCGGCGCGGCGCGACAGGTCGATGTGCGCCATGTTGTTGTCGACGCGCGCGTCCCATTGGTCGACGAACACCGGTTCGCCGGTCAACGCCTGGAACGTCGGCGCGCCGACGAAGCGCGTGGCGGCCTCGGTCATCACCACCTGCACGGTGGCGCCGCGACGCTGCAGCTCCCGGGCCAGCTCGGCGGCCTTGTACGCGGCCACGCCGCCGGTGACGCCGAGCAGCAGATGACGGCCTTGCAGATCGGTGGAAAGGGCGGACTCGTGCAATCTCATCGGGATGTGCCTACCTTGGGAGATCGTGCGGCGCCGCGTGGCGCGCGCCCGGAAGCGAAGCCGACGATCAGGCGGCGGCGCGGCGCAGCCGGATCAACTCGTCGAGGATCAGCAGGACCGCGCCCAGCGTGATCGCGCTGTCCGCGGCATTGAACGCAGGAAAATACCAGGGATCACGATAAAAGAGCAGGAAATCGACGACCTTGCCGTACATCAACCGGTCGATGACGTTGCCGATCGCACCGCCCATGATCATCGCGAGGGCCAGCGAAAACAAGGTCTGGCCACGGTGACGGAACAGCAGTACCGCGATGACCACCGAAGCGACCACGGCCAGCCCGGTGAAGAACCAACGCTGCCAGCCCGAGGCGCTGCCCAGGAAGCTGAACGCCGCGCCCGGGTTGTACAGCAGCGTCAGGTCGAACAGGCCCGGGATCACCGGCAGCCGCTCGCCGACAGTGAAGTGGTCCAGCACCCACAGCTTCGTCAACTGGTCGATGACGATGACGACCAGCGCGAGCGCGAACCACCGCACCGGAGAACGGGCGTTCGGCGCCGCCGCGCCGCTCGGTGCCGGGTGCTCGGGTCGCGATACCGTCGACGTCATCGGGAGCGAGCGGGTGCGCGCATCAGAACGGGCGCGCGCATCAGGCGAACGCCCGGTGCTCACCGGCGCCGAACAGGTTGTCGTGGCAGCGGTCGCACAGCAGCGGGTGGTCTGCATGCCGGCCGACGTCCGCGCGGTAGTGCCAGCAGCGGTCGCACTTGGGCGCGGCACTGGGCTGCACGGTGATGCATGTCGTCTCGTCCTGCGACGGCGGCAGCAGCGTCGCCTGCGACGTGATCATCACGAAGCGCAGGTCGTCGCCCAGCGACGCGAGCAGCGGATGGTCGGCGGCCGGCACCTGCACGCCGATCTCGGCCTGCAGCGACGACCCGATCTCGCCGCGGCCCCGCGCTTCCTCGAGCTGCTTGAGCACGTCGGCGCGCACCGCGCGGATTCGCGTCCACTTGTCGATCAGCGTGTCGGCGTCGGGCACGGCGGGCCATGCGAGCCACGTCTGCGTGAAGATCGTCTCGCCGCCGGCCTTCCAGCGATCGGGCGAGAAGATCCGCCACGCCTCCTCGGCGGTGAACGACAGCGCCGGCGCCATCAGCCGCAGCAGCGCGTCGGTGATCAGGTACAGCGCGGTCTGCGCCGAGCGGCGCGCGAGGCTGTCCGGCTGCGTCGTGTACAGGCGGTCCTTCAGGATGTCCAGGTAGAACGCACCCAGGTCTTCCGAGCAGAAGATCTGCAGCTTGGCCATCACCGGATGGAACTCGAAGCGCGCGTAGTCCTGCTCGATGCCTCGTTGCCAGGCGGCGGTCATCGCCACCGCGTAGCGATCGATCTCGACCATCCGGTCGACGGACACCGCGTGGCTGGCCGGGTCGAAGTCGCTGACGTTGGCCAGCAGGAAGCGCAGCGTGTTGCGGATGCGGCGATACGATTCGACGACGCGCTTGAGGATCTCGTCGGACAGCGCCAGTTCGCCCGAGTAGTCGGTGCTGGCGATCCACAGCCGCAGGATTTCGGCGCCCAGCTTGCCGTAGATCTCCTGCGGCTCGATGCCGTTGCCCAGCGACTTGGACATCTTGCGGCCCTGTCCGTCGACGACGAAGCCGTGCGTCAGCAGCGACTTGTACGGCGGCACGCCGTTGAGCATCGACGACGTCAGCAGCGACGAGTGGAACCAGCCGCGGTGCTGGTCGCTGCCCTCCAGATACATGTCGGCCGGAAACGCCGAATCCTTCGCGTGCGAACCGCGCAGCACCGTCTGGTGCGTGCTGCCCGAGTCGAACCAGACGTCCAGCGTGTCTCGGTTCTTGACCCACATGTCCGGTTCGGGCTCGCCGACCGAGGCCAGCATCGCGTGCGCGTCGATGCGCTGCCAGACCTCGATGCCGTGCTTCTCGAACTGCTGCGCGACGAGCTCGATCAGTTCGGGCGTCTTCGGGTGCAGCGCGCCGGTTTCCTTATGCAGGAAGAACGCCATCGGCACGCCCCACTGGCGCTGGCGCGACAGCGTCCAGTCGGGACGGTTGGCGATCATGTTGTGCAGCCGCGCCTTGCCCCAGGCCGGGTAGAACGTCGTCGCCTCGATGCCGGCGAGCGCGGTCTCGCGCAGCGTGCGGCCGCCGTCGTTGGGCTGGACGTCCATGCCGGCGAACCACTGCGACGACGCGCGATAGATGATCGGCGTCTTGTGCCGCCAGCAATGCATGTACGAGTGCTTGTCGTGCGCGACGTTCAACAGCACGCCCCGTTCGCGCAGCGTCTCGACGATCAGCGGATTGGCATCCCAGATCGACTTGCCGGCGACCACGTGCCCGCCGGGCCAGTCGGGCATCGTCGACGTGTAGCGGCCGTCGCCCATCACCGGCTGCAGGATGTCGGCGTCGGTCATGCCATGGGCCTTGCACGACACGAAGTCCTCGACGCCATAAGCGGGCGCCGAGTGCACGACGCCGGTGCCGGTGTCCAGCGTCACGTACTCGCCGAGGAACACCGGCGAGCGGCGATCGGCGAACGGGTGCTGGAACGTGATGCGGTCGAGCGCGCTGCCCTTGCAGGTCGCGATGACCTTGCCGGCGAGCTTCCAGGTGGCCAGGCAGGCCTCGACGCGCTCGGCGGCCAGCAGCAGCAGCGTCGGCTTGCCGAGCCACACGGTCTCGACCAGCGCGTAGTCGAACTCCGGGTGCAGGTTCAGCGCCTGGTTGGCCGGCAGCGTCCACGGCGTGGTCGTCCAGATCACGCACAGGCCGCGCTCGATCGGCAGCGACGGCAACCCGAACGCGCGGGCCAGCGCCGCCGACTGATCCGCCGCGAACGGAAACCCGACGTCGACCGCCGGATCGATCTTGTCCGCGTACTCGACCTCGGCCTCGGCCAGCGCCGACTGACAGTCGAAGCACCAGTTGACCGGCTTCAGGCCGCGGAACACATAGCCTTTCTCGAGGATCCGGCCGAGCGCGCGCAGCTCGTCGGCCTCGTTGCCCGGCGCCATCGTCAGGTACGGATCGTCCCAGTCGCCGAGCACGCCGAGCCGGATGAAGCCGGCCTTCTGCCGGGCGATCTGCTCGGTGGCATAAGCGCGCGACCGCGACTGCACCTCGTCCGGCGGCAGGTTGCGGCCGTATTCCTTCTCGATGCGGATCTCGATCGGCATGCCGTGGCAGTCCCAGCCCGGCACGTAGCGCGAATCGAAGCCCGCCATCTGGCGGCTCTTGACGACGATGTCCTTCAGGATCTTGTTGACGGCGTGGCCGTTGTGGATGTCGCCGTTGGCGAACGGCGGACCATCGTGCAACTGCCACAGCGGCCGGCCGGCCGACAGCGCGCGGATGCGTTTGTAGATGCCCTTTTCCTGCCATTCGGCAGTCCATTGCGGTTCACGCTTGGGGAGGTCGCCGCGCATCGGAAACGGGGTATCCGGCAGGTTCAGCGTCGCGCGGTACGCCGATTCGGGCGCGGCCGGTTTCTTGGCCATGATCAGGTTCCTACAGGGCTAGGGTCTGTTCCTAGGGTTGGCGCAGCACGTCGCGCGCCTGACGTGCGTCGGCGTCGATCTGCGCCGTCAAGGCGTCGAGCGAGTCGAAGTTCTTCTCGTCGCGCAGCTTGCGGACGAATTCGACGCGCACGATCTCGCCGTAGACGTTGCGATCGAAATCGAACAGGTGGACTTCGAGCAGCGGCCGGCCGTTCGTCTCGACGGCCGGCCGTGTGCCGAGGCTGGCCACGCCGTCGATCGGCGTGGCGACCGCCGCGGCGGAGCCGGCGTCGCGCGACAGGCCATGCACGCGGACCGCGAAGATGCCCGACAACGCCGGGCGGCCGAACGGGATCCGCACGTTCATCGTCGGAAAGCCGAGCGTGCGGCCCAACTTGCGACCGTGTACGACGTGGCCCGAGATGCAATACGCGCGTCCGAGCAACTGCCGGGCGTCGGCGAGCCGGCCTTCGGCCAGCGCGATGCGGATCGCGGTGCTGGAGATCCGCGCACCGTCTTCTTCGATCGTCGGCATCGCTTCGACGTCGAACGCGCGGCGCGGGTCGCCGTCGCCGCCGGCCATCCGGCGCAGCATCGCGAAATCGCCGCGCCGCTGCGCGCCGAAGCGGAAATCGTCGCCGACGAGCAGGTACTCGACCTGCAGGCCATCGACGAGCAGGTCGCGGACGAAGTCCTCGGCGGACAGCGCGGCCAGCCGCGCATTGAAGTGCGCGATGCTGACGCGGTCGACGCCGTACAGCTTCAGCGCTTCGAGCTTGTCGCGCAGCGTGGAGATCCGGGCGGGCGCCGTGCCCCGGCCGATTCCGGCGAAGTACTCGCGCGGATGGGGCTCGAACGTCAGCACGCAACTGACGAGCCCGCGCCGCCGCGCCTCGTCGGCCAGACGGCTCAGGATCGCGAGGTGCCCGCGGTGAACGCCGTCGAAATTGCCGATCGTCAACGCGCAGGGGCGGCGTTGGTCCAGCGGCGGGAGTCGACGAAAAGCGTGCATCCGGATTGGGCGGCAAAAACGGTGAAGTTTAAGCCATACCGGGCGGAAAGGCCGAAGCCGGGTGGTAAAGTTGGCGCCCGGCTGCCGGGGCCGGGCGGGTTGGCGCCCGGCTGCCGAGGCCAGGCGGTGGATGCCCGGATGGATCGGCGCCAGGTTGCCGAGGTAGGGCAAGGTTGTCGCACGGCTGCCGCCCGGCGGGCGGAGCGGGGTTCCGGCAGGGATGCGCGAGGCGAACAGGTGTTGCGGAAGCGATTGGTGATTCTGATATCGGGGCGCGGCTCGAACATGGCGGCGCTCGTGCGGGCGTGCCGCGACCAGGCGTGGCCGGCCGACGTCGTCGGCGTCGTCGCGAGCCGGCCCGGCAGCGCAGGCGCGGCGTGGGCGCGCGAGCAAGGCCTGCCGGTCATCGAGCTGGACCATCGCGCGTATCCGGACCGTGCCGCCTTCGACGCGGCGTTGATCGCGGCGATCGACCCGCTGAAGCCGGACTGGGTCGTGCTCGCCGGCTTCATGCGGGTGCTGACGCCGGTTTTCGTCGCGCACTATGCGGACCGCCTGATCAACATCCACCCATCGCTGCTGCCGGCGTTTCCTGGCGTGACCACGCATCGCCAGGTGCTGGCCGCCGGGGTGCGCGTCCATGGCGCCACCGTCCATATGGTCGTCAACGAGGTCGACAGCGGCCGGATCCTCGCGCAGGCGGTCGTGCCGGTGCGCGACGGCGACGACGAGACGACGCTGGGCGAACGGGTGCTGCGCGCCGAGCATCGGCTGTATCCGATGGTGATCGGCTGGCTGGTCCATGACCGGATGCGCGTGCGCGGCGGCGAACCGGCGTGGCGCGATCCGGCCGATGCCGCCCCGCGCTGGCTATGGTGCGACGAATGAGTAGCGACGCTCGGACCAGGCGGCCGGCGCCGCCGGGGCGTCGGTCGGCCAGGCTTGGGGAATCCGGTTCCTCGACGCGACGATCGCGGTCCGGCGGGCCAGGTGGATCTGGTGGATCTGGTGGGGCGCGACGGCCGGGTGGGACGCGCGGACCAGGCGGAACAGGCGGACTGGGCGATGGCGCCGCGCGCGGCGGCGCGGTGTCGGCGTTGGGCCAGCGATTGCTCGATGTGCTCGGGCTGGCGCTCGACGGCAACCGGCCGGCCGATTTGGTGCTGCGCGACTTCTTTCGCGCGCAGCCCGGATTGGGGCGGCGGGACCGCGGCGTGATCGCCGAGACGGTCTTCGACGTGCTGCGGCATCGGCGCCTGTATGCGAACTGGGCGCAAAGCGGCGTCGGACCGATGCCCAGGCGCCTGGCGCTGATCGCGCAGCGGCGTATCGCCGACGCGGGCGGGGCTCCGAGCGGGCGCCCTGCGCTGGCCGTCGAACCGGCGGAGCAGCCATGGCTCGATCGCGTCTGCGCATTGGACCCGGCGGCGGTCGCGCCGCCGATCCGGTTCAGCCTGCCCGATTGGCTGTGGGATGCGTTGCGAACGACGCACGGCGAAGCGGCGGCCGCATCGATCGCTCAGGCGCTGCTGCGGCCCGCGCCGCTGGATCTGCGCGTCAACACCTTGAAGACGACGATGGACGAGGCTGTCCAGGCGCTGGCGACCGATCGCATCGCCGCCCACCCGTGGCCCGGTGTGCCGGGGGCGCTGCGCGTCGATGGCAAGCCGGCGCTCGAGCGCAGCCGGCTGTTCGAATCGGGAGGCGTCGAGGTCCAGGATGCCGGCAGCCAGTCGCTGGCGCTGCTGGCGTCGCCCCGGCGCGGCCAGACGATCGTGGATTTCTGTGCGGGCGCCGGCGGCAAGACGCTGGCGGTGGCGGCGTTGCTGAAGAACTCGGGCCAGGTCTATGCGTGCGATGTGTCCGCCGCGCGCCTGAGCAAGCTGCGCCCGCGGCTGGCTCGGGCCGGCGCGACCAACGTGCAGCCGATGGCGATCGACAGCGAGAACGATCCGAAGCTGGTGCGGCTGGCCGGGCGTGCCGACGTCGTGCTGGTCGACGCGCCGTGCAGCGGTTCGGGCACGCTGCGGCGCAACCCGGACCTGAAGTGGCGGATCGACGAGGCCGAGATCGCCCGGCTGCAACGGACCCAGGCGTCGATCCTCGGCGCCGCGGCCCGGCTGGTCAAGCCCGGCGGCCTGCTGATCTACGCGACCTGCAGCCTGCTGGCGGCCGAGAACCAGCAGGTGGCCCGGAACTTCGATGCCACGCACCCGGACTGGCGGCCAGAGCCGATCGGTCCGATGCTCGAGCGGCTGTCGATCGGAATCGGCCGCGATCGGGACGCAGGCCCGGGCGACGCGGGTGACCTGGGTGAGATCGGCGATTCCTGTGGTCCGGGCGCCCGGTTCCTGCAACTGCGGCCCGATCGTGACGATTGCGACGGCTTCTTCGCCGCGTGCTGGACGCGCGCCAAAATCGCATGAACACCGAACGCTTGCTGCAGTCGATGCTGCTGGATTTCTGGCGGGACCTGCAGCAGCCGTCCGTCGTCTGGCAGCTCGTCGCGCTGGCGGTCTGCTTCGCGATCGCCTGGGCCGGATCCCGCGCGTTGCTGCGGTACTGGCGCCGGCAGGCGATGGCGCACGCGACCGACGTCGATCCGAGCGTGGTCGCGACGGCGGCCGCGCTCGCCGCCGGGACCGCCGGCGGGCCGGCCGACCAACAGACGGCTGCGCGGGTCGACCAGGCCTCGCACGGGCTGTTCGGTCGTTTGCAGGCACGCCAGGCGGTCGCCCACCTGCTGTTCCCGCTGTTCTGCTTGGGTCTGCTGCTGATCGTCCGTGGGCTGATGGGCTTGTGGATGGCGACGAACGTCCTGCGGCTGGCGATCGTGATGACGGTGGCCATGGTGCTGGTGCGCACGATCGTCTACGCGGTGTCGTCGGTATCGCGCTCGCCGCTGCTGGTCGGCTTCGAGCGGACGCTGGTGTTCATCGTCTGGAGTGCCGTCGCGCTGCACGTGACCGGCTATGACGATGACCTGATGGCGCTGCTGCGATCGATCCAGTTCCCGGTCGGCGCACAGACGCTGGACGCGTGGACGCTGTTGTCCAGCATGTTCTGGATCCTGGTCACCGTGCTGGTCGCCGTATGGCTGGGCGGCTTGGTCGAGGCGCGCGTGCTGGCCGCCACCTCGATCGACATCAGCCTGCGTGCGGTGTTGTCGCGGCTGATCCAGTCGGTGTTCCTGGTCGTGGCGCTGCTGATGGGGTTTTCGATCGTCGGCATCGACCTGAGCGCGCTGTCGGTGTTCGGCGGCGCGCTGGGCGTCGGCGTCGGCCTGGGCCTGCAGCGGATCGCCAGCAACTACATCAGCGGCTTCGTCGTGCTGCTCGAACGCCAGATCCGGATCGGCGACCTGATCAAGACCGACGTGGTGCAGGGCAAGGTCAAGGACATCCGGACGCGGTTCACGCTGATCGAGGCCGGCAATGGCGCGATCCAGATCCTGCCGAACGACACGCTGATCGGCTCGGTCGTACAGAACCTCTCGCTCTCGGGGCGGCTGCGGCTGAGCCTGCCGATCCAGGTGGCCTATGGCACGGACCTCGACCTGGCGGTCCGGCTGGCGATCGAGGCGGCGCGCGTGACGCCTCGCGTGCTGGCCGACCCGCCGCCGTCGGTCTCGCTGACGCGTTTCGATCCCGATGGGATCAGCATGGATGTCGGTTTCTCGCTGGCCGACCCCCATCTGGGGCAGGGCAGCGTGCTGTCCGACGTCGCGATGGCGATCTGGCCGCGGTTCCGCGACGCCGGTATCGAGATCCCCTTTCCGCAGCGGGAGATCCGCTGGAACCCGCTGCCCGGCGGGCCGGGCACCCCCTCCGCTTGATGCCCGAAGGTTTGATTCCTGTCAGTTTTTGGTCATTTTCTGACCAACGGATGTCCCTATCCTTGAAAAAGCACCCGCTACGCACGACTTAACGGGTAGACTTCGAGCCCATGGGTAGTCTATGAGACGCTGGATCGATTCGCGCCCTTTGCGCGGGTGCCTGCGCCGCTGCTCACATATCCCCTTGATGGAGAGTTAGGTTTGATCGATTCGATTTTGTCGTTTCTGGACACCGGGTTGCTGAATTTCAGCTGGTGGCAGATCGTCATCTACACCCTGGTCGTCACGCACATCACGATCGCGGGCGTCACCATTTACCTGCATCGCTGCCAGGCGCACCGGGCGCTCGACCTGCACCCGATCGTCTCGCATTTCTTCCGGTTCTGGCTGTGGCTGACCACCGGCATGGTCACCAAGGAGTGGGCGGCCGTCCACCGCAAGCACCACGCCAAGTGCGAAACCGTCGATGACCCGCACAGCCCGCAGATCTTCGGCATCAAGAAAGTGATGCTCGAGGGCGCCGAACTGTACCGGATCTCGGCGGCCGACAAGCCCGAGATCGATCGCTACGGCCACGGCACGCCGGACGACTGGATCGAGCGCAACCTGTACTCGAAGCATTCGGCCTGGGGCATCTACCTGACGCTGATCATCAGCGTGCTGCTGTTCGGCGCGATCGGCCTGACGGTGTTCGCGGTCCAGATGCTGTGGATCCCGTTCTGGGCGGCCGGCGTCATCAACGGTGCGGGTCACTACGTCGGCTACCGCAATTTCGACGTGGCCGACACCAGCACCAACCTCGTGCCCTGGGGCTTCCTGGTCGGCGGCGAGGAGCTGCACAACAACCATCACGCGTTCGGCAGCTCGGCCAAGTTCTCGAGCAAGTGGTACGAGATCGACGTGGGCTGGGGCTACATCACCGTCATGTCGTGGCTGGGATTGGCCAAGGTCCGCAAGGTCGCGCCCAAGCCCAAGCTCGTGCCGGCGCGCAGCAAGATCGACCTCGAGGCGCTGCAAGCCGTCATCCACCATCGCTACGACGTGATGGCGACCTACGCGACCAAACTGCGCCGCGCGTGCAACGAAGAAGCCAAGCGGCTGCGCTCGATCAAGGCGCCCGAGAGCCAGTTGATCGCCTCGGCCCGCAACTGGCTGGCACGTGACGACAGCAAGTGGAGCCAGCAGCATCGGGCCAAGCTGCCCGAGGTGATGGCCGCCAGCGAACGCCTGCGCAAGCTGGTCGAGATGCGCAGCGAGCTGACGCAGTTGTGGGAGCGTTCGCACCAGTCCGGCGAACAGCTCGTCCACCAGTTGCAGCAATGGTGCGCGCGGGCCGAAGCCAGCGGCGTGCGCTCGCTGCAGGAGATGGCGCTGCGCCTGCGCAGCTACGCGGCGGTCTGACACACCGCCTCGGGTCTCTCGGCGGCGCAGTCTTCATGACTCCGCCGTGGACCCTCTCCTGACCGGCTGTCGCGCCGTCACGGACCGCCATCCGGCGGGCACTTGCGCCGCCTCGCTTCCCTCACTTCATTTCCGGCGCCGTCACTTCGATGGCGCCGCGTCCGTTTCGATCGCGTAATAGC
>JAKPAM010000126.1 GCA_029779435.1 Pseudomonadota bacterium | reverse complement strand
CCGCGTCTATTCGCAACCGCCGGACCTGAACATCGATCATCCGCCGGTGCTGCGCGAAGTGCGGGCGGTAATGAAGTTCTGGCTCGACATGGGCGTCGAGGGGCTGCGGTTGGACGCGGTGCCCTATCTGCTCGCCCGTGAAGGCACGACCAACGAGAACCTGCCCGAGACGCATGCGATCCTCCAGCGGATCCGCGCGGCGCTGGATGCCAGCTATCCGGGCCGGATGCTGCTGGCCGAGGCCAACATGTGGCCCGAGCAGGTGCTGCCGTACTTCGGCGACGATCCTCAAGGGCGGGGCAACGAGTGCCACATGGCATTCCACTTTCCGCTGATGCCGCGCATGTACATGGCGATCGCGCGCGAGGACCGGCACCCGATCACCGACATCCTGCGCCAGACGCCCGAGATCCCCGCCAACTGCCAGTGGGCGATCTTCCTGCGCAACCACGATGAGTTGACGCTGGAGATGGTGACCAGCCGCGAACGCGACTACCTGTGGCAGACCTATGCGTCGGACCCGCGAGCCCGGCTGAACCTGGGCATCCGCCGCCGGCTGTCGCCGCTGATGGAACGCGATCGCCGACGGATCGAACTGATGAACAGCCTACTGCTGTCGATGCCGGGCACGCCGGTCATCTACTACGGCGACGAGATCGGCATGGGCGACAACCTGCACCTGGGCGACCGCGACGGCGTGCGCACGCCGATGCAGTGGTCGCCGGACCGCAACGGCGGGTTCTCGCGCGCGGACCCCGAGCAGATGGTGTTGCCGCCGATCCAGAGCGCGATGTACGGCTACGAGGCGGTCAACGTCGAAACGCAGGCGAAGGACCCGCACTCGCTGCTGAACTGGACGCGGCGGATGCTGGCGCTGCGCCGGCAGCACCGTGCGTTCGGCCGTGGCGCGATCCAGATGCTCAATCCCGGCAACCGGCGCATCTTCGCGTACCTGCGCCTGGACGGTACCGAGACGATCCTGTGCGTGGCCAACCTGGCGCGCTCGACGCAGGCGGTCGAGCTGGACCTGTCCCCTTATGCCGGACGGGTTCCGGTCGAACTGCTCGGCGGAACGACCTTTCCGACGGTCGGGCAACTGCCTTATCTGCTGACGCTGCCACCGCATGGGTTCTACTGGTTCGAGCTGAGCACCCACGCGCAGCCGCCCGATTGGCACACGCTGGACGGCCTGGCGACGCCCGAACTGCTGACGCTGGTGCTCAACAAGCAGGTCGGCTATGAGCTGACGGCCAGTTCGCGGACAGCGCTCGAACGCGAGGTATTGCCCGGCTACCTGGCCCGGCGACGCTGGGTCGAAGGCTACCGGCCGGACCAATCACCGGTGGTCCAGATCCACTATGCGGCGCCGATTCCGGGCGGAAACGAATTGTTCATCGCCGAGGTGTCGGTGACGGCGCCCGCCGATGGTCGTGGCGACCAGCAGGCCGCGCCCGCCCCGGCCCCCGGGGACGAACCGCGCTATCAGTTGCCGGTGACGATCCTGTGGGACGAGGAGGACAGCACCGGCGGCCTGCCGCAGCAACTGGCGCTGGCGCGCGTGCGGCGCGGCGCGCGGATCGGGTTGCTGACCGACGCGTTCACGCTCGAACGCTTCGCGCGCGCGATCGTCAAGGCGATGCGCGCGCAGGCGCGCGTGCCCTCGCCCGACGGCCTGCTGGGCTTTCAAGGCTACCCGGGCATCGAGGATTTGCAACTGGACGAGGCACCGATCCGCTGGTTCTCGCTCGAGAAACCCAACGGCACGCTATGGATCGAGGGGGCGGGCGTGCTGACGCTGTTCCGCCGCGTGCTGGCCGGCGTGAATCCCGAAGCCGAAATGTCGCACTTCCTGTCGTACCACGGCTACCAGAACGCCTCGACGCTGCTGGGCGAGGTCGTGCGCCGGGACGCGGCCGGCACGCCGCACACGCTGATGCTGCTGCAACGCGCGATCAGCAACGAAGGCGACGGCTGGAACTGGGTACTGAACGCGCTGGCGCGCACGCTGGACGACGCGGCGCTGACCGGTTCGTCGGACACCGAGTTTCGCGAGCAGCTCGAAGCGGCCGAGACGATCATGGCGGCGATCGGCCGGCGGCTCGCCGAACTGCATGCGCTGCTCGCGGCGCCTGCCGAGCCCCCTTATGCCCGGTCTTATGCCCCGCCTTATGATCCCGCCGCATTCACGCCGCGTACCGTCGGACACGAACGGATCGACGCTTGGGCCGAAACGACCCGGGATCGTCTCGAGCGGGCGCTGCGAGCGATAGAGCGAACGGCCGACTGGCGCAGCGAGACGGCGCAGGAAGCGGCCCGCATGCTGCTCACGCAGCACCAGGCGTTGCTGTCATGGCCCATCGAACTGGCCCGGGAAGTCGACGACGCGGTGCTGACGCGCGTGCATGGCCATTTCCATCTGGCGCAGACGCTGATCTCGGGCGACGACGTCTACCTGACCGGCTTCGACGGCGATCCGGCCGTGCCGCCGGCCGAGCGCCGGGCCCTGGGCCATCCGCTGCGCGACGTCGCCGGGCTGCTGCGGTCGATCGACTACGCGGTGCAGACGGTGCGGCAAGGCGGCGAGGACAAGGCGCCCGGCAGCGCCGCGCGCATGCGCCGCGAACAGTTGCTCGATTCGTTCCAGCAGGTGATGGCCGATGCGTTCCTGCGCGCGTACTTCGATGCGCGCGGCACGGTGGCCGGGTCGCGGCCGGATCCGCACGATCCGGCGCTGCTGCAGATGTTCCTGCTCGATCGGGCCGCGCAGGAGATCGAGCAGGAGGCGCTCGGCCGGCCGACCTGGCTCGAGGTGCCGGTCCGTGGACTGGCGGCAATGCTGCGCAAGCAAAACGGGTAGGCCGTGTTGGACTTGAACCAACGACCAAAGGATTCAGGTTGGCACGGGTTTCCCCGTTCCCTGGACTATCTCATCACCCGCGTGCCGGACGCCGGCCCGGAGGGCGCGGTGTCGCACGGGAGGGTGCCGGGCGCTCGTGGGATGCTTATCGGCTTGGCTCCTCGCATCCTAGTCTCTGCACCTTCTCGCCTACCAGTCCGACGGACTTGCCTTCGGCGAGCTTGGCTCAGGATTGCCGTGCCCGGACTTGACGCCAGGACGGGCGGTTTCCCTGAATTCACCCGGTTTTTCCACTGGCGCTTTCACGCCAGGGTCACCATGCTGATGAGTCCTCTGCTCTGACCAACTGAGCTAACGGCCCACACCGGCCCATAGGGAAGCGCTGATCGATTCCCCATGGGCCGGAAGAGTTCGCAGTATAACGAAAGACGTGTCGGCGGCGCGTACGCACGCAGAAGCGGGCCTCGATGGCCCGGGTCATCGAAGCGCTCTATGATGGCGCGAAATATCAGGGGAAGACCATGCGTTGGGAAGGCGAGCGGGAAAGCACGAACATCGAGGACCGTCGCGGCAGCGGAGGCGGCGGCGGACTGCCGATCGGCGGCCGCGGCATCGGGCTGGGGACGGTGGCGATCGCGCTGGTGGCCGGGTGGATCTTCGGCATCAATCCGTTGACGCTGCTGAGCATGTTCGCGGGCGGCGGCGGGCCGGTGGCCGAGGCGCCGTCGCGGCAACCGCAGGCGCCCGCGGGCCGCACCGGCACGCCGGACGACACCGGCGGGCGCTTCGCCTCGGTGGTGCTGGCCAGTACCGAGGACGTCTGGACGCGCATATTCCAGCAAGCCGGGGCGCGCTACGAGCCGCCTCCGCTGGTGCTGTATTCGGGCCGCACGCGCACGGCCTGCGGCCTGGGAGAAGCGGCGGCCGGGCCCTTCTATTGCCCGGGCGACCGCAAGGTCTACATCGACCTGGACTTCTACCGGATCCTGAAAGAACGGCTCGGCGCGCCGGGCGAGGCCGCACAGGCCTACGTGATCGCGCATGAGGTCGGCCACCACGTCCAGAACCTGACCGGCACGATGAACAAGATCGAGCAGGCGCGCCGGCAGATGAGCGAGGCGCAGTACAACCAGGTGTCGGTGCGGCTCGAATTGCAGGCCGACTGCTATGCCGGCGTCTGGGCTTATCACTCGCAGCAGGCCAAGCGCTGGCTGGACCCGAGCGACATCGAGCAGGCGATCAACGCCGCGGCAGCCGTCGGTGATGACCGCTTGCAGCGGCAGTCGCAAGGGATGGTCAGGCCCGAGACGTTCACGCACGGGTCGTCGGCGCAGCGCGTGCGCTGGTTCAAGACCGGCGCGCAGAGCGGCGACGTCAATCAGTGCGACACGTTCTCGCGCAACGCCGGGTGACGCGAACGGGCTGACCCCGGCCGGCCGCCACCGATCAGTGGGCCGGCATCTCTCCGGAAGCCGTCTGGCGCGCGGCGGCCACGCCGCCGATCGTCTCGGGCACCTGCGGCGTCGGCCTCGGCATCGGCGTTGCGGTCGAAACGGATTCGGCGGCACGGGTATCGTGCGGCATCCGCTCCGATTCCTCGTCCAGCGTACCCATCTGCGACAGCCGGCCGAGCATCCGTACGAGCTCGACCTGCCGGTTCGTGCCGGTCTTGGCGAAGATCGCCTTGACGTGGTGGCGGACCGTGTTGACCGACACGCCCAGGTAGAACGCCGCCTGCTTGATCGTCTTGCCGGTCGCCAGTTCGACCGCGACGCGCCCTTGCGCACTGGTCAGGCCGAAGCAGTGCATGACGTTGCCGAGCAGGTCGAACGATTCGAGCGGCGCGTTCTCGAACGTCAGCAGCACCATCGCCCCGCCATGGGCGGGATCGCCGCCGAACGGCGCGAACGCCGACAGCGACACGCCGAGCTGCCGCGCGCTGCCCCGGCGGAGCACGCCGGATTTCGACGCCCGCAACATCGTATGGCTGTGTTCGGCGCCGGAGGATCCGGCAGCCAGAGCGTCCATCAGTGCCCGTTGGCTGATGTCGTCGGGGCAGACCAGGCGGCCGTCGACCGCCGAGACGAACGCTCCCGCGCTCAACAGCTCGCCACCGCGGCGGTTGCTCGCGACGATGTGCTGCTGTGTGTCAATGAGAATGGCGGGACATTCGGCGCGACTGAACATGGGGTCTTCCACTAGCAGCGGGAGCAGTCGATCCTGCTTCTCCACTCGAAACGTTATGAAAAAAGTATCGGCGAACCGAGACACTTTCGTAATATGGTCAAAGGTCGAGCAATTCCGGCCAGTTTCAGATTTCCCAAGCCTTTTCCACTGTCCAAATGGCCTGTTCGAGTAATATCGACTGCCCGAATGGACGATAGGGTCGATGGTGAGTCCTTCTTCTCTTGGCGCCGATTGCTCGCAGTTGCGAATCCTGTTGATCGATCCGCATGCGCTGTTCCGGCATGGGATGCGCCACATGCTGGTCGAACTCGGGCGTCCGCTCGAGCTGATCGAAGCCGATCACGTGGACAAGGCGCGCGAGGCGGCGCCGCCACCGGTCGATCTGGTGTTGATGGGCCTGTCGTACCCGGACCTGCCTCCGTTGGAAGCGCTCGATCAGG
The DNA here is from genome assembly GCA_029779435.1 of Pseudomonadota bacterium. Classification (GTDB taxonomy): domain Bacteria; phylum Pseudomonadota; class Gammaproteobacteria; order Burkholderiales; family Burkholderiaceae_E; genus JAKPAM01. The sequence continues at coordinate 12,789 of JAKPAM010000126.1, read as the reverse complement.
GGCTTCAGTCGTTTCCCGAAGCGGCCGTCGTCGTCGTATCCGGGCAGGATGATCCGACCCTGGTATTCGAGGCGATCGAGCGAGGCGCGCGTGGCTTCATCCCGAAGTCATCGACGTCCAGTGTGCTGATCTCGGCTTTGCGGCTGATCCTGGTCGGCGGCCTCTATCTGCCGCGGCACGTTCTCGACTACCGGCGCCAGAATCGGAACGGCCCGGGCACCGATCACGGCGGCAGCCGGAGCACCGAAGGGGGCACCGAAGCTCGCGCCTGCGCGGAGGCTGTTCGGGAAGCCGTTCGGCAAGCCGATCCGGTAGCCGCTCGAGCGGCGGATGCCGCCGATAAGGCGCCCCCGAAGGAAGCCGGACGCGAAAGAGGGCCGGCCAGCGCGGACGTCGATCCGGCGAGCGAGGACGGGCTGACCGGCGATGCGCTGGCGCAGATGACGGAAAGGCAGCGGCAGGTGCTGACCCGCGTCGTGCGTGGCCTGTCGAACAAGGCGATCGCACGCGCGATGCGCCTGTCCGAAAGTACGGTCAAGCAGCACCTGTCGTCGGTGTTCAAGCTGCTGGGAGTCAATACGCGCACGCAGGCGGTGCTCGCGGCGACGCAGTTGGGGCTGCGGATCGGCGATACCGCGCCTGGGGAAAGCGATGCCGGCGGAGCAGAACCGCTCGCCGACACCGAGATGCTCGACGGCGGCCGCTGAGAGACGCCGGGAAGGAGCGAGGCAGTCGAAGCCGCCTACGGCTCCCCGGTTCCGACCCCGGCCCCGGCCGTCACTGCCCTTCGAGGAAGCTCTTGAGCTTGTCGGCGCGGCTGGGATGGCGCAGCTTGCGCAGCGCCTTGGCCTCGATCTGGCGGATCCGCTCGCGCGTGACGTCGAACTGCTTGCCGACTTCTTCGAGCGTGTGATCGGTGCTCATTTCGATGCCGAAGCGCATCCGCAGCACCTTGGCCTCGCGCGGCGTCAGCGAATCGAGCACTTCCTTGACCACGTCGCGCATCGAACCATGCAGCGCGGCATCGGCCGGCGCCAACGTGGCCGTATCCTCGATGAAATCGCCGAGATGCGAGTCGTCGTCGTCGCCGATCGGCGTCTCCATCGAGATCGGTTCCTTGGCGATCTTCAGGATCTTGCGGATCTTGTCCTCGGGCATCTCCATCTTGTCGGCCAGCGTCTGCGGATCGGGCTCCAGACCCGTCTCCTGCAGGATCTGCCGCGAGATGCGGTTCATCTTGTTGATCGTCTCGATCATATGAACCGGGATGCGAATCGTGCGCGCCTGATCGGCGATCGAACGCGTGATCGCCTGCCGGATCCACCACGTCGCATACGTCGAGAACGTGTAGCCGCGCCGGTACTCGAACTTGTCGACCGCCTTCATCAGGCCGATGTTGCCTTCCTGGATCAGGTCGAGGAACTGCAGGCCGCGGTTCGTGTACTTCTTGGCGATCGAGATCACCAGGCGCAGGTTGGCCTCGGTCATCTCGCGCTTGGCCTTGCGGGCCTTGGCCTCGCCGGTGGCCATCTGGCGGTTGATTTCCTTCAGGTCGGACAGCGGCAGCACGACGCGCGCCTGCAGATCGATCAGCTTTTGCTGCAGATCCTGGATCGCCGGGATGTTGCGGCGAAGGATGTCGACATAGGCCGGGTTGCCGGCCACTTCTTTCTCGGTCCAGCGCAGGTTGATCTCGTTGCCCGGGAACGTCATCAGGAAACGCTCGCGCGGCATGCCGACCTTGTTGACCGCGATGTCGCCGATCGCGCGTTCGAGCGTGCGGACCTCGTCGACCTGCGTGCGCAGCGTGTCGCACAGCTTCTCGACCATCTTGGCCGTGAAGCGGATCGTCAGCAGTTCGTCCTGGATCTCGGTCTGCGCCTTCAGGTAGGCCTTGGATTTGTAGCCTTCCTTCTCGTACGCGACCTTCATCTTGTCGAACCAGCCGCTGATGCGCGTGAACTTGTCGAGCGCTTCGGCCTTCAGTTCCTCGAGGCGCGCGGTATTGGCGGCGGCAGCGTTGTCACCATCGTCGTCGTCCTCGAAGTCGCCATCCGAGGCTGCCGCGGCCGGCGCGGCCGACGACCCGCTCGAGCGGAAATCGTCCTCGTCGGCATTGGGATCGATCAGGCCGTCGACGACTTCATCGATCCGCATCGATCCGCCGACGATCTTGTCGGCATGCATCAGGATCTCGTGGATCGTCGTCGGGCAGGCGGAGATCGCCTGGACCATGTGCTTGAGCCCGTCCTCGATCCGCTTGGCGATCTCGATCTCGCCCTCGCGCGTCAACAGCTCGACCGAGCCCATCTCGCGCATGTACATGCGGACCGGGTCAGTCGTGCGGCCGAACTCGGAGTCGACGGTCGACAGCGCGGCCTCGGCCTCTTCCTCGGCGTCTTCGTCGGACGACACGACGGGCGTGTTGTCGTTCATCAGCAGGGTTTCGGCATCGGGCGCCTGGTCGTAGACCGAGATTCCCATGTCGCTGAACGTACTGATGATCGACTCGATCGCCTCGGCGTCGATGACGTCGTCGGGCAGATGATCGTTGATCTCGGCGTAGGTGAGGAAGCCGCGCTCCTTGCCCAGCTTGATCAGCTGCTTGAGCTTGTTGCGGGTCGCCTCGCGGTCGGCCTCGGTCATGTTGGGGCGGCCGCCGAACTCCTTGAGCAGCGCCTTTTCCTTCGCGCGGCTGCCGCGCTTGGCCTTGACCGGCGCCGCGCTGACTTCGGGCACGTCGGGAATGACCTCGGCGTCGCCTTCGCCGTCCTCGAAGCCGTCGGACTGGTCGTCGCCCGCCAGGTCGTCGCCGGCATCCAGGTCGAGATCATCGGCCATGGAAGCCTTGCCCGCCTTGCGGCCCGGCTTGCCGGCCGCTTTCTTGACGGTCTTGGCTGCCTTGGCCGGCTTGGCGGCTTTGGCGGCCGGCGCCACGTCGAGCGCCGGATCGTCGGTCTCGTCGGCTTTGGCCTTGGCGACCGTCTTGCGCACGGCCTTGGCCGGCGCCGGCTTGGCGGCGGGCGTCTTGGTCGCGACGCTCTTGACCGCGCTGGACGCGGCCTTGCTCGTTGCGGCGACCGTGCTGGCACGAGCCGCCCCGCTGCGCGCACCGGCCTTGGCCGCCGTCACCCCGGCTTCCAACGCCTTGGGAGACAGCGCCTTGTCGTCTGCTGCGCGCGATGCCTTGTGCGCCGTCTCCGGCGCTGCTTTACCTGTGGGTTTGTTGCTCACCTTGCCTGCCGTCCTGACAGAGCGCGCCGGGACGGCCGCTCCGCTCGTCTTGCCATTGACCGTTGCCACCTTCGATGCCGTCGCCGCTGCCGCGCGCGCCTTGCCGGCCGCCATCGTCCGGGCCGGACCCGCCGCGCCACCGGCACTGCCGGCCTTGCCAGCTACTGGACCGCCGCCGCCCTTGCGGGAGGCGCCGACGCTCGAAGACGATGTAGACCCCGATGATTGCCCGGCCTTCGGACGCCGGGATTCGCGCAGGGATTCGTTTTGCGCCGCCGCTGCACCGATTCGCTTCATCCGCACGGTTGACCCTCTCCGTCTGATGCGACCGAGGCGACCCCAGGCGGGACGGCGATCAGGCCCGCGGCCCGGACATCGCCATCACCCGACTATCGCCATCACCGAATTTCGCCGTCGTGAACCCGGAGCAACCGCTTCGAATGGTTGCGCCGCGCACAATCTTCCACGTTGGGGAACCTTGCATTATATCAAGTCTTGATGCGAAGCGCCTGCAACTCTTGTAGCCGCTGCCGATCCTCGGCGCTCGCCAGACCGCCGCCGACCAGCGCGTCGATCGCCTCGCGCAGCCCGCGCTGCCGTAGCTGGCGTAGCGCGCCATCGAACTCCTTGCGCGCGTCCTCGAGCCCCATGTCGACGACGATCTGCCTGGGCGCCCCGGCCTGGCGCTCCAGCAGCCGGACCATGTCGGGCGCCTGCTCTCGCAGCGACTCGCAGACGACCGCGAACGACGCGCCGGCCGGCAGCGTGCGCAACAGGGCCAGCCAGCCGGTCAACGCCTCGGGCAGGAACCCTTCGTCGAGCGGATCGAGCGCGAGCGTCGGATGCAGGGCGGCGAGCAGACAGACCCGGCTGATCAATGCCGGCGGCTGGATCGGCACCCGCGGCGGCGGCGCGCCGCCGTAACGGCCGCCGCGTGCCGCGTCCCAGGGGCGGCCCTGGCGATTGCCGCCGCCACGCCAGCCGTCGGCACCACGTCCGCCTCCGCTTCGTCCGTCACCGCGCCCCTTGAACCAGCCGCCCCCCTGCCCGCTCCCGTCCCGGGAGCCGAGCCAGCCGCCCTGGGCACCGCCGCCCCAGCCGCCGGTGAATCGCTCCGCCGCGTCACCTTGCCCGCCCGGATCCGCATGCGCCCAGCCCTCATCGTGGGCCCAGCGATCGTCGAGCGGCGCCGGATGCCCGCTTTCTTCGGCCGGATGCCCTTCCCGACCTCTGCCGTACGCTGAATCGCCCGCCGACGATCGATGACCGCCGGCAGGCGCGAAGCGCCCGGCCCCCGCACGCTGATCGGCGCGATCCCGTGCCGCCGCCGCGCCCTGCCGCAAGTAATCGTTGAGTTCACCGGTACCGATCCGCGCGTACTCGGCCACGCGGTGAACGAGCTGCATGCGCAACGCCGCCTGCGGCATCGCCAGCAGCAGCGGCCGGGCCTCGGCCAGGAAATGGGCGCGCCCCTCGGCCTGCTCGAGATCGACGCGGCTCGTCAGCTCGCGCAGCAGCAGGGCCGACAGCGACTCGGCGCCATCGAGCAGGCGACCGAAGCCGTCGGCGCCATGCTCTCGCACGTAGCTGTCCGGATCGTGCTCCGGCGGCAGAAAGAGGAACTCGAGCCGCTTGGTATCGGCCACCATCGGCAGGCAGGCCTCGAGCGCCCGCCACGCGGCCTTGCGGCCAGCCTTGTCGCCGTCGAATGCGAAGACGACGCGCTCGACCTGCCGCAGCAGCTTGCGCACGTGGTCCGCGGTGGTCGCGGTGCCGAGCGTGGCGACTGCGTTGCGCACGCCGTGCTGCGCGAGCATCACGACGTCCATGTAGCCCTCGACGACGATCGCGCAATCGGTCTGGCGCATCGCATCGCGCGCCTCGTACAGGCCGTACAGCTCATGGCCCTTGGAGAACAGCGGCGTCTCGGGCGAATTCATGTACTTGGGCTCGCCCTTGTCGAGCACGCGTCCGCCGAACCCGATGATCTGTCCGCGCGGGTTGCGGATCGGGAACATGATGCGGTCGCGAAAGCGGTCGAAGCGGCGCCGGCGGGTCATTGCCGCTGGTGGGGGGGCCGCATCGGCCTGGCCGATCGTGCCATCCGCGCCCGTCACTCCATCTGCGCTCGCGGCTCCGGCCCCACCTGTCGCTCCGGCAGTCCCCGTTGCTCCGGCCGCACCGGGGGCTCCGGCCGTACCGACAGGACCACCGCTACCGCCACGGCCGTTGGCCGGCGCGTGACCCGACGCCCCGTCATGCTCGATGACCATCCCGGTGGTCAGCAGCGCGGGCGCGTCGTAGTCGGGCACCGCGGCTTCGAGCCCGCGCCAGGCGTCGGGCGCGTAGCCGATGCCGTAGCGGGCGGCGGTCTCGCCGCTCAGGCCGCGGCGCTTCAAATAGTCGATCGCGCGCGGCGTGTCCTTGAGCCGGCGCTTGTAGAACTGCGTGATGCGCGTCATCAGCTCGAGCAGGTCCGGATCGCGCGACGCGGACGGCGTGGTGTCGCCGCCCCGGCCCGGTTCATGCGGGACCGTCAATCCGACTGATTGCGCGAGATCGGCGACCGCGTCGGGAAACGACAGGCCCAAATGTTCGATCAGGAAGCCGATCGCCGTGCCGTTGGCGCCGCAGCCGAAGCAGTGATAGAACTGCTTGGTCGGTGCCACCGTGAACGAGGGCGATTTTTCGGCGTGGAACGGGCACAGGCCCGAGTAGTTGGCTCCGGCCTTCTTGAGTTGCACGTAGCGGCCCACCACGTCGACGATGTCGACCCGGGACAGCAACTCCTGGATGAACGACTGCGGGATCACCCGCCCACTTTATCCTTGCGCGCGCGCGCCATGTCAACGCGCGGGGTCGATCTTCGTGGGAACAGGCCCTAACCGCGCCTTGACCTTGGCCGACACGGCCGACAGATCAGTGCGCCCGGCCAGCTTGGCCTTGAGCACGCCCATCACCTTGCCCATGTCCTGTGGCCCGGTCGCGCCGACCGCGGCGACGGCCGCGTCGATCTCGGCGGCGACCTCGTCATCACTGGCCTGCTGCGGCAGGTAGGCCGACAGCACGTCGAGCTCGAACTTCTCCTTGGCGACCAGGTCGGTGCGGCCGGCAGCCTCGAACTGGCTGATCGAATCCTTGCGCTGCTTGCACAGCTTGTCGACGATCGCGACGATCTGCACGTCGTCGACGACCACGCGTTCGTCGACCTCCTTCTGCTTGATCGCGGCCAGCAGGCCGCGGATCGCGAGCAGACGATCGGACTGCTTGGCGCGCATCGCGGCCTTCATGTCGTCGTTGATGCGCACGAACAACGGCGAGCGCGGCGCGGCCCCGGAAGCGGTTTCAGTCATGGCGAAGAATCCTCGGATGGGTAGCGCTCGAACGGACGAGCATCCGCTCGAACGCACTCGAACGAAAACAGCCCGCCTAAAGGGAAATAGCCCGCCAAAAGCGGACTTCAGGCGGGCTGCTTGACGAGAGGCGACCGGGGCGCAGGCCGCCGGACGCGTCGATCAGTACAGTTTCTTCGGCAGCATCTGGCTGCGCAGGCGCTTGTAGTGGCGCTTGACTGCGGCGGCCTTCTTGCGCTTGCGCTCCGCCGTCGGCTTCTCATAGAACTCGCGCGCACGCAGTTCCGTGATGATGCCGGCCTTCTCGATGGTGCGCTTGAAGCGGCGCAGAGCAACATCGAACGGCTCGTTTTCCTTGACGCGGATCGTCGGCATGTAAAAATCACCCCCTTTCGAGCCCGCTAATATAGCACGGCCAATAAAGGATTGTCACGCCTTGATCCGCTCCGCACCGCCGGCACCCGCCATTTCGTACCATTGCCGCCTTTTTCCCTGCTCCACGGCCATGATAGGGTCCGCCCATGATCGTCCTCGGCATCGAAACCTCGTGCGATGAGACCGGCATCGCGCTGTACGACACGGATCGCGGCCTGCTCGGCCAGGCGCTGCACTCGCAGATCGCGATGCACGAACGGTATGGCGGCGTCGTGCCCGAGCTGGCGTCGCGCGACCACATCCAGCGCGTGCTGCCGCTGACGCGCCAGGTGCTGGACGAGGCGGGGCTGACGCTGGCGCAGGTCGACGCGATCGGCTTCACCGAAGGGCCGGGCCTGGCGGGCGCGCTGCTGGTCGGCGCGTCGGTGGCCAACGCGATCGCGTTCGCGCTGGACAAGCCGACGATCGGCATCCATCACCTGGAAGGCCATCTGCTGTCGCCGCTGCTGTCGGCCGACCCGCCGCCGTTTCCGTTCGTCGCGCTGCTGGTGTCCGGCGGGCACACGCAGTTGATGCGCGTCGACGGCGTCGGGCGCTACGCGCTGCTGGGCGACACGCTGGACGATGCGGCCGGCGAAGCCTTCGACAAGAGCGCCAAGCTGCTCGGCCTCGGCTATCCGGGCGGACCGGCGATCGCACGGCTGGCGGCGGCCGGCCGGCCCGACGCGATCGCGCTGCCGCGGCCGATGCTGCGGTCGGGCGATCTGGATTTCAGCTTCAGCGGCTTGAAGACCGCGGTGTCGACACGGGTGCGTGCCGGGTTGGATGGCGAGCAGGACCGCGCCGATCTGGCTTGGGCGCTGCAGGCCGCGATCGTCGATGTTCTGGTCGCCAAGTCGCGCGCGGCGCTCGAGCAGACCGGCCTGACGCGCCTGGTCGTGGCCGGCGGCGTCAGCGCCAATCAGCGGCTGCGCGAGGCCCTGACCGGTGCCCGGCCGGCGATCCGCGTCTATTTCCCGGAACCGGCGCTGTGCACCGACAACGGCGCGATGATCGCGTTCGCGGCCGCGCTGCGGTTGCAGGCAGCGCGCGAAGCCGGACAGCCGCTACCGCCGGCCCCCGACGTCTTCGGCGTCCGGCCGCGCTGGCCGCTGGAGCAGTTGGCGGCGGTTTGAGGTCAATAGGGAAGTACCTTGCGGGAAGGTCGAGGAGCCCGAGGCCAACGGCGCTTGAGCCGTTCGCACAGCACTACGAGGCGAGCGGTCCTAAATCCTCGTCACCGCTACGGGTTGCCGTGCTCGATCCGGCGCATCTCAAGCCACTCCCTTAGCGCCTGATTCATCCGAGTCTGCCAACCCGGCCCGTCCTTCTGGAATTCGGCCAGGATGTCACCGTCCAAGCGGATGTTCACCGCCTGCTTGGGCGATGCGGCTTTGGGGCGGCCGCGCGCGAGCTTCGCGACATCGGCCTGTCCGAGCGCTTCAGATAGCCGCTGCATGGCTGACCTCCATGGGCATCGCACCGCTCGCCTTCGCATCGAGCACGACGATTTCCACCGCGGTTCCGTCCGCAGCGTAGCTCACATGGGTGTTCCAGTCCTGCGACACCTCCCGGGCGATCGGCTTGTCCGATAGCCGAATCACCAGGATATCGTCGCGGTCGAAGTAGGTCGTTCGCATCGTCAGCCCTCCAGCTCGAAGCGGTGCATCACGGTCTTGACGACCACCATGTCTTCCAGCACCAGCACCGCACACACCAGGTTGTCGTCGCGGCCGGCCACGTGCTTGAACGCCCAGAGACGCCGCTCATCGGCATAGCGGGTATCACCCGTATCGATCACCTCGACCAATTCCTGCTCACTGATCGAACGCTCGACCATCCGCTGCGCTGCATGGTGGGTGAGAACGATCTGACGGTTGAATCGGGCGCTGAACATGGGATTTATTGTATCCACGAAAAATAGCCGAGGATAGGACTTCCGTCGCGCCGCGCTTTGGCCCGCACTCAACCACCAGGCGGCGGCCACAGCCAGGCGGCGCCGCGCACGCCGGAGGCATCGCCGTGCCGGTTGCGCACGACGCGCGTACGGATCTCGTCCGAGAACACGTAGGCTGGCAGGCGCGGCGGCAATTCGGTGTACAGCTCGTCGATCTGCGACAGCCCGCCCCCAAGCACGATGACGTGCGGGTCGACGATGTTGATCACCCCCGCCAGGCCTCGGGCGAGCCGGTCCAGGTAGCGGTCGAACGATGCCCGGGCGGCGGCGTCGCCGTCGCGCATCGCCGTGATGATCGCGCGCGCATCGGGGGATGCGGGGTCCGCGGAACGGATGGGACCCGCGGAGCGGATGGGATGCGTGGATTGAGCGAGGCCAGCGGTGCGTGCATGGTCGGCCGCGAACCCCGGCCCGGACAGCCAGGTCTCGATGCAGCCGTAGCGGCCGCAGTAGCAGCGCGGGCCCGGCGTCTCGTCATGTGCCATGCGCCGGCGCACCGGATCCAGGTTGTCGCCCAACTGCGACAGCGGCGGCAGCGGATTGTGCCCCCATTCGCCGGCGATCGCGTTGCAGCCATCGAGAGGCCGGCGGTCGACGACCAACCCGGCACCGACGCCGGTGCCGAGAATGACGCCCATCACCGTGATGCCGCTGGCCGCAGCGCCGAGAGCCGCTCCGGGATGGCCCGTTCCGGCATCGATAGCAACGCCCGCGGCAGGTGCAGCAGGTGCAGCAGGTGCAGCAGGTGCGACAGGTACGGCAGGTGCGGCAGGTGCGGCAGGTGCGGCCTCAGTATCGAACGCCGCGGCGAGGGCCGCCGCACCATCCACTGCTTCGGAGACCGCGAAGCAGTTGGCATCATTGGCGAGCCGCACGTCGCGTCCGAGGCCCTGCGCGAGATCTTCGGCTAGCGGCTGGCCGATCAGACAGACGGAATTGGCATTCTTGACGCGGCCGGTCAGCATCGAGATCGCGCCGGGAATGCCGACGCCGACGCTCCCCTGGCATCCCAGATCAGCCTCGGCGGCCCGCACCAGCGCGACGACGGCGGCAACGGTCGCCGCGTAGTCGCCCTGCGGCGTGGGCACGCGACGGCGCCAGACCTCGGCGCCGTGCGCATCGAGGGCGATCGCTTCGATCTTGGTGCCGCCCAAGTCGACGCCGATCCGCAACACCACCCGAGTCTCGGCGGTCGCGCCGGCATCGCGGACCCCGTCGGTGGCGAGGCGCTCGGACCGCTTGCTCATCCGACGCGTTCAGGCAGCGCGCTCATGCGACGTGCTCTGCTCGTGTGACCGGCTCGTGCGACATGCTCATATGGCATCTTCAGGCAGCGGGCTTCTTCTTGTCCCCGATCCGGCTTTCCTTGCCGGCGATCAGCTTCTCGATGTTGGCGCGGTGCCGCCAGATCAGCAATGCGGCCATCGCGATGACGGCCAGCGCCACCGCGTCGAAACCGAACAGCAGGATCTGGTAGAACACCGCGAACACCGCCGACACGAGCGCCGCCAATGACGAATAGCGGAAGAACACCGCGACGATGAGCCACGTGGCCAGCGTCGCCAGCGCCAGCCAGCCGCTGATGCCCAGCAGCACGCCGAGCGCGGTCGCCACGCCCTTACCCCCGGCGAAACGATGGAAGACCGGAAACAGGTGCCCGAGGAAGACCGCGATCGCGGCACCGGCCAGCGTCCATTCGCCGAACCCGTAGCGCGCCGCCAGCACGCCGACGCCCCAGACGGGCAGCCAGCCCTTGAACGCATCGCCGATCAGCGTCAGCACGGCGGCGGTCTTGTTGCCGGAGCGCAATACGTTGGTGGCCCCGGGATTCTTCGAGCCATAAGTGTGCGGATCCGGCAGCCCCATCAACTTGGACACGACGACCGCGAACGATATCGATCCGATCAGGTAGGCCACGACGATGGCGATCAAGGCGGGCAGCAACGGGTGTCTCCAGGTGAGCGTGTCGCCGCAGATATTACACGCGGCGGGCCGCTGGAGAACGGGCCGCCAGAGACGAGGTTGTCCGGAACGACGTTGTCCGGAACGAGGTTGTCTGGAACAAGGTTGCCCGGAACGGGTTGCACCGGGAAAGCGTCGCCTGGAAAAAGGAGGCAGCGAAAGCGGACGCGCCGGCCCCCCTTAGTACGAGATGGCCGAGGCACCTCGGGACTGTCGACATAGGAATGCTCGATTCATATGCCAATAGCCCCCTAATCGTCGAGCGCGACGTCGACCGGCTCGGCACGCAGCAGGTCGACGAGCACCTGCGGCGCCAGGCCCACCAGGTAACCGCGCCGGCCGCCGTTCAGGTAGATGCACGGCAGCGCGAGCACGCTGCGCTCGACGTAGACGGGCATCGCCTTGCGCGTGCCGAACGGCGACGTGCCGCCGACCTGGTAGCCGGTATGGCGTTGTGCAACCTCGGGCTTGCACGGCGTGATCGATTTGCGGCCGGTCTGTCGCGCCAGGTTCTTCGTCGACACCTGGCGGTCGCCGTGCATCAGGATGATCAGCGGGCGGGCGGCTTCGTCCTGCATCACCAGCGTCTTGACGACCTCGTGCTCGGGCACGCCGAGCTGCCGCGCCGATTCGCCGGTGCCGCCGTGGTCGACGTAGTCGTAGACGTGTTCGGTGAACACGATCCCCGCACGGCGCAGCGCCTGGGTCGCGGGTGTCTCGGAAACGTGCCTGGCCAAGTCGGGCTCCTGTCGAAACGAAGATCAACCGCGCGGATGATGCCGCGCATGCAGCGTCTTCAGTCGTTCGCGCGCGATGTGCGTGTAGATCTGCGTGGTCGAGATGTCGGCGTGGCCGAGCAGCAGTTGCACGACGCGCAGGTCGGCGCCGTGATTCAGCAGATGCGTGGCGAATGCGTGACGCAACGTATGCGGCGACAACGGCGCATGGATGCCGGCCTGGACGGCGTGGCGCTTGATCAGCGTCCAGAACATCTGCCGCGTCATCGGGCCCCCGCGCTGCGTGACGAACAGCGCGTCGCATGGGCGCGGACCGAGCAGCTCGGCGCGTGCCTCGCGCAGATACGCCACGATCCAGCGCGTGGCCTCCCCTCCCAGCGGTACGAGCCGTTCCTTGTCGCCCTTGCCGACCACGCGCACGACGCCCTCGTTCAAGCCGACGGAAACGGTCGGCAGGCCGACCAGTTCGGACACGCGCAGCCCGGTCGCGTACAGCGTTTCGAGCATCGCCCGGTCGCGCAGCCCCAGCGCGGTCGACGCATCCGGGGCGGCCAGCAGCGCCTCGACCTGTGACTCCGACAGTGTCGTCGGAAAGCGCGCCGGCGCGCGGGCGGCCCGCAGCGTCAGCGTGGGATCGTCGGGCCGGATCCGTTCGCGGGCGAGCATCCGGTAGAAGCGCCGGTACGTCGACAGGCGCCGGTTGCCGGACGTCGCCTTCGAACCGGGATGGCGCAGCGCGATGTACGCGCGCAGGTCGGCTTCGGTCGCGCTGGCCAGCGAACTGGCGCGATCGCGCAGCAGCCACGCGGCCAGCAGGCCCAGGTCGCGCCGATACGCGTCCAGCGTGTTGCGCGACAGCCCGTCCTCGAGCAGCAGCGCATCGCCGAAGCGTTCGATCAATGCATGGTCGGCCGGCGAGACCGGTCCGACCGCGGCGATGCTGGTGGCGGGAACCGGCCGCGTCACCTCGGACCCCGCGAATGGCTCGGACGCGTCCGAGCATCGCGTCGAGCGGGCGTGGCTGATTCGTTCACGGGTTCTCAGCCGCCGAGCAGCCCCTTTTTCAGGTCTTTCTCGAGCGGGCGCTCGCCGACCCAGCCGCGCAGGATCGCCGCGAAGGCGTCCTCGCCCG
>JAKPAM010000118.1 GCA_029779435.1 Pseudomonadota bacterium | reverse complement strand
CTTCGTCCATCAACATACTCACGGTCTCGTCCTTTTAACGATAACACCTGAGCAGGAAATCTCTGGGTCATTACAGATCTTTGGAGCGATGTGTGTTCGTTCGGATTGCGAAACAGCTGGACACACTCGCACCGCGATGGCCTGGGTAGTGTGAGCCGACTGACGCTAGGTCGTGCTCAGTGTCCCTTGGGAATGGCGGAGCGCAAAGCGAAGGAGTTGGCGCTGCGTGTTCTATCGGCGCGTGCGCACGGCTTGCTGTTGCGTACGGTGAGGTCAAAGCTGGCGCATGGGATGGCGTCAGCGCTCACAGGGCGGGAGATCGAGATTCTTCGATGGGCTGCGGATGGCAAGACCGGCAAGGACATCGGTCGGATTCTTGACATCTCACTGGCGACCGTTCGGTTTCACTTAAAGAACGCAATGTACAAACTGGACGCGGCGAATGTATCTGCCGCAATCGCGCGCGCCCTGATGCTCGATCTCCTGCAGGGTGCAGGCGAGGTTGTTTTCGTTGAGGAGCGCGAAATTTCTGTGCGCTGAGATGCGATCAACTCGGGTTCGGCTCAATCCTGTATTTTGGGCCTTGGTCTGAACGAGCTGATCCATTTTGTTCAGCGTGTTGCCAAGCTGTTCGAGGCTACTCGATATCGAACTGATAGCCTCTTGACGCCCTCATTGTCTCGCTTCGGCGCGCTGGCGGTCCGCATCCTCCTGAAGCGGGGGTACGTCGGGCCACCGCTTGCGCGAGGGTACGTTGTCGGGGGAGCCTAACAACGGGTCGTTACCAACCTGGCATGTCCCCGTAGGCCGCTCATGGTCGCACATGAGGTTGCAGCCACTTTCCCCAGTGTTGCAACAAGACAAACCCGAGCAATTCGCTCAAGGAACTTCCGTCAAACGGGTGCACGAGGTCTTTCCGGGTAGGAAAGCCGAATGGTCGATGGAGACCGGTATTGCAGAGCGACATCAACGTGTCGCACGAAACCTCGATCATAAGGACTCGGACGCGACGCCGACGATCATCAGTTGCACGGCGTCCGAGCCGCGGTAGTCGTCGCGGGCGAGCCGGTAGAACAGTCGGGTACTGCGCCCCAGCGGCGCGACGTGGTCGAAGAAGATCGCGTTCAGCCGCTTGCCGCCCAGCCGCAGCGTCAGCCGCGAATGCCGGTCCTTCAACAGCCGTTGTTCGATCACGTCGAACTCGTTGCAGAACAGCGGTTCCGGAAAGCCCTGGCCCCAGACGCAGGCGTCGAGCGCGCTGACCAGCGTGGCGTCGATGTGTTCGCTGTCGAGTGGCCCGTCGGTCACCGTCTCGCGTTCGAACGCGGACGGGTCGGCCAGTTCGCGCACGACGGCGTCGAATGCCGTGCAGAACGTGTCGATGCCGTCGGCGCGCAGCGACAGGCCGGCCGCCATCGCGTGGCCGCCGAAACGCGCGAGCAGCGCGGGATGCCGCTTGCTGACCAGGTCGAGCGCGTCGCGCAGGTGCAGGCCGGCGATCGAGCGTCCCGAGCCGCGCCAGAAGCCCGGCTCGCCCACGGCCGGCGCCAGCGCGAACACCGGCCGATGCAGGCGATCCTTGAGCTTGGACGCGACCAGGCCGATGATCCCCTCGTGCCAGTCGTCGCGGCGTACGACGACGCCGGCGGCCTCGGCGCCGATCTGTTGCGTATCGAGCAGCGCCTGTTCGCGCATCTGCAGTTCGCGCTGGCGCCGCTCGCGGTTGATCGCGTCGAGCTGCGCGGCCAGCGCCATCGCGCGATCCGGGTCGTCGGCCAGCAGGCATTCGATGCCGACCGTGATGTCCTGCAGGCGCCCGGCCGCGTTGATGCGCGGGCCGACCGCGAAGCCGAGGTCGGCGGTCACGCAGCGGCGCGCCTCCCGGCCGGCGACCTGCAGCAGCGCCAGCAGTCCGGGCGTCGCGCGCGCCGCACGGATCCGCCGCATGCCGGCCTGCACGAGGATCCGGTTGTTGTGGTCGAGCCGTACGAGATCGGCGACGGTGCCGAGCGCCACCAGATCCAGCAGCCCTTGCAGCGCCGGTTCGGGCGCCGTCGCGAAGCGGCCGCGCGCGCGCAGCTCGGCGCGCAGCGCCAGCAGCACGTAGAACGCCACGCCGACGCCGGCCAGATGCTTGCTGGTGAACGTGCATCCCGGCTGGTTGGGATTGACGATGGCCGCGGCCGCCGGCAGGCGTTCGCCAGGCAGATGGTGGTCGGTGACGAGGACACCGATGCCGAGCTCGGCGGCGCGGTCGACGCCCGCGAGGCTGGCAATGCCGTTGTCGACGGTCACGAGCAGCGCCGCACGCCGGTCCAGCCGCGGATGCCGGGCGGCCAGCTCGACGATCTCGGGGCTCAGCCCGTAACCATGCTCGAACCGGTTGGGCACGATGTAGTCGACGATCGCGCCCATCGCGCGCAGGCCGCGGATCATCGTCGCGCAGGCGGTCGCGCCGTCGCAGTCATAGTCGGCGACGATGACGATCGCCTGCTGGCGCTCGATCGTGTCGGCCAGCAAGCGCGCGGCGTCGCCGATGCCGGCGAGTCCTTCGGGGGCCAGCAGAGCAGCCGGCTGCAGATCCAGGTCGTCGGGGCGTACGACGCCACGGGCGACGAGCAGTCGCGCGACGACCGGATGCAGGCCCGTGGCGGCGAGCCGGGCGACGACGTCGGGCGGCGCGGCGCGCGCGGTAACGCGCAACGGCGACTCGGTCATGGCCAGGACCTGCAAATGAATCGGGCGCGCCTGAGTGGCGTCGTGCTGGCGTGTCGAGCGGGCATGGCTGATTCGTTCACGGGTTTTCAGGCATCGAGAGGGGCGGCGCGCGTTCGAGCCAATCGTCCGGCCTCACCGATTGCCAGAACTTCCAGCGCTGGCGCTTGCCCATCCGCAGCGTGACCTGGCGACGATCGCCGAACAGCACGACATCGACGGCATCCAGGCCGGCGGGTGGGCCGTCCGCACACCCGAGTTCGCGCAGCCACGGCGCGAACGCGCGCCAGCCGGCTTCGAAGCGCGCCGGGTCGGCCAACGGGTCGACGTCGGGCCACAGGCCGGCGACGAGCACCGCACGGTCAGGGCGGGATGCGGCGGCGGCAGCGGGAAACGCGGCAGAGGCGGATCCGGAGGCAGCAGGGGCGGCGGAAGCCGAAGCCGAAGCAGTGGCAGTGGCAGAAGCACGAGCATGGCCGCCGTCCCGAGCCAACCACCGATGCAAGCCAGCCGCACCCGGATCCGCCGGCGCGACGGCATACAGCCGGGCCAGGCCCTGGATCGCAGCGGTGTCGCCGGCCAGCAGTAGATCGGTCCGGCGTGGCGGCACGGCCGTCAAGCGACCCTCGACCCAGACGCTGTTGATCGCCGGCTCGCCGCGACGCGCGCGCGCGTCGTTGACCGGGTGGTCGAACCACGTCATCTGGATCTCGTTGAGCAGGCGCCGCCACGGCCGGGTGGCGGCATCACGCGACAGGTAGGCATCGACGCTGCGGCCGATCGCCTGGCGCGATCCGATGTCCCGGGTCAGCGGCAGTTGATCGATGGGGCCGCCGAGGTACCAGCGCAGCGGCGTGGCCACCGTCAGCGTCAGGTCCTGCTCGTCGAGCAGCGGCCGCACCGCATCCGCGAGCGCCCGGGCGTCGTCGATCGTCAGCGCCAGCGGCTCCGGATCCGTCAGCACCAGATGGTCGCGACCCGTGTGCAGGTGGACGGGCGTGAGGCGGATCACCGGCGGCGCCAGGCCGTCCAGCACCGCCGACGCTGCCTCGATCGCATCGCCGGCCGGCAGGCCCAGGTGGTCGCGCAGCCAGCGCTCGTGCGGCAGTTCGCGCGCGACCAGGCTGTCATCGTCCCGTTGCATGACCCGATCGGCGTGCCGCCAGCCGCGCGGCCAGTATGCGGCGATCGACGTCGATGACGGCAGGCCCGCGGCCGTCAGCGCGCCGGGACACAGCAGCGTCAGCGCCGCGGCGGGCCCGGGAGCGGGGTCGGCACGGCGCGAATCGGCATGGCTGAAATCGGCGCGGTCGGAGTCGGCGCGAGCGGTCACGGCGGGGGAGTGTGTAGCGAAAGCACCGGTGGTCCGGCGCGACGGTGGACCATCGATTCTATGGCAAACTCGCAGCGCCTCCGGAGCCTCCGTGTCGATTCTGTCCCGACTGCCGTTCGAATACTTCATCGGCCTGCGTTATACCCGCGCGGGCAAGCGCTCGGGCCGGCGCAACGGTTTCATCTCGTTCATCTCGATGCTGTCGATGGCAGGCATCGCGCTCGGCGTGGCCGCGCTGATCACCGTGCTGTCGGTGATGAACGGCTTCCAGAAGGAGGTGCGCGACCGCATGCTCGGCGTGCTGTCGCACATCGAAGTGCTCGCCGGCCGCCAGCCGTTGATCGACTGGCAATCGGTGCTGCGCCAGGCCAAGGTCAATCCGCGCATCGTCGATGGCGCGCCCTATGTCTCGGGGCAGGCGATGCTGACCCACGAAGACAGTGTCAAGGGCGTGATCGTGCGCGGCATCGAGCCGGCCGAGGAAGTGCGCGTCACGGATTTCGCCAAGTCGATGCAAGCGGGTTCGCTCGATGCGCTCGAGCCGGGTCGCTTCGGCGTGGCGATCGGCAAGGAACTGGCCAATCTGCTGCTGCTGCGCGTGGGCGACCGGCTGACACTGATCGCGCCGCAGGGCACGCTGACACCGGCCGGTGTCGTGCCCAGGCTGCGCCAGTTCACGATCGTCGCGATCTTCGACTCCGGGCATTATGAATACGACACGAGCCTGGTGCTGATGAACATCCAGGACGCCGCCAAGCTGTTCCGCATCGAGGGCGTCAGCGGCGTGCGGCTGAAGACGACGTCGATGATGGATGCGCCGCAAATCGCCGACGAGCTGACGCACCAGCTGGTGGGCGACCTGTACGTACGGGACTGGTCGGCCGAGAACCGCAACTGGTTCGCGGCCGTGCAGATCGAGAAGCGGATGATGTTCATCATCCTCGCGCTGATCATCGCCGTGGCGGCGTTCAACCTGGTATCGATGCTGGTGATGACGGTCACCGACAAGCAGGCGGACATCGCGATCCTGCGCACGCTGGGCGCGTCGCCGGCCAGCGTGATGAAGATCTTCGTCGTGCAGGGGGCGCTGATCGGCCTGATGGGGACGTTCGCGGGTGTCGTGC
This sequence comes from Pseudomonadota bacterium, assembly GCA_029779435.1. Lineage (GTDB taxonomy): Bacteria > Pseudomonadota > Gammaproteobacteria > Burkholderiales > Burkholderiaceae_E > JAKPAM01. The sequence continues at coordinate 21,478 of JAKPAM010000118.1, read as the reverse complement.
TGGGCGTGCTGCTGGCCAGCAACATCGGCCAGGTGATCGCGATGATCGAGCATCTGTTCGGCTTCCAGGTGCTGCCGTCCGGTGTTTACTTCATCAATTACCTGCCCAGCGACCTGCACGCCGACGACGTCGTCGTCATCGGCCTGGTGTCCTGCGTGCTGGCCTTCGTGTCGACCGTCTACCCGAGCTGGCGCGCGTCCCGCGTGCGGCCTGCCGAGGCGCTGCGCTATGAGTGATCCGGTGAGCGATCCGGCGGTCGTGCTGTCGTGCCGCGGCCTGGGCAAGCGCTATGGCGACGGCCCGCAGGCCTTGCAGGTGCTGCAGGACGTCGAACTGGACATCCGGCGCGGCGAGCGTGTCGCGCTCGTCGGCGCATCGGGATCGGGCAAGAGCACGTTGCTGCACCTGCTCGGGGGGCTGGACCAGCCCAGCGCCGGCAGCGTGACGCTGGCCGGCCGGCGTCTCGATCAATTGTCGGATGCCGAGCGCGGCACGCAGCGCAACCGCCTGCTCGGGTTCGTCTATCAGTTCCATCACTTGTTGCCCGAATTCAGCGCGCTCGACAACGTCGCGATGCCGTTGCGGATCCGGCGCATGCTGACCTCGGCGGCCCGCGACGCCGCCAGGCGAACGCTGGAATCGGTCGGACTCGGGCAGCGACTGACGCATTTGCCGGGCGAGTTGTCCGGCGGCGAGCGCCAGCGGGTCGCGCTGGCCCGCGCGCTGGTGACCGAGCCGCTGTGCGTGCTGGCCGACGAACCGACCGGCAATCTCGATCGACAGACGGCGCGCCAGGTCTTCGAGTTGATGAGCGCGCTGAGCCGCGCCTCGGGCACGAGCTTCGTCATCGTCACGCACGACCTGGAACTGGCCGGGCAGGCGGATCGCGTGCTGCGGATGCGCGATGGGCGGTTGACGGCGGATTGACCATTGGCGGCCGACCGGCAGGTGAGGCACTGACCGGTCATTCGCGTCGTGTTGGCGGCAGGCCGTACGCGTAGCGTGCGCGCAGGCGCATCACCACCACGATGCCGTCGCGAGTGCCAAGGAAGCATGACGGATGTTGATCGACACGCACTGCCACCTGGATGCCGCCGAGTTCGACGATGACCGGCTCGACGAAGCCGATGCGGCTCGCGCGGCCGGCGTGCGCGCGATCGTGATCCCGGCGGTCGCCGTCGGCAATTTCGATCGCGTTCGGCAGTTGGCGCACCAGGTCGACGGCGCTTATGCGTTCGGCATCCATCCGCTGTTCGTCGAACAGTCGGCGCCCGAGGATCTCGCGACGCTGCGCCGGTTGGTCGAGCAATCGATCGACGATCCGCGCCTGGTCGCGATCGGCGAGATCGGGCTCGATCATTTCGTGCCCGATCTGGATCGCGACCGGCAGATGGCGTTCTATCGCGAGCAGTTGAAGATCGCCCGCGACCATGATCTGCCGGTGTTGCTGCACGTGCGGCGCGCGCAGGATCCGGTGCTCGCGCAATTGCGCCGTTTTGGCGTGCGGCAAGGCATCGCGCATGCGTTCAACGGGAGCCGGCAGCAGGCCGGTGCCTATCTCGGCCAGGGGCTCGCACTCGGCTTCGGCGGGGCGATGACGTTCGCCCGCGCGCTGCAGATCCGCCGGTTGGCGGCCGAACTGCCCGACGACGCGCACGTGCTCGAGACCGACGCGCCGGACATCGCACCGGCCTGGCAGGCCAAGGCTCGCAACTCGCCGACGCAACTGCCGCGGATCGCGCGGGTGTTCGCGGATCTGCGCGAGACGACGATCGACGCGGTGCTGCGGTGCACGGGCGACAACGCGGCCCGTGTGTTGCCTCGACTCGGGGCGCTGCTGCGGACTTAGTACGCAGCAGCGCCGCGGCGTCATGGCCCGCTCCGCCCCGCACCGGCTGCCGCACGGACGTCACCGCTTCCGGAGCATCGCCGCGGCCGGCGAGGGGCGTTCATGCGCCGATGCGGGAAATCTGTCGCGCAATTGGCAGAAATCGCCGTCGGGTCCTCCTAACATTGCCGGCTCGAAGCGGTCGATCATCGCTCCGATGATGACGCGTTCGTCCCAAGACAAGGAGACTTCGGATGTTCGGTGGTTTCAAATGGTCGATGGCGCTCGGTCTGGCGTCATGGCTGTCGGTTCTGCCGGCCCATGCCGCGGCGGCGGCACCGGCCCTGACCCAGGAGGAGGCGCACCAGATCGGCGTCGAGGCCTACACGTATGCGTATCCGCTCGTGCTGATGGAGGTCACGCGGCGTGTCGCCTCCAACGTCGCCCGGCCCGACCCGGAACACCTGCGCGCGCCGATGGGCCAGTTCGCCCATGCGCCCAAGTATCCGGACGCCGCGTTCAAGGATGTCGTGCGGCCCAACGCGGATACGCTGTATTCGATGCTGTGGTTCGACGTCGGCGACGAGCCGCTGGTGTTCAGCATGCCCGACACCGCCGGGCGCTACTACGTGCTGCCGATCATGGACATGTGGACCGACGTGTTCGCGGCCTTCGGCTCGCGCACCACCGGTACCGGAGCCGGCGAATTCGTGCTCGTGGGGCCGCGATGGAAAGGCTCGACGCCCGCAGGCCTGCGCGTGGTCGTGAGCCCGACGGATACCGGATGGATCGTCAATCGCATCCAGACCAACGGCGCGGCCGACTACGACAACGTTCATAAGCTCCAGGCCGGCTTCAAGGCCGTGCCATTGAGTCGGCGCGGTACGGCGTTCACGCCTCAGGCGGGCGTCGTCGACCCGGCCATCGACATGAAGACGCCGCCGGTCGATCAGGTGGCAAAGATGACGCCCGATGCGTTCTTCTCGTTGTTCGCGAAGCTGATGCAGGCGAATCCGCCGCACGCCGCCGACCATGCGATGCTTCTGCGCATCGAAAGGCTGGGCATCGTGCCGGGCAAGCCATTCGTGCTGGCCGACGCTCCGCAAGTCGTCAGGGACGCGTTGACCCGCGCCGCCCCGGATGCGCTGGCACGCATGAAGGAACGGGGCCCTCAGTTGCGCCCGCGCCGGGATGGCTGGGTGGTGTCGACCGTTCCGATCGGCGTCTACGGCAACAACTACCTGCTGCGCGCCTACATCGCGTTCGCGGGGCTCGGCGCGCTGCCGAACGAGGACGCCATCTATCCGAGCACCGGGACGGACGCGGACGGCAAGCCGCTGACGGGCGAAAACCGGTACGTGCTGCACTTCGACAAGGCGCAGTTGCCGCCGGCCGGGGCATTCTGGTCGCTGACGATGTACGGCGCCGACCAGTTCTTCGTCGATAACCCGATCGACCGCTATGCGATCGGCGATCGCGACAAGCTGACCTTCAATCCCGATGGGTCGCTCGACATATACCTCCAGCATCAGTCGCCCGCCCAGGACAAGGCGTCGAACTGGCTGCCCGCGCCGCAGGGGCGCTTCACGATGAACCTGCGGCTCTACCTGCCATCGGCGGAAGCGTTCGACGGGCGCTGGGGGCCGCCGGCGGTGCGGCGCGTCGATTGAGCGTCGACCGAGGCGAAGGGGACCGTGCCTGAAGTGGAGGGGGCACGTATCCATCGGCCGATCGCGCTCGGCCTATGCCTGCCCGATGGCTGAACACCAACGGCGGATATCGCCGATGCGGCCGGAGCCCTTAGCATTTCCGCGTGGCCTCGATCCTCGTCGCGTTTCGCCTGCCCGTCCCCTATGTCGCCTTGTGCGTCTGCGCCGGCGTCTGGCTCGTTCATCAACGCCCGTCGCTCGCCGCGCCGCGATGGGGAGTGGCGTGCATCGCGGTGTCCGCCGTCGCACTGGTCCTCGCGCATCACTGCCGCGCGGCGCAGCCGGTGTGGCGTCGGGCGCTGATCGGCGCGGCCTGCGCCGTGATCGGCATCGGCTGGGCGCAATGGCAGGCCCACGACCGTCTGCAGGCGCGAATCGCCCCGCTCAGCCAAGGCCAGCCGCGCACGTTCGACGCGCGCATCGAGCGGATGCCGATCGCCACCGCCGACAGCGTCCGGCTGCTGGCACGCGTCGTCCGTTGCATCGAGCCGGGCGGCGATTGCCGCGAAGGGCAGCAGGTGCGCCTGTCCTGGCGCTCGCCGACGGCGACGTTCGAGCCCGGGCAGATATGGCGCTTCAACGCTCATTGGCGCTTACCTCATGGTCCGTTGAACCCGCATGGTTTCGACGCCGAGCTGCGCGCCCTGCAGGACGATATCGCGGCGACCGGCACCATCAAGGCGGCATCGCGGCCGCCGGACGCGATCGAGCGCGAGCAGGGCGCCTTGTCGCCGCGCCTCTTGTTCGAGCGCTGGCGCATGCGTCTGGCCGAGCGGATCCTCGCCGCGACGCCGTCGCTGTCGACCGATGCGCGGGGTGTGCTGCTGGGCCTGGTGATCGGTGACCAGGCGTCGATCAGCGCCGAATGGTGGGCACTGTTCAACCGAACGGGCATCGGGCACCTGTTCAGCATCAGCGGCGGGCACGTCACGATGTTCGCCGCCCTTAGCGCATCGCTGGTCGCGCTGCTGTGGCGCAATCGCCGGCTCGCGCATGCGATCGCCCGCCGGACCGGGCGCCCTCTGGCCGGATGGCTGGCCACGCCGCATGCCTGCTGGTCGGCCGGCGTGCTGGGCGCGTTTTCCTACGCGGGACTCGCGGGCTGGGGGCTGCCGGCAAAACGGACGTGCTGGATGCTGCTCGTCGCCGGGCTCGCGTCGCTGAGCGGTCGTGCACGCGGGCCGTCCGCGGTCCTGGGCGTCGCTTTGCTGATCATCGTCGCGGCCGATCCGTGGGCGCCGCTGTCGCCCAGCCTGTGGCTGTCGTTCGCCGCGGTGGGCGTGATCCTGATGGTGTCGCAGCGCCGCGCGGTCGCGGGGCCGACGGCCCCCACGTGGCGGCAGCGCGTGATCGGCGTGCTGGCCGGGGCGGGCCGCGCGCAATGGGCGGTCACGCTGATCATGGTGCCGGTGGGCGCGTTCTTCTTCGCCGGTACGTCATGGGTCGGTCCGCTCGCGAACGCGGTGGCGATACCGGTCGTGTCGATGCTGGTCACGCCCGCCGCGATCGCCGGGGCGCTGCTCGCGGGCATCGCGCCAACGCTTGGCGCCTGGGTGCTGCAAGCGACCGGCGCGTGCGTGCAATGGATGGTCGACGCGCTGCGCGACGTCGATCGGTGGGCCGACGGCACGCGCCACTTCAATGCGACGTTCGGCGTGCCGGATACGCCGACGCTGCTGCTCGCGCTGGCGGCCTGCGTCGCGCTGCTCGTGCCGTGGCCGATCCGGCATCGGCACTGGTTCGCGCTGGCGTTGCTGCCCGCGATGGTCGCGGTCGCGCCCTCGATCGCCGACGAGGGTTGGACGCTCACCGCGATCGACGTGGGACAGGGCATGGCCGTGCTGGTCGAGGGGCGCGGTTTCCGGCTGCTGTACGACACCGGGCCTCGGCAGGGCTCGGACGCGGATGCCGGCGCGAGGGTGATCGTGCCGTGGCTCCGCGCCCGAGGCATTACCCGGCTCGACGCGCTGGTGCTGTCGCATGATGATGACGATCACGTGGGCGGCGCGTCGTCGATCCTGGCGGCGATGACGGTCGATCGCGTCTACGGCGCGCTGCCGGCGATGCATCCGCTCGTCCATGCGTCGCCGCGCTTCGTTCCTTGCCGGCGCGGCGAAGGCTGGCAATGGCACCGGACGCGCTTCGCATGGCTGCATCCCGGGCCGGACGTCGATCACGAAGGGCGGCGGGTGAAGGACAACGCCCGTAGCTGCGTACTGCGTATCGACGGGCCCGCCGGCAGCGTGCTGCTGCCGGGCGACATCGAGGCGCGACAGGAAAAAGCCCTGCTCGCCGACGCGGGGCCATCGCGCTTGAAGGCCGACGTGCTGATCGCCCCCCATCATGGCAGCCTGACCTCGTCGACGCCCGAGTTCGTCGCGGCCGTCGATCCGGCGCTCGTGGTGTTCCAGGTCGGGTATCGCAATCCGTTCCGCCATCCGCGTCCCGAGGTGGTCGCGCGCTACGCCGCCCGCTGCGCGCAGACCGTGCGTACCGATGCTGCCGGCGCGGTCACGATCCGGCTGCTGCCGGAGCAGCCGATCGCGTTGACGCGCTGGCGCGAGCGCGCCCGGCGATACTGGCACGCAGACCATTCGGACGCCGATGCCCCCGCGGCGCAATCGGACTCGCCTGCCTGCTAAGATCCGTCGAAGCCGCGAGCCCTGGGCTCGCGATCATTCCGCTGCGATGGAAGGAGAGGAGATGGCGACGACGACCTCGTCGATGGATCCGAAGGCCGTGATGGGCAGCGCCCCTGCGTTGCTCGATATCGGAGAGCCGGCACTGCGGTACGTGACCTGCGCGCATCCGGGCGGTCTGCACCGCATGGCTTATTGGGAATGGGGGCGTGCCGACAACCCCGACGTGGTCGTCTGCGTGCATGGCCTGACGCGCACCGGCCGTGATTTCGACGTGGTCGCATCGCGCCTGGCCAAGCGATTTCGCGTCGTCTGTCCCGATGTGGTCGGTCGCGGCGCATCGGACCGCTTTGGCAAACCCGATTGGTACACGGTGCCGGTCTACGTGGCGGACATGGTGACGCTCGTCGCGCGGCTGGGTGTCGAGTCGATCGATTGGATCGGGACGTCGATGGGCGGGATCATCGGCATGGTGTTCGCGGCGACGCCGGGCAATCCGATCCGGCGGCTGGTGGTCAACGACATCGGACCGGAAATCTCCGAGGCGGGGCTGCAGCGGATCGGCGGCTATGTCGGAAACATCCCGACGTTCGCCAGTTTCGACGAGGCCGAGCGCGCGCTGCGGCTATTGATGGTCGACTTCGGCCCGCACGACGACGCGCAGTTCCGCGTGCTGTCGCGGCACTACATCGTCGAGCGCGATGGCCGGTGGACGTACCACTACGATCCGGCGATCGCCCAGGCCTTCCATGCCGCGCAGTCGGGCGGCCCGGCGGTGCCGCTGTGGCCGCTGTGGGACGCGATCAAGGGACCGGCGCTCGTCGTGCGCGGCACGCGATCCGACATCCTGTCGACCGAGGTCGCGCGGCAGATGGCGCAGCGGGGGCCTCGCGCGCAGTTGTACGAAGTGGAGGGCGTCGGGCACGCGCCGACACTGATCGCCGACGACCAGATCGCGGCGGTCGAACGATTCCTGATCAACGATCGAGTCCAAGGAGACTAACGCATGGCGATTCAACGTTTTCACGTCGGCGCACGGATGTCGGAAGCCGCGGTCCACAACGGCGTGGTGTATCTGTCGGGGCAGGTGGCCGAGGATCCGAGCCGGGACGTCGGCGGGCAGACGCGACAGGTGCTGGCGGCGATCGACAAGCTGCTGGGCGAGACCGGCAGCGACAAGACGCAACTGCTGCAGGTGACGATCTTCCTGGCCGATATCGGTGACTTCTCCGCGATGAACGCCGAGTGGGACAAGTGGGTACCGGCCGGTCACACGCCGCCGCGCGCCACGGTCGAGTCCAAGCTGGCCCGGCCGGCGTACAAGGTCGAGATCAAGGTGATCGCGGCCCAGAAGTGATCGGGCGGACGTGATCCGGACAAGGCTGGTGTGACGGGACGACCGCGGTGCCAGCCTGTCGTTCGTTTCGAAGGGCGGAGAACGCGGGTGGCATAAGCGTTGCCCGCGCAGTTGCCCTCAGCGCTTCGGGAGCCTTCGGTACCGGTTGGACGACAGGCGCCAACCCTGCGCGCTTGGCTTAGGGCCTGTTCACCTAAAGATCGAGCCCACGTGAATGAGGCTTCACCCTGCGGGCCGAGGGATGCCCGGGGCTGTGGCGGCGTTGCGGACGCATTGCGTACCTCGGGTACGCGGCTTCGCCCACGCCTAGCCACAGCCCCGGGCATCCCTCGGCGTGGGCTCGATCTTCGGGTGAACAGGCCCTAGTTGAGGATGCCTGGCGGGTTGACCGGCGAGGACAGGCTGGTCGGCAGCATCGCCGCGGGCACCGCGGGTGGTGCCGGCATCGCCGTCGATGGCGAGGGCGGGGTACCCGCCTGGATGTCCGCGCCCCTGGCGCCCAGCGCACGGGCCTCGCGCGCACGCGGGGCCAGCGATTCGAGCAACTGGTCGAACGCCTTCTGATCGCGCACGGGTGGGCGCCAGGCCGGGTCGCGCGCCGACGGGCGCCACGCGAGGTCCTGCACGGCGCGCGGGCCGGTCCGCAGCGGCGTTTCAGGATCGACGACCCGGCGCGCGCCATCGAAGCGCGTGCGCCAGTAGCGCGTGTTCAGGCTCTCGACCCGCACCTGGCCGCCCGTGGATGGCGCGTGCACGAACTGGTCGTTGCCGATGTAGATGCCGACGTGCGAGAACGCCTGGCGTAGCGTATTGAAGAACACCAGGTCACCGGGTTGCAGCGCGTCGGAATCGATGCGTTCACCCGAGCGGCTGATTTCCTCGGCGCGGCGCGGGAGCCGCACCCCGGCCGCATCGCGGAACACCAGTTGCACGAGTCCGCTGCAGTCCAGGCCGGTCCTCGGGTCGGTGCCGCCGAAACGATAGTTCACGCCGAGGAAGGACAGCGCCCGCGTGACCAGCGACGGCCCGGCGACGTCGGTCATGACGGCGTTCGATCCGAAGAACGAATCGCTGTCGGCGGCATTGACATTGGTACACAAAACGAGGCTCGCCATCGCGCCAACGGTTGCGCACAATTTCCGGATGCTGGCGGAGATGGGCAGCGTGGAGGGCGGTCGCCTGAGCATGTCCGAAGCCTAGGAGAATTCGATAATCATGTCAAAGACTTTGACGTATCTGCATGATTCTGAATGATATGTCGGCCGTTGCATCCGTCTCCGTGTTGGTGGTCGGCGATTCCCGACTGACGGCGGCGGTGCTGGTGCGCGACCTGGGGCCGCGCACGGCCGTGCCGGCGGTGCGCACCGCCGAAGAGGCGCTCGAGCGGGTTCTGCTCGATCTGTCGATCGTCGCGGTGGTCTGCGACCTGACGCTGCCGGGGATGTCGGGCGAGGCGTTTCTCGCCCGGCTGCGTGCGTCGCGCTCGACGCGCCTGCAAAAGATGCCGTTCGTCGCGCTCGGCGGCAACGACGATCCCCGGCTGGCGCTGCGGATCGTCGGGGCGGGTGCCAGCGCATATGTCGCCAAGCCTCGAGCCAGCCGTGACTTGGCGCCGACGCTGGCCGCGCTGCTGCCCGGCCATTTCGACGTGCGCATGGCCGAGGGGGCGCATCTGCCCGGGCATACCGCGATCCGCCACGGCGCGCCCGTCATCATGCCGATCGCCAGCGTGTTGCGCCTGCGCTGGCGTACGCGCAGTCTTCACGCGGCGGCCGACGACGGGGCGGAGCCCGCTGGCGTAAACGAGCGGATCCGTCATGCGTTCGAGACCCATCTGCGCTCGCGCGATCGCTGGCGTCCGGACGGCGACGACCGGGGCGGTGTGCTCGGATTGACGTGCCCGATCGAGGATTCGCTGCGGCCGCTGCTGCGGCTGGCCGGCAATCTGCGCGAGGCCGCGGACCGCTTCGATCGCCGCGTGTCGATCTCGATGGCGCTCGAGACCGCGCAGCCGACCGGTACAATCGATTTCGAGCAACCGCGCCGTTGGGCGGACGTGCCCGCGCTGCCGGAGGCGGGCGAATTGGCGGTCGTGCTGCCGAGTGCGCAGTTCCGGCTGAAACTCGATCGCGTGGGTCCGAGCTGAGCGATGCAGCGGGGCCTCCGCATGGGAGACCCGATGGGCTATCACGAAGCATGGCAGCGATCGATCGACGATCGCGAAGGTTTCTGGCGCGAGCAGGCAGCGCGCATCCACTGGCAGACGCCGTTCGAGCAGGTGCTCGACTATTCGTCGCCGCCGTTCGCGCGCTGGTTCGTCGGCGGGCGGACCAACCTGTGTTTCAACGCGGTCGACCGCCACCTGCCGGCGCGCGCCGACGCGCCAGCATTGATCTATGTTTCGACCGAGACCGGCCAGGAGCGGACCTGGACGTTCGGCGAGCTGCATCGCGAAGTGGTGACGATGGCCGCGATCCTGCAGGCGCAGGGCGTGGGCCACGGCGATCGCGTGCTGCTGTACATGCCGATGATTCCGGAAGCGGTCTTCGCGATGCTGGCCTGCGCGCGGATCGGCGCGATCCATTCGGTCGTCTTCGGCGGGTTCGCGTCGCACAGCCTGGCCAGCCGGATCGAGGATGCGACGCCGAAGGTCATCGTGTCGGCCGATGCGGGTTCGCGCGCCGGCAAGGTCGTGCCGTACAAGGGCCTGCTCGACGAGGGGATCCGCCTGTCGGCGCACAAGCCCGAGAAGGTCTTGATGGTCGATCGCGGATTGGCGCCGTTCGACGCGGTCGCGGGTCGGGACGTGGACGTCGCCGCGCTGCGCGACGCGCACCGGAACGCGACGGTCGACTGCCAGTGGCTCGAATCGAACGAAGTCAGCTACGTGCTGTACACCTCGGGCACCACCGGCAAGCCCAAGGGCGTGCAGCGCGACGTCGGCGGCTACGCGGTCGCGCTGGCGGCGTCGATGGAGAACATCTTCCGCGGCGAGCCGGGACGCACGTATTTCTGCACCAGCGATATCGGCTGGGTCGTCGGGCACTCGTACATCGTCTATGGTCCGCTGATCCATGGCATGGCGACGATCCTGTACGAAGGCACGCCGGTCCGGCCCGACGCGGGCATCCTGTGGCAACTGGTCGAACGCTATCGCGTGTCGGTGATGTTCTCGGCGCCGACCGCGATCCGCGTGCTGAAGAAGCAGGACCCGTCCTGGCTCACGCGCTACGACACGTCGTCGCTCGAGACGCTGTTCCTCGCCGGCGAGCCGCTCGATGAACCCACGGCCACATGGATCGGCGACGGGTTGGGCGTGCCGGTCATCGACAACTACTGGCAGACCGAATCGGGCTGGCCGATCCTGACGCTGGCCAACGGCATCGCGCCGATGGTGACCAAGCCGGGCAGCCCCGGCGTGCCGATGTACGGCTATGACGTGCAGATCGTCGACGAGGTGACCGGCGAACCGCTGGGCGCGAACCAGAAGGGCGTGCTGGCGATCGCGCCGCCGCTGCCGCCCGGCTGCATGCAGACGGTGTGGCGCGACGATCGCCGGTTCATCGATACGTACTTCTCGGCGATCCCGCAGCGGATGCTGTATTCGACGTTCGACTGGGGTATTCGCGACGACGACGGCTACTACTTCATCCTCGGCCGCACCGACGACGTGATCAACGTCGCCGGGCACCGGCTCGGCACGCGCGAGATCGAAGAGGCATTGCTCAGCCATGCGGGGATCGCCGAATGCGCGGTGGTCGGCGTGGCCGATTCGCTGAAGGGACAGGTCGCCGTCGGGTTCGCGGTGCCGCGCGATGCGGCCGTCGTGACCGGTTCTGACGCGGCGCTGGCCCTCGAGGGCGAACTGATGCGCACCGTCGAGCGCCAGCTCGGCGCGGTCGCGCGGCCCGCCCGCGTGCACTTGGTGACGACGCTGCCGAAGACGCGCTCGGGCAAGGTGCTGCGGCGGTCGATCCAGGCGGCCTGCGAAGGGCGCGACACCGGTGACCTGACGACGATCGAGGACCCGACCGCACTGGATCAGATTCGCGCCGCATTGCGATGATCGATGCGGCCATCGTCGCCAAGCGCCTCGTCGATATCCTGGTGATGCCGCCGGGCGGGCCGCTGGTCTGCGCGGCGGCCGGCCTGCTCGCCATGGTCCGATGGCCGAGGGCGGGCCGCGCGCTCGCCGCGCTCGGCGTGGCCGTAGGACTAGCGCTGTCCACGACGGCGGTGGCAGATCTGATATCACGCTATGTCGAAGGCGACCTGGTCGGGCTGCAGCCGAAGCAACTGGCCGAAGCGATGCACGGTGATCGGCCGCCGGGCGCCGTCGTCATACTCAGCGGCGGCACCTCTTATGACGCGCGCGAGGTGCCTGGTCCCGACTTCCTGCTCGCGCGCTCGCTCAACCGGACCGTGCACGGCGCACGGATGGCGCGCGCCACCGGGCTGCCGGTGCTGGTCACTGGCGGCGCGGTCGTCGTCGATCATGTACCCGAGGCGATCGTGATGGCGCGGACGCTGCGCGAGGACTTCGGCATCACGCCGCGATGGGTCGAGTCCAGTTCGCTCGACACCGCCGAGAACGCGGCGCATTCGGCGCGGGTGCTGCGCGCGGCCGGCATCGATTCGATCATCCTGGTCACCGATGCGATCCATATGCGGCGCTCCGAGCGTCTGTTCGTCGCGCGGGGCTTTCGTGTGCTGCCGGCGCCGATCGGATTCTCGGGGGCATCGGGGGGCGACAAGTCGTTCGCCTGGCTGCCTTCGTCGCAGGGCGCGGTCCGCGTGTGGGCGGCGGCGCACGAGCTGGTCGGATTGTGGTGGTACCAGTTGCGCCTGCCGGGAGCGCTGGCCGACGGGCGAGCGGATCAGCACGTTCCCGGTTCGCGCTAAGATCGCCTGTTCGTTCACCCGCTTTTTTCAAGGAATCCATTCGATGATCGAGCGCAAGATGCTGACCGCAGACGATGTCAAACGCATGGCCGCCGCGGCCGAAGCCGAAGCCAAGGCCAATAAGTGGGCCGTCACGATCGCGGTCGTCGACGCGGGTGGCCATCTGTTGTGGCTGCAGCGGCTCGATGGGGCGGCGCCGGTCTCCGCGCACATCGCGCCGGCCAAGGCGCACACGGCTGCCGTCGGCTGCCGTGAGACCAAGTCGTACGAAGACATGATCAATGGCGGACGCACGGCGTTCCTGTCGGCCCCCCATATCGAAGGACTGCTCGAAGGCGGTGTGCCGATCGTCGTCGATGGCCATGTGGTCGGGGCCGTCGGCGTGTCGGGCGTCAAGTCGACCGAAGACGCGCAGATCGCGCGCGCCGGCATCGCCGCACTCTGATCGCGGCGCTCGCGGCCGCCAAGGGGGGCGAATGTCGTTGTTCGATCGGCAGGCGTTGAACGAAGGCGTTCGCGGCCGCGAGGTATTCGGCTGGGCCGCTTATGATTTCGCGAACTCGGGCTACACGACCGTCGTCCTGACGGCGGTCTTCAACGCGTATTTCGTCGGCGTCATCGCCGGCAACGCGTCATGGGCGACGCTGGCATGGACAGCGGCGCTGTCGCTGTCGAACCTGATCGTGATGCTCACGATGCCGGCGATCGGCGCTTATGCCGATGCCCGCCGCTGCAAGCGCCGCCTGCTGGCCTGGAGCACGGTCGGCTGCGTGTTGGCCACGGCCGCGCTCGCGGTGACCGGCCCGGGCACGCTGCTGATCGCGGTGGCGGCGATCGTCGTGTCCAACTACTGCTATGCGATGGGCGAGACGCTGATCGCCGCGTTCCTGCCCGAGCTGGCGCGTGCGCGCGCGATCGGCCGCGTGTCGGGCTGGGGCTGGGCATTCGGGTACTTCGGCGGCATGTTGACGCTCGGGCTGTGCCTCGCTTACGTGCTGTCCGCGCAATCGGCCGGCCGGCCGGCGACGACGTTCGTGCCGGTGGCGATGCTGATCACGGCCGGCGTCTTCGCGATCGCGTCGGTGCCGACCTTCGCGCTGCTGCGCGAACGGGGAAGCGCAGCAGCGCGGGCTCCCACGGTCGCCGCGGCCGGTACCGTCGGAGGGGAAGTGCCGGGAACGGACGCATTCGGAACCCAGGCGTCCGGAGCGAGCGTGTCCGGGCCGAGCGCATCGGCAACGCCGCAAGCGACGGCGCGTCGGCGGGCGAACACCTGGACACGGTGGGCCCGCGCCTTCCACGAGTCGCGCCGGTTCGTCGATTTCCGGCGCCTGCTCGTGTGCGGGGTCTGCTACCAGGCGGGCATCTCGGTCGTCATCACGCTGGCTGCCGTCTATGCCGATCAGGTCATGCATTTCACGGCGGTGCAGACGATGGCGCTGATCTTCACCGTCAACATCGCGGCCGCCGCCGGCGCGTTCGGCTTCGGCTATGTCGAGGACCGGATCGGCCACCGCCGCGCGCTGCAATGGACGCTGCTGGCGTGGATCGGCATGGTGCTGATCGCGGGGCTGGGCCGTGATGCCGTGGCGTTCTGGATCGCGGCGACGATCGCGGGGCTCTGCATGGGATCGAGCCAGTCCTGCGGCCGCGCGATCGTCGCCGTGCTGGCGCCGCCGGCGCGCATCGCCGAGTTCTATGGGCTGTGGGCGCTGGCGGTTCGACTGGCGTCGATCGTGGGGCCGCTGACGTATGGCCTGGTGACTTGGGTGACGGGCGGCGATCACCGCACCGCGATCCTGTCGACCGGGCTGTTCTTCGAGCTGGGCCTGGTCGCGCTGGCCCGCATCGATCTGGCGCGTGGCGAGCGGGCCGCCCAGGCGGTCTGAAGCGCGTTCGTATCAGCGTTCTTTGATGCGGCGACCGGGCCCGGGCCGAGGGGCCTCGATCGTCGCGATGACGGTCCGGCGGACGATCCGATCGTCGGTCAGACCGCCATCGCCGGCGTCTGCTGGATCAGCGCCTGCCACTTCTTCGGGCCGGTCTCGTGGACCGACGTGCCGTCCGAGCTGACCGCGACCGTCACCGGCATGTCGACGACGTCGAACTCGTAGATCGCTTCCATGCCCAGGTCGGCGAAGCCGAGGACGCGCGAGGACTTGACCGCCTTGGAGACCAGATAAGCGGCGCCGCCGACGGCCATCAGGTAAGCGGACTTGTGCTTGCGGATCGCCTCGATCGCCGCCGGGCCGCGCTCGGCCTTGCCGATCATCGCGATCAAGCCGGTCTTGTCGAGCATCATCTCGGTGAACTTGTCCATGCGGGTGGACGTGGTCGGGCCGGCGGGGCCGACGACCTCGTCGCGCACCGGATCGACCGGGCCGACGTAGTAGATGACGCGATTGCGGAAGTCCACCGGCAACGGTTCGCCCTTGGCGAGCATGTCCTGGATCCGCTTGTGCGCGGCATCGCGGCCGGTCAGCATCTTGCCGGACAGCAGCAGCGTCTGTCCGGGCGTCCACGAGGCGACTTCCTCGGGCGTCAGCGCGTCGAGGTTCACGCGCTTGGATTTCTTGACGTCGGGCGTCCAGCTCACGTCGGGCCAGTCGCTCAGCTTCGGCGGTTCGAGCATCACCGGGCCGGAGCCGTCGAGCACGAAGTGCGCGTGGCGCGTGGCCGCGCAGTTGGGAATCATCGCGACCGGCTTGGACGCCGCGTGCGTCGGGAACATGCTGATCTTGACGTCGAGCACCGTCGTCAACCCGCCCAGGCCTTGCGCGCCGATGCCCAGCGCGTTGACCCTGTGGTACAGCTCGACGCGCAGTTCCTCGAGCGCGTCCCTGGGACCGCGGGCCAGCAGCTCGGCCATGTCCAGCGGCTCCATCAGCGATTCCTTGGCCATCAGCATCGCCTTCTCGGCGGTGCCGCCGATGCCGATGCCCAGCATGCCGGGCGGGCACCAGCCGGCGCCCATCGTCGGCACGGTCTTGAGCACCCAGTCGATCAGCGAGTCGGACGGGTTCAGCATCACGAACTTGGTCTTGTTCTCGGACCCGCCGCCCTTGGCGGCCACCGTCACGTCGAGCTTGTCGCCGGGCACGACCTCCATGTGCACGACGGCCGGCGCGTTGTCCTGCGTGTTCTTGCGCGCGAACTGCGGGTCCGCCACGACCGAGGCGCGCAGCACGTTGTCCGGATGCAGGTAGCCGCGGCGCACGCCCTCGTCGCACATCTGCGCGATCGACATCGTCGCGCCGTCCCAGCGCACGTCCATGCCGATCTTCAGGAACACGTTGACGATGCCGGTGTCCTGGCAGATCGGCCGGTGGCCTTCGGCGCTCATCCGCGAGTTGGTCAGGATCTGCGCGATCGCGTCGCGCGCGGCCTCGCTCTTCTCCAGCTCGTAGGCCTTGGCCAGATGGCGGATGTAGTCGGCCGGATGGTAGTAGCTGATGAACTGCAGCGCATCGGCGATGGACTGGATCAGATCATCCTGTCGAATGACGGTCATGATGACGACAAGCCTGAAGTAGGGTCAATGATGGGGCGGCTCGGCCGGGGGGCGTGCCGCGTGTACGGGGCCCTGCGCCGACTGCGCGCCGCCCTCGTGGTTCTCCAGATCCGAATGATGAACCATCACGCGGTCGATCAGTGCGATCGCCAGTGCCGAAAGCAGGAACACGCAGTGGATGATCGTCTGCCACAGCAGCGACTTGTCCGGCACGGTGGTCGTCGAGATGAACGTCTTGAGCAGGTGGATCGACGAGATGCCGATGATCGCCGTGCCCAGCTTGACCTTCAGCACGTTGGCGTTGACGTGCGACAGCCATTCGGGTTGGTCCGGGTGGTTGTCCAGATTCAGCCGCGATACGAAGGTTTCGTAGCCGCCGACGATGACCATGATCAGCAGGTTCGAGATCATCACGACGTCGATCAGCGACAGCACGATGATCATCACCACCGTTTCCTTGTTGTCGGCCGCGATGTGCAGCCGCTCCGCGGAATGGTGCAGCGCGTCGGGGCTCCACAGCAGCGTGACCAGGTGGACCAGCTCTTCGAAGAACAGCACGACATAGACGCACTGCGCGATGATCAGTCCCAGGTACAACGGGAGCTGGAGCCAGCGGCTGGCGAAGATCAACGCCGGCAGCGGACGCAGCGGGGACGTCGGGCGAGAGGGGTCGTAGCTTTTTGGTTTGGCCATGCGATCGGTAGAGTGGGGTGGCGGCGCCGGCCCGGCATGGGCCGCGGGGTTCGCGGGCGGGATCACGCGCGGAACCGCGCGATTTTAGCGGATCGTCCCGCGGGGCTCGTGGCTTGCGTAAGTTGAGAGTAAGTCTGCATGCCTACTGTTACGATCACTATCCCGGCGGATGCGCGAGGATCGGCCGGTGATCGTGCCGGGCCGGGTAGGGATGACCACGGGCCGAAGCGCGAGCCTCGTCCGTCCGGGCGAGGTCAAGCGAGGCAAAACCAGTTCTGGCGCCTATGGCGCCCCCGTCTGGCGGCGAGGAAACTCCCGCCTCCAGTCGGGAGTGACTCACAGACAGGAGAGACACCATGGCAGGCGCCATCGAATCATTGTTGGTAGAAGACCGCATCTTCCCGCCCCCCCAGGACTTCGCCCGCCAGGCGGCCGTATCGGGCATGGACCAGTATCACGCGCTGTGCGCGCAGGCCGCCGAGGATCACGTCGGCTTCTGGGCGCGGCACGCACGCGAGCAGTTGCAATGGCACAAGCCGTTCACCCGGGCGCTGGACGACAGCAACGCGCCGTTCTATAAGTGGTTCGACGATGGCGAGCTGAACGCGTCGGCCAATTGCCTGGACCGCCATCTGGGCACGCCGACCGAGAACAAGACCGCGATCATCTTCGAGAGCGACGGCGGCGAGGTCACCAGCGTGACTTATCGCGAGCTGCATGATCGAGTGTGCCGGTTCGCCAATGGCTTGAAGTCGTTGGGCTACGGCAAGGGCGATCGCGCGATCATCTATCTGCCGATGTCGATCGAGGGCGTCGTCGCGATGCAGGCCTGCGCGCGGCTGGGCATCATCCACTCGGTCGTGTTCGGCGGCTTCTCCGCCAAGAGCCTGCAGGAGCGGATCCACGACGTCGGCGCTTCGCTGGTGATCACCGCCGACGAGCAGGTGCGCGGCGGCAAGAGCATCCCGCTCAAGCCGGCCGTCGACGAGGCGTTCGCGATGGGCGGCTGCGACACGGTGCGCAAGGTCATCGTGTACCAGCGCACCGGCGCGGCGGTGTCGATGGTCGAAGGGCGCGAGATCACGTGGTCGCAGTTGGTCGACGGGCAGTCGAGCGAGTGCCCGCCCGAATACGTGTCGGCCGAGCACCCGCTGTTCGTGCTGTACACGTCCGGTTCGACGGGCAAGCCCAAGGGTGTCCAGCATTCGACGGGCGGTTACCTGCTGCATGCGCTGCTGTCGATGCGCTGGACGTTCGACCTGAAGCCGACCGACGTGTTCTGGTGCACGGCCGACATCGGCTGGGTCACCGGCCATTCGTACGTCGCGTACGGGCCGCTGGCCGCCGGTGCCACCCAGGTGGTGTTCGAAGGCGTGCCTTCGTATCCGGACAGCAGCCGGTTCTGGCGGATGATCGCCCGGCACAAGGTCTCGATCTTCTATACGGCGCCGACGGCGATCCGCGCGCTGATCAAGGCCTGCGAATCGGACCGCGCGACGCATCCGACGCAGTTCGACCTGTCGAGCCTGCGGCTGCTGGGTTCGGTCGGCGAGCCGATCAACCCCGAAGCCTGGATGTGGTACCACACGAACGTCGGCGGCGGCCGCTGCCCGATCGTCGATACGTTCTGGCAGACCGAGACCGGCGCCCACGTCGTCACGCCGCTGCCGGGGGCTACGCCGCTCGTACCGGGTTCGTGCACGCTGCCGTTCCCGGGCGTCGACGTCGCGGTGGTCGACGAGACCGGCGGCGAGATGCCGAACGGGCAGGGCGGGATCCTCGTCATCCGCAAGCCCTGGCCGGCGATGATCCGCACGATCTGGAACGATCCCAATCGTTTCAAGCAGAGCTACTTTCCGCCCGAGCTGCACGGCTTCTACCTGGCGGGCGACGGCGCGGTGCGCAACAAGCAGACCGGCTACTTCACGATCACCGGCCGGATCGACGACGTGCTGAACGTTTCGGGCCACCGGATGGGCACGATGGAGATCGAGTCGGCGCTGGTGGCCAACAAGCTGGTCGCCGAGGCGGCGGTCGTCGGCCGTCCCGATGATGTGACCGGCGAGGCGATCGTGGCGTTCGTCGTGCTCAAGGGCGTGCGGCCGACCGATGCGGCCGCGGCGGCGAAGGTCGCCAAGGAATTGCGCGACTGGGTCGGCAAGGAGATCGGGCCGATCGCCAAACCCAAGGAAGTGCGCTTCGGCGACAACCTGCCGAAGACCCGCTCGGGCAAGATCATGCGACGGCTGCTGCGCGTCATCGCCCGCGGCGAGGACATCACGCAGGATGTCTCCACGCTGGAGAATCCGGCGATCCTCGAGCAGTTGAAGCAGGTGCTTTGAACGGACCGGAACGGCTCGGACCCGCCGCGCACTGGCGCGGCAACCTGCGGGTCACGGCCGCGCTGCTGCTGCTATGGGCCGTCGTGACATTCGGCGGCGTCTACTATGCGCGCGTGCTGAATTTGCCGTTCCTCGGCTGGCCGTTCAGCTTCTTCCTGAGCGCGCAGGGCGCGCCGATCCTCTACGTGCTGATCGTCTGCGCATACGCGTGGTGGATGGGGCGCGCCGATCGCCGACATGGTGTCAGTGATGATGATCGTGACGGCGTTCCGGTGGATGGTGGCCGGGATGGCGGCGAGCACGGCGGAAAGAACGACCGCCGGGACGACGTCGCCGGCGGCCATGGACGCGCCGGCGGGCGCGGTCCGGCATGAGCGAAGCGCCGGAACCTCCTGCGAACGAGCGCGCGATCGCTCGGCGCATGGGTCGCATCTATGCGTGGTACACGGTCGGCTTCGTCGCGTTCGTCCTGGCGCTGGGTGCGGCCGAGACCCTCGGCATGCCGCGCCAGACGATCGGCTATGTGTTCCTGGCCGCGACGATCCTGCTTTACGCGGTGATCGGCATCGTCAGCCGCACCAACGAGCCGGTCGACTATTACGTCGCCGGCCGGCGCGTCCCGGCGATGTTCAACGGCATGGCGACCGCGGCCGACTGGATGTCCGCCGCCTCGTTCATCGGCCTGGCGGGCGGTCTGTATCTGCAGGGCTACGCGGGGCTGGCGTTCATCATCGGATGGACCGGCGGCTACGTGCTGGTCGCGCTGCTGATCGCGCCGTACTTGCGCCGCTTCGCCCGCTACACGATCCCCGACTTCATCGGCGCGCGCTATGGCGGCGCGATCGCGCGGATGGTGGCCATCGGGCTGACGATCGTCTGCTCGTTCACGTATGTCGTCGCGCAGATCTATGCGGTGGGGCTGATCACGACCTGGCTGACGGGCGTCGATTTCACCGTGGGCATCCTGCTCGGCCTGGCGGGCGTGCTGGTGTGCTCGTTCCTCGGCGGGATGAAGGCCGTCACGTGGACGCAGGTCGCGCAGTACATCATCCTGATGATCGCGTACCTGATCCCGGTCATCTGGCTGGCCGTCCAGCAGACCGGCGTACCGGTACCGCAGGCCGTCTACGGCAAGCAGCTCGAACGCATCACGCAGATCGAGGAGAAGCTGATCAATGATCCGCGCGAACGCGAGGTGCGCGAGCACTTTCGCCGCGAAGCGGCGGCCGCCCGAGAGCGCTTGAGCGACCCGCACAAGGCATACGAGGAAGGCAAGGCGGCCCTGGAGCACGCGCTGACCCACGCGCGTCTCGCGCAGGATGCGCAGGCGATCCACGATGCCGAGCGAGCGTTGTCGCGATACCCGTCCAGCGAAGCGCAGGCGCGCGAGCAATGGCGGCAGCAGGTCGGCGATGGTGCCCGCGCGCGTCCGCCGCTGCGGCACGCCGAGCCGTTTCCGGGCGACGACGAAGCGACCCGCGATGCCGGGCGACGCCATTTCCTGGCGCTGATCTTCTGCCTGATGCTGGGCACGGCGGGCTTGCCGCACGTGCTGACGCGCTACTACACGACCACGTCGGTGTCGGCGGCCCGCCGATCGGTCGCGTGGACGCTGTTCTTCATCGTGCTGCTGTACGTGACGGCGCCCGCGTTGGCGGTGCTGGTCAAGTACGTCATCTACCACGACCTGGTCGGCGGTGCGTATTCGAACCTGCCCGGCTGGGTGCAGACCTGGACGCGCGTCGATCCGAGCCTGCTATCGGTCGCCGACGTCAACGGCGACGGCATCGTCCAGCTTGCCGAGATCGCCATCGGCGAGGACATGGTCGTGCTGGCGACGCCCGAGATCGCCGGGCTGCCGTACGTGATCTCGGGCCTGGTCGCCGCCGGTGGGCTGGCCGCCGCGCTGTCGACGGCCGACGGGCTGCTGCTGACGATCACCAATGCGTTCGCGCACGACCTGTACTTCAAGACGCTGGACAGCCGCGCGTCCGAGGCGCGCCGCGTGCTGATCTCGAAGGTGCTGCTGCTGATCATCGCGATCACCGCCGCGTTCGTCGCGTCGAACAAGCCGGCGGCGATCCTGGACCTGGTGGCGGCCGCGTTCTCGCTGGCGGCCTCGGGGTTGTTTCCGGCGCTGGTCTGCGGCGTGTTCTGGAAGCGGGCGACCGGTGTGGGGGCCGTGGCCGGCATGCTGGCCGGGTTCATGACCGCGCTGGGCTACATGGCGATCACGATGCCGTGGCCGCGCTCGCTGGTCGGACTGCCGCCGGTGACGGCGGAGCATTTGTGGTGGGGCGTGCAGCCGGTGACCGCCGGCGTGTTCGGCGTACCAGTCGGGTTCGCGGTCATCATCGTCGGTTCGCTGCTGACGCCGCCGCCGGCCGCGTCGACGCGGCAACTGGTCGAGCAGATCCGGTTTCCCCGTTGGCGGTGAGTTTGCTATCATCCGCCGTCCCGGAGAGATGGATGAGTGGTTTAAGTCGCACGCCTGGAA
>JAKPAM010000101.1 GCA_029779435.1 Pseudomonadota bacterium | reverse complement strand
GTTGCTTGACAATGCTGAGCAACATCCATATTTTCCAAGGATGCGCACGACCGAAACCCTCTCGATCACCCTGCCGCCCGAGCTGCTGGAGCGGTGGCGGGCTATGGCCCGGAACGAGCACCGCACGATGAGCGAGTTGGTGCGCGAAGGGATGCGGCAATACGAGCGCACGCATTTCCTGAACGAGGCGCAGAGCTACGGGGCCGCTCGGGCGGCGGCGCTGGGAGTGCGCGAACAGGATGTGATGCCGGCCGTGAAGGCCGTTCGCAAGGCACGCGCGGCGAAAAAGCCCAAGGCGTGACGGTCGTCGTCCTCGACACGAATGTCTATGTTTCGGCGCTGGTGTTCCGAGGTCAGCCCTTTGCAGCACTGGAACAGGCATTGCTGCCGCCGTTGTGTTCGCCGGTGCCGTGGCTGCCCCTGCTTGACCAGCCTCGCATCGGTTGTTGCTTCGACAGCCCGATCCGGAGTCGTCATGAGTACTTCCCCATCCCCTTCCGGCGCGCAG
The DNA here is from genome assembly GCA_029779435.1 of Pseudomonadota bacterium. GTDB lineage: Bacteria > Pseudomonadota > Gammaproteobacteria > Burkholderiales > Burkholderiaceae_E > JAKPAM01. The sequence continues at coordinate 35,086 of JAKPAM010000101.1, read as the reverse complement.
TTGGCTTATGCCGACGTGGCGACCCTGCGCAGCCTGCTCTCGCAGCGCAAACTATCCGCGCTCGAATTGATCGACGCGTGTATCGCTCGCATCGAGGCGCGTGATCCGGCCATTAATGCGGTGGTGGTTCGCGATTTCGAGCGGGCTCGCGAAGCCGCCCGTCGCGCGGACCAGCGAATCGGGGCCGGAGAATCGTTGCCCTTGCTCGGCATTCCGGTGACCGCTAAGGAGTCCTACAACGTCGCCGGCCTGCCGACGACCTGGGGCATTCCGGCCGGGCGCGACTGGCGCCCTGACCGGGATGCGGTGTTGATCGAACGACTCAAGGCCGCCGGCGCCATCGTGCTGGGCAAGACCAATGTGCCGCTCGTGCTCGGCGACTGGCAAAGCTACAACGAGATCTACGGCACAACCGGCAATCCCTGGAACCTTGAACGCTCGCCGGGCGGTTCATCCGGCGGCTCGGCGGCTGCGTTGGCCGCCGGCTTCGTGCCACTGGAAATCGGCTCCGACATCGGCGGCTCGCTGCGCAACCCGGCGAATTTCTGCGGCGTGTTCGCGCACAAACCCACGCAAGCTTTGCTGCCGATCCGCGGCCATACGCCGCCGGGCGTGCCCGCCATCGATCGCGACGTCGACCTCGCCGTGGTTGGGCCTATGGCGCGTAACAGCACCGACCTGAGCACGGCATTCGAGTTGCTGGCAGGGCCCGATCAGGTACTTGCGACCGGCTATCGGCTGGCGCTGCCGCCAGCGCGTCACCAGCGTCTCGATCAGTTCCGCGTGCTGGTGCTTGACGTCTATCCGGAAGTTCCTACCAGCGCCGATGTCGCCCATGCCATCGAAACCCTGGCCGAGCGACTGGCGGCCAGCGGGGTCAACGTTGCGCGCGAGGCAGCGATGCTGCCCGATCTTGCCCAGGCGGCGCGCGTTTACATGCAATTGCTCAACGCGTTCTTCGGTAGCGATCTGCCACTTGAGGTTTACCGCGGACTCACCGAACGCGCAGCCGTCCTGCCGGCTGATGATCGCAGCCTGAATGCCGCGCGCCTTCGCGGCTTCACGTTACGCCACCGCGACTGGTTGCTGCTGGAGCGCCAGCGCGCGGCGATCGCCGAGCAATGGCGAGCAGTGTTCCGGGTATTCGACGTCGTGGTTACCCCCGTCAATCCCACGGTGGCATTCCCACACGATCACAGCCCCATCGCCGAACGCACGCTCGCTGTCGATGGCAAGCGCATCCCCTACGCCGACCAGTTGGTCTGGCCGGGCCTGGCCACCTTGCCCGGTTTGCCGGCAACCGCGATGCCGATTGGCCGCGGTAGCGATGGCCTGCCGATCGGCATCCAGATCATCGGCCCCTACCTCGAAGACCGGACGACGCTCCAGTTCGCGGCCTGTCTGGAGCGGGAGTTCGGCGGGTTTGTGCCGCCTGCGGGGATGGTCTGAATCGATCATGATCCTCAGAAACTCCTGCCTCTTCTACTGATCGGATTCGGAACCTGGCATGCAGATGCCTGGCCGGTCCGATATGGCGAACCGGATATCGTACGCTGTCGCAAGAATGAGTCCTGCGAAATCGTCGAATGCCTGGACGGCCCTGCGTGAGATCGAGGCGCTGCCCTCCGTTGCGGATGCCAAGGAGGCAAAGCCGCAGGCAGCGGGATGATCGCGCCGACGTGCCGTGGCTTCGGCAGGTCGATTCCCGATCCGTGAGTTGGCACAGGGGTGAGGTCGTACATGCGTTCTGACGATCACGACGATCGCGACAGCGGCTGGGCATTGGTCCGCGCGGCAGCCGCGGCAGCGGGGCGCTACGCGGCGGCCGGCCGGCCGGCGACGGTCCGGCTGGGGCAGGAAGGTGAGCTCATCGATGCCCGGCCAGCCGACGGCCGCGCCGAACTCGGTTGGGAGCCGTGCGCGGGCTGGCGATCGCTGCTGCCGGCGGACGATCCCCGCGCCGCGGTCGTCGACCTCTATCTGCCGATCGCCGCTGCGCACCGGCGCCAGCCCTTGGTCGTCGGCCACCTCGGCCAGAGCCTGGACGGCTACATCGCGACGGCCGCAGGCGATTCGTGCTTCGTGACCGGACCGGCGAACATCCGCCATCTGCACCGCATGCGCGCACTGTGCGACGCCGTCGTCATCGGCGCCGGCACCGCCGCGACCGACGACCCGCGGCTGACCACGCGTCTGGCCTCGGGCGCCAACCCGCTGCGGGTCATCATCGATCCACGCGGACGGCTCGACGATTCGCTGCGGGTGTTCTCGGACGGGGCGGCGCCGACGCTGCGCGCCTGCCTGCCGTCGGCCGGCCGGCAGGCCGGTGAACGGGTGCTGGTCGTGGCCGAGCGCGATGGCCGCTTCGATCTGGCCGACCTGCTGGCACAGTTGTCGGCCCGAGGCTGCGCCCGCATCTTCGTCGAAGGCGGCGGCGTCACGGTGTCCGCGTTTCTCGATGCGGGACTGCTGGATCGGCTGCACATCGCGGTCGCGGCGCTGCTGATCGGACGCGGTCGACCGGCATTGCGGCTGCCGGGCGTCGAGCCCCTGGCCCGCTGCACGCGACCGGCGACGCGGGTGTTCAGGATGGGGGCCGATATCCTCCATGACTGTGAACTCGCGGCGCCGGCACCGGGCGCTGACGGCGACGAGACGCTGCGGCGCGTGCTTTGATCCTAGCTCCGTCCCCGAGCCTTCTCGGCGCGTGCGCCGATGCCTGAGCGCCACGTATGCCGCATCACACTTGTTCTCGGCGCGGCATGGCCAGCAGGTCTTCGTGACCCACGCGTACCGACAGCCGGCCGGCCGCGAGCTGTTCGCGCCGCAGTGTCAACCAGCGAGCGAACCGGATCGAATCCGCTGGGGCGATCTCGGTCGCTGCGGCGATCCAACCGTCGAGCAAGTGCCCGATCAGCACGGCATCCTCGGCGCCGAGTGACCAGTCGCTGCGCGCCGTCTTCACGCCGTAGCCGGCCGCGCGGAAGCGCTCGACAGCGCGCGCCGCGGCCGTAGGACCCAGCGCCGGGCCGAAGCCCTTGTCGCCGCGCTGATGGGCGCCGAAGCACGTGATGACCGGCACATCGTCCGGCAGCGGAGGATCGATGTCGATCCGGCCGTCGACGTTCAGCATCGCCATCAGCGGCGCACGGGCGGTGACACAGGCGGCGACCAGGCGCGCCAGCCACGCATCCGAGACCAGGTCGAGCAGCGCCGACGCCGTCACCAGCGCGGTCGATCGTTCGCCGATGAAGGACAAGTCGGCAGCGAGATCGGTGCGCAGCGTCGCCAGCGTCGCGACCCCGGGCAGATCGCGACAGCGTCGCGCCGCCTCGTCAAGCAGGGCCTGCGCATCGTCGACCAGCAGCCAGTCGCGCGGCGAGGGCAGGCGCGGCGCGAAGTCGCGCGGCAACGAACCGCTGCCGCAGCCCAGGTCGATGATGCGTCCGCTTCGCGCTGCGGTCAGTGATGCCGCGAGGCCGGTCACCGCTCTCGACCGGGCGCGAATGTCGGCCGGCTCCCGCAGTGCCAGCCATTCGGCGGAAAAGCCGCTCATGCCGCTATCTGCGCGAGCAGAGCAGCCATCTCGTGCGCCGCCTGCTCCCAACGGCGTGCGCGGGCCGAGGCGCGGCGCGCACCTTCGGTCAATCGGATCAGGCGCTGCCGGTCGCCGAGCACGGCGGCAAGCGCGGCGCGCAATGCCGGGCCGTCACCAGGCGCGACGACGATGCCCGCGTCGGCCGGCACCAGTTCCGGTATCGCGCCGGTCGCGGTCGCGATCACCGGCAGGCCGTGCGCGATCGCTTCGGCGACGACCATGCCATACCCCTCGTAGAGCGTCGGCAGCACGAAGAGGTCGGCCGCCGCATAGGCGGCGGCCAATTCGGTTTCCGGCTGGTCGCCCGCCAACACGATGCGATGAGCGAGACCGGATTGCTTCAGCTTCTGTTCGAGACATCTGGTCGTGTCCGGGCTGCGGTCGCGGCTGCCGATGCAGCGCAGCGACCAGGGCAGCGCCGCGAGCGCCGCCAGCGCATCGAACAGCAGCGTGTGGCCCTTGCGCTCGGTCAGCGTCGCGACGCACAGCAAGCGCGGCGTGGCAGTTGGCGGATGCTCGGCTAGTGCGGCGAAACCGGGATCGACGGTACGGGGATCGACGACACGGGGATCGACGCTGACGGGATTAGCGACAAGAGGCTCAGCGACGGATGGCTCAGCGGCGAGAGGCTTAGCGACGGCGGACCCGATGACGCCGGGCTCGACGACAGCGATCCGCTCAGGCGGCACACCCCAGCCGGCCAGCGTCGCGGCGGTCCGCGGCGCCGTGACGACCACGCGCCGCGCACAGCCCAGCGCACGACGCTCGCTGGTTTCGAGCGCGTGGGCTGCCTGCGCCGCCAGGCCGGTTTCGAGCGCCAGCGGATGATGGACGAGCGCGACCAGTCGCAGCCGCGTCGCGTGCCGCACCGCGCAGTCCGGCATCGCGCCGAACGCCAATCCATCGATCATCGCCAGCGCATCGTCGGGCAGCGCCGCCAGCCGTGCGTCGGCATCCGCCAGCGCAGCGGCCGACGGAAATGGAAATCCGTCGTCGAGTTGCTGTACGTCCACCCGCCAGCCCAGCGTGCGCAGACCCGCGATGATGTGCCGGTCATACACGTAGCCGCCGGTGGGCGTCGCCAGCGAGCCCGGCACGAACAGGTGCAGCGTCGAGGGCGGTGCCGGCACGGTCGGTCAGCCGGCGGCCAGCGGCGCTTCATAGGCCGCCCACGCGATATGCGATTCGTGCAGCACGACACGCAGCGAAGCGAGTTCCGATGCGTGCGGCCCGAGCTGGCCGGCCCGGATGCGCTGGCTCATCCGCGCATGCAGCGCCTGCGCCAGGAACTCGGTGGTCGTGTTGCGGCCGGCGAACGCGGGCTCCTCATCGAGATTGCGGTAGTTCAGTTCGCCGAGCATCGCCTTCAGCGCCGTGCCTGCCAGCCCGATGTCGACCACCAGGCCGTCCGGATCGAGCGCGGCGCGCCGGAACTCGACGTCGATGACGTAGGTCGCGCCGTGCAGGCGTTGCGCGGAGCCAAAGACGGCGCCGCGAAAACTGTGGGCGATCATCAGATGATCGCGGACGCTCAGCGTGAACATGCGGTCCGATCCTTATCCATAGACGATGCGATGCAGGATGACGTCACCCGGATCGTTCGCGAGTTCCGCGAGCCGCTCCGGCAACGCTGTGAACGGCCCTTCGCTGTTGATCAGCGCGTCGAGTTCGGGGGCCGCGGCCAGCAGTTGCAGCGCCAGCGCCAGGCGGCGCGTGTGATCCCAGCGGCTGCGGTGTGCGGCGGGCAACTGGCCGACCTGCGATGACACCAGGCGCAGCCGCTGCGAATGAAACGCGGCGCCGAGCGCCACCGGTACCCGGCCTTCGCCGTACCAGCTCAGCTCGACGACCATCGCTTCGTAGGCCGCCAGTTCGAGCGCGCGGGCAAGCCCGGCTTCGCTGGCGCTGGCATGAAACACGACGTCGGCGCCGCCCCGTGCGCGGGCCGGCGCCGCGAACGGCACGCCGAGCGCCGCCGCCACCGCGGCGCGAGCCGGATGGATGTCGACCAGTTCGACGTCACAACCCGGCATGCGCGACGCCAGCCAGGCGACCAGCAAGCCGACGCAACCACCGCCGACGACGCTGACGCGGTCGCCGACCGAGAGGCCGGCATCCCACGTGGCGTTGATCGCCGTTTCAAGGTTCGCCGCCAATATCGCCCGCGCGGGCGGCAGCCCCGCCGGCAGCGGCGCCACGGCGCAGGCCGGCACGACGTAGCGGCTCTGGTGCGGATACAGGCAGAAGACATCCCGGCCATACAACCCGGGCTCGCCGCCGATGACACGGCCCACGCTCAGATAGCCGTACTGCACCGGCCCCGGAAAATCGCCGCGCTGGAACGGCGCTCGCATGCGCGCCCATTCCGATCGCGGCACGCGGCCGTTGAACACCAGGGCTTCCGTCCCGCGGCTCACGCCGCCGTAGCGGGCCTGAACGACCACTTCGCCCGCGGCCGGCGCGCGCAGCCGCTCGTGGCGCAGCTCGGCCCGTCCCGGCGCCACGATCCACAACGAGACGGCATCGTCCTGTTCCATCAGCGTTCTCGCGTCTTCGAGCCAGCGACACGCGTCAGCAACGACGCCATCGCCGCTTGCGTCGCCGCCTGTCGATCCTGCCGTCCCGGTGCGATCGGCTCGCCGATCAGCACGCGGGTATGCGTGTCGCGCAAGCTCCGGCAAAGCACCTGGAGGGTGGCGGCCGCCCACTCGCGTTCCTTCGGGTCGGCAAAGCGCTTGGCGATCCAGTGCTCGTAAGCCCGCCTGGCGATCACCCCGCCCACGGCGACCGGCAATACGACGGTCCCCGGTGCCAGCCGCAGAAGCAGATCGGCACTCCTCGTCCACTTGGCGGGTGCAGCCGCGGGCCGCAGCGCAGGGTCTGGTTCGATGGTCCCCGCAGGGAAGTTCAGCAACGCACCGCCTCGTCGCAGATGATCCGCCGCTTCGCGCAGCAATGCCGTTCGACCGCCGGTCCGTTCGCCGACGAGCAGAAGCCGGCTGCGGACGTTCGGAATGAGCCGCAGGATATCGCGGTCGGCCGCGATGATCTTCAGATCGGGCCGGCGTTCGAGCGCGACCCAGATCGCCATCGCATCGACGACGCCCGGGTGATTGGCGACCGCGAGCATCGGCCCGGAGGGCGGAACGTGCGGCTGGCCTTCGATCCGGATGCTGCCGGTGAACTCGTCCAGGATGTAGCGTCCGCCAGCCGCGAGCCCGTATCGCCCGACGAGATCGTCGAAGCGCAGCATCTTGCGGGAAAGCCGTCGCGCCGGCATGCGCGCCAACCGTTCCGCGATGAGCGTGAAACGGCTTGGGCGGTCGAGTTTGAACGCTGCCAGGATTTCGCGGGCATTGGCCTGGGTGAGCCGGCTCAGGCGGTCGTCCATTCGTTCGGCCATCGGCGAGTTCCCGCTTGTTCTCGCTAACGATTCGGGTCGGTTCCAGAACCCAAGCGGAGATCGCGCGCCAATCGTTCTCCTATCGTGAGCCCATCGAAAAGCGCTTTGGCTCGTGCCTGTGAGGTGAAATGGATGTTGGTCACGCCCTTGGTACCGGAGCCGCCGGTAATCGGCAGGTTTTCGTCCAACGCGCCGTGGTAGTTGTAAATCGTATGGTTTCGCGCTGCTGGGCAGGAGGGCGTCTCGACCATCAGCGTGCCCGCCAGCGTGGCAACCTCCGTGAACAAGTCGGTCAAGCAAGACATCGTCTGCATCATGATCGCACCGTTGGAGTGGCCTACGCCAAATGTGCGCTCCGGCGCAACGGCATATTTCTGTTGCAGATAACGTACGGCACCTGTGATGTAGCCGACATCATCCACCTTATCGCGATACGGCTTACCGCAGCAGCCACCACCAGCGTTCCAAGCCCTTGACCTATCGCCTCCGATGCGGGCTGCTGCTGTCAAACCGCGCACAGAACCCGCAACGGATGCAGCGGGAGCCGCCAGATCCCCGTCGCGATGGCGATCCCGCCGCTGGCGAGGAGCGCGGCGATCGGCAGGCGCAGCCGGGCACCATGCTTCGGGTGCTTCAGGACGCTCATCACAGCGGTCAAGGCCAGGATCCACAGGACGTCGGACATGCCGACCAGCAGCATCAGGATGATCATCGGCACGCAGCAGCCGACGCAGCGCATGCCGTAGTCGAGGCCGGCGGTCAGGCTCTCGATAAGCGTGGAGCGTCCGTGCCAGTGCCGGGCCAGGATCCCGAACGGCTGGGCGCAGGCCTGCTGGCAGGTTTTTGCAAGCGGGCTGAGCTGGTAGAGCGCCGCCAGCAGCAGCATGATGCCGGCGATCAATTCCATCTGGCCCGGCCACGCTGCGACGGTCAGCGGCGCGCTCAGCCAGAGCGCCGACCATATCGCCATGCCCACCAGGGCCCAGGCGAGGGTGAAGCCGACGCCGGTGCCGACAATCGCGATTCCGCCGGCGAGGCGCTCCGCCGCTCGCAGAAAGGGCAGGGCGGTGGGCACCATCATCACCCCGGTCATCAGGGTCCAACTGAGGACGAACAGCGCTCCCCAGCGCAAGACCGGCAGCCATGGCGGGCGGGCACCGTGCTGGACCCACCCCGCGGACTGGCCGAGTTGCAGGCCGAGCAGGCACGCGCCGGCCAGGGCGGCGATCCCGATCGGCAGGGCGAGCCGGCGGGTGGTCATCTGCGGCCCGCCGGCTCGTTGGCATAGTGGAACGACCCGCGCATGGCGCTGCGGCCCTTGAGGTCGCAATCCATGCCGTGCGTGGGCAGGCTGACCTTGAAGCGTTGGCTGATGCCGACCTCGGCCTGCTCGCCGAGCACGGTCGACAGGCGGGCATGTGACAGGACCGTGGCTTGACCGTTTGCGCCGAGCAGCGACGCGGACTGCGCCGCAATGATCCGGCCGACCGTCAGCGACGCCCGGCGGCCCGAGAACGAAATATCGATGGCGGCGCGCCGAACGGCGATGAGTTCGCCGAGCATCGGGGCGAGCCCGGCAAGCGGGCCGCCCGACAGCCCCGCGAAAGTGGCCGAAAGGATCGCGACCTGCCGGTCACTCGCGCCTTCGTCGATGAAGAGCATGACGCGCTGATGCGCGCCCTCCGGTGCGCCCTCGTGCGTCGAGACGCTGACGACGCAGCGATCGGAAACGTCGGTGCCGTCGATCCTGCCCTGGTCGATCGACCACGCGAACACCCCGGTGCACTTGCCTTCGCTCGGCGCAAGCTTGATCCAGCACGGGCATACCGTGAAGCAATCGCAGACTTCCAGGAAATCGCCGGACATCTGATAAGAGAGTTCGTTCGCCCGAGGCGGCGTGGTCGGCGTGGGAAGCGGGACCGGTACGGGAGGCGTGACCGGTGTCGGATGATGTTCGTTCATTGCTCGTCTCCGTGTGGGTGAGACGTGTCGGGCCGGCGGCCGCGCCGGGCTTTGCGCTGGGCAGCAGCCTGCACCGCCTTCATCTCGTCGGCGACGGTGTGCGCCCGCTGCTCCTCGCCGATCGCCTTGTCCTCGGGGCTGAGGCCGAACATCGGCTCACGATGATCGTGGTCGGGCGGCGGGGGCGGCACGGGAGCGGCTTCGATCAGGTCGACGATGGTGGGTGCCGGTGCAGTGGTTCTGGCAGCCATGAAGGCTGCTCCCGGCCTCGCAGCCCGCTCGCTCAGGGCGACCGGGAGGCGCTGGCCGCGGACCTTGGCGAGGCACTCCTTGATCTGCTCGGGCGGGATGCCGAAGAGATCGCCCTTGACGTGCCCGATCAGGCATTCGAGCAGATCGAGCAGTCCGTTGTCGAGTCCGGATGGCTGCGCTCGCGCTTCCTTGCCTGACAGGTCATCGGGAACGGGCTTACCCCTTTCGCCGATCGCGCACAGACTAAGCGTCACTTCGCGGCTGAATGGCAGGCCGTAGAAGGTCCGGCCGCGAGCCCGGCAACGCAGTGCGTAGAGGCCCGGAAGATGGGTGGGAATCTCCGCGGCGAACACGCCGGGCCCGGTTTCGGTCAGCGACACGACGCTGGCCGCGCCATTCGGGGCGCTGACCTCGACCCAGACCTTGGCCCGTCCGGCGACCGGCACGCCATATTCGGTCAGGGCCGCCGTGACGGTCGCCGATTTACCGGGAGAGACGGACGCCGGCTCGCCGTGCGCCTCGAAGTTCAACATCGAATAGGCGTTGGCGACGAAGCTGTACGGCACGGTGCCCGAGCGCAGTTCGCGCAGCAGCTCCTCGCGTCGCTTGTCGTCGCGCAGTGCCTTTTCCACCAGGCCCTTGTCGAGCGTCAGTAGCGCATGCCAGCGCCCGCCGTGAATGCCGCTGCCAGGCTTGCCGAACGGTAGCGGCAGCCGGTAGTAGGCGACATCGCGCCGAACCACCCACCAGCCGTTTCCCCCCACCTTGCCCGAATCGATGAGCGTGCCATCCGGCGACTCCAGGCGGAAGTCGACGACCTGCGCGAGCGGGCTGACGAGGATGGCATCGATGCCATAGTCGGCCTCGGCGACGTCGAAGGGGATGCGCACCGTGGGCCCGAACTGCAGGTCGCCGGTCGGGTCGACGATGATGTCGGCGCCGCTCACGCCCGCCAGGATCTGCAGGAAGTATTTGCTCAGGCGAAAGCGCTGATCGGCGGTGAGGGCGCCGGTGATCAGCAGATACTTGCCGGTGGCCTGGGCGAGCGCATCGAGCGCCGCGACGCTGATCTGGTTCGATAGCCCCAGGCCGACCGCGTAGGTCGGCGAGGATATCGAGCCGAGGACCGAGCCGATCATCGGCGGCACGTTCTCCATGCCGTCGGTCAGAACGATGATGGCGGTCTTGTCATAAGGAGGTGCCGCGACGGCGAGGGCATCGTCGATCACCGACTGAGCCTCGATCAAGGCCGAGCCGATGGCGGTATTGCCGCGCGGGTCGAGGGCGTTGCCGGCGATGATCGAGGCGGCCTTCTCGCGGCCCGAGCCGGGCGCCGGTGGTTGCGGCCCGGCATCGAGCACGTCGCTCAGGCGGTCGACGACATCGTCATAGCTGACGATGCCGATGCCGTCGCCCTCGAGCATGGTGTCGACGAAGACACCGAGCGATTCCTTGAGCTTGTCCGCCTTGGTGGTGCCATCGCCGGCATTGCCCGACATCGAGCCCGAGCGGTCGAGCGCGAAAACGGCCGCCGACTTCGGCCTGGCGATCGTATTGGCGGTGATCGGGATCACCCACTGATTGGTCGTGCCGGTCTGTGCGACGGTGACGCTTCTGTTGGCGACGTCACCCGGATTGGTCGAGGTATAAGCGATCCAGAGCCGGCCATAAGCGGGCCCGTTGCCGGGGTTCGACGGAACGTTGACGCTGGTCCCGAGCGCGGTGGTCGAAAACCCCCCGCTCGGCCCGGCGACGATCTCGAATGCGCTCGGCATGCACGAGCGAACCTCGAACACCACCGCGCGATAAGTGGTGCGGCCGGCGCCGCCCATGCCCTGCGGAACGTCCTTGAACGCCAGCGACGGCGTCGCCAGCGTGATGTCGGGCGGGTCGGTGTCGTACCAGTAGCCCATGTCGCGATGGTCGAGCGTGCTGGCCACCGTGGTCGCTCCGCCCCAGGGCTGCATCGAATCGTTCAGGTTGTGGCCGCTCGGCCCGGTCTCGCCCGCCAGGCCGCGCGGTCGATAGTTCGCGCCGCCGGGATGGTCGCGCTGCCAGAGCGCCCAGAGCCTGTCCACGTTGCAGTGATGCAGCCAGAAGATCGGGTCGTTGGGCGAACTCGCCGGCAGCATGCTGCCGCCCACCCACAGATGCACGCGATTGTGGATCGAACCAAGCCCGTGCCAGCCTTCGAGGCGGTCGCGGAAGCTGGGCGTGACGCTCTGGTTCCAGCCGGGGGAGTCGTACGGCGTTTCGAGCAGGCAGTTGGAAACTTCCGACGGTGTCGGCAAGGTCGACGCTCGGCCGGTGAAACCGCGCCGCAGCTCGGGGCCATTGCCGGCGGTGTTGATGTTCAGCACCCAGTCGCCCGCCGCATGCCGGAAGCGGCCGGTGGTGACGACACCGCTCGCATCGCCGTTGCCGCCCATGAAATCATCGGTCCACGGGCTGCCGGGCTGGTTCGGGTCCGGCGAGTTGTCGATCGTCCAGTCCCAATAGGGCAGCGTGACGTTGGGATCGATCTTCTGCAACTCGAGCTCGAAGCGCCGCAGGTACTCGCGGTGCCAGGGGCCGAAAGCCGGGCCCCCATGGGCCCAGCCGGCGCCCGCATTCATCGAGTCGACATGTTCACGCACGAAATCGTCGTAGCGGTTCGCTTCGCCCGCTTTGCTCGGTGCGTGCTTGAGGGCGATGACGGCGGCGACGAAGGCCTGCCTCTCGGTCGTCGTCAGGGTGGCCTGGTTCTTGCGGCACGTCATGGTATCTCCTCCGTGCAAGCGTCGACCAGAGCCGCGATTAGCGCAGAAGATCCAGCTGCCGGCACGAGTGGCTGCAGCGGCTGGATCGCAGATAGCGCCTTGATGACCCGGATTCGAATGTGATCGAAACTTGCTTAGGGATTCTGGAAATGGGTTAGCGAGTCAAATCTAGTCTTCCGACTTGCGATGTCAACTATTCGAAAGTCGACAACAGAATGGGTGATGTTCGAACGGGTGATGTTCGAAAGGATATGGTTGTCGATAAGCGTCGCGGTTTGGATGTTTGCGATGAGAGGCCCTTAGGCTGGCCTTCGGGCGCTTCGACACCCGTTGGGTGAACCGCATGACCCCGCAGGGTGTCCCTAGCCGGGCGCCCCTAATGGATCCTCAAATTGAACGATGACGTCGACGTAGATCGGAGCGTACCGTCGTCGATGTCCGCTCGGTCGCTCCATGTCTTCCGAGGCGCACTTGAATTGGAGGAGTTCGAAAATGGTCAGTGCCTATTTCAATCGCAATATTCCTGATGAATGTCATCAGAAGATCGGCGAGTTCATCGCTGCTGGAAATGAGCCGGTATGCGTTGCGTTCGCGCCCGGTGCCAACCGGTGGAGCATCGTTGGAAAAAACGGCGGCTACTTCAACCGGAACATACCGGACGAATGTCATCAGAAGATGGCGGAGCTGTCCAAGAATGGTGCGCGCATCGTGTGCGTGGCGTTTCCGCCGGAGGGCGGCAACCGCTGGAGCATCGTGAACAGCCATGGCGGCTACCTGAACCGCAATATTCCCGATGAGTGCCATCAGAAGATGGCGGAGCTGTCCAAGAATGGCGCGCGCATCGTCTGGGTGGCGTTTCCGCCGGAGGGTGGCAATCGCTGGAGCATCGTGAACAGCCATGGCGGCTACTTGAACCGCAACATTCCCGATGAATGCCACACGAAGATGGCCGAGCTTTCGAAGAACGGCGCCAGGATCGTGCGGGTGGCGTTTCCGAAGCCAGGCGGCAACCGATGGAGCGTGATCAACGACAAGGGCGGCTATTTCAACCGTGGGATTCCCGATGAAGCGCACATGATGATGGGATTCCTGGCCGGCGTTCACGGGCAGGTGCGCCATATCGCGTTCGATGGCGACGGCTCGGGTTGGTCGATCCTCAGCGACGGCAACAAGAACGAGAAGGTCTGCGATCAAGCGGGTTGCGTGTCGATCGTCGAGATGTACCGGCAGATCACCAGACGTCTGGACGGGAAGGTGGTCGGCTATGCGTGCTCGCTGGGCGGCGCGCACCCGACCTACTTGAGCCGTGGCCAGGCGCGCACCTCGGTGGATGGCGGCTCGCGCTTCTTCGCGCCGTTTACCAAGACGACGGTGGCCAGCGTCTCGAAATTCGTCACGGCGCTGGTGGCGATCAAGGTGCTGGCGAAGAACAAGGTCAGCCTGGGCGACCCCATTGGCAGCCACTTACCCCCGGACTGGAATCTCGATCCGGTGGTGGCCGCGATCACGTTTCGCGAGCTGCTGTCGCATCGCAGCGGCATCAAGGACTACGGTAACGTGAGCCAGGAGTACGACAAGGTCAAGGCGTTCTTCACGCAGCGGGTGGACACGTCGAAGAACACCGCGTGCCAGGGAGCGGCGATGGTCGATCCGCCCGACGCGATCAACGCGAACGACAAGTCGCCGTGCTACAGCAACTACAACTTCGCGATCTTCCGCATCCTGCTGCCGTGGATCGACGGCGTCAGGGACAACTCGGCACAACGCGCGTCGAAACTGGCGGACGCGTTCGTGCGCCTGGCGCAGCAACACGTGTTCGAGCCGGTCGGCGCGATCGGCGTGCAAGCCAAGCCGCCTTCTCCGGCCAGTGATCAAGCCTATTCGTATGTCTTCCCGGGTTCGTCGTCCGGCGAGGAATGGGGAGACGGCACGCTCGGGGTCGGTGCCGCCGGCTGGTATCTGTCGATCGAGGATGTCGGCAAGGTGCTGCACAGCCTGAACCGCGATGACGAGCGCATCCTGACCCACACGCAGTTGGCGGACATGGAAGCGGCGTCGCTGGGCTGGGATGTGACCCGAGACGGAAACGGGCTGCGCTGGGTCGAGAAGAACGGCGGCTGGGGCACCGGAAAGGGCTCCGTCAGCACATCGGTGGCGCTGATGGGGCCGGGCGTCTACGGCGCGCTCTTCATCAACTCGAACATTTCGGGAGAATCGGGAGTGGGCGCGGACGCCGTGCTGCACGATGCGTTCGTGGCGGCGTATCAGAAGCGTTGAAATGAGAAGCGTTGAAATCAAAGCCCCATCGACGCCCTTTGCCCCATCGCTTCCCGCCACCGCAGCAAATCCGGATGCTGTTCCCCCGGCGCCACCTTCACCACGCGCGCGAAGTCGACCGCCACGACCGCGGTGATGTCGGCGATGCTGAACCGATCGGTCGCGATGAAGTCGCGGCCGGCCAGGCGATCGTTCAGCGTCACGAAGAACTGCGTTATCCGGGCGAGGCCGCGTCGGGCGAGCTCGGGGATCTGCGGGTAGTCGACCGGGCCGGGCAGCGCCCGGTTGGCCATCGCGGGCACGCTGTTGCGCAGCGCCTCGGCGATGGCCATCAGGCCTTCGAACTCGATTCGCCAATTCCAGCTCGCGATCTCGGCCTTTTCCTCGGGCGTTTCGCCGAGCAGGGGCGGGTTCGGAAAGCGCGCCTCCAGATAGGCGGTGATCGCCGCGTTGTCGGTCAGGATCAGCCCGTCGTCGACCCGCAACGCGGGCACCGTGCAATGCGGGTTCACGCGCCGATAAGCGTCGCTGAACTGCTCGCCGTTGCGCAGGTCCACCTGCACGGTCTCGTGGGCGATCCCTTTTTCGGCCAGCAGGATGCGGGTGCGGCGGGGGCTCGGCGCGGTGCGGCAGTCATAGAACGTGATCATGGGGAAGGTCTCCGTTTCGATGGGGCGGGCAATCAGGACGATGCTTCGAGCTTGTCCTGCGTCTTCGTGTCGAAGTCGCTGGCGTCATGGCGTTCACGCAACTGGTTCGCGAGCGCGCCCGACGTGCGGTTGACGATGCGGCCGCGCCGGACGGCCGGTCGCGCGGCGATCTGGTCCGCCCAGCGGATCACGTGCTCGTATTCGTGCACCTGCAGGAACTCGCCGGCTTCGTAGATCTGTCCCTTGACCATCGCGCCATACCAGGGCCAGACCGCGATGTCTGCGATCGTGTATTCATCGCCGGCCAGCCACGGGCTCTCGGCCAGGCGCCGGTCGAGCACGTCGAGCTGGCGCTTGGCTTCCATCGCATAGCGATCGATCGCGTATTCGATCTTGATCGGCGCGTACGCGTAGAAGTGGCCGAAGCCGCCGCCGAGAAACGGTGCGCTGCCCATCTGCCAGAACAGCCAGGACAGGCACTCGGCCCGCTTGCCGGGTTCGGTGGGCAGAAAGGCGCCGAACTTCTCGGCCAGGTACATCAGGATCGCCCCCGATTCGAAGACCCGCACGGGCGTGGGCCCGCTGCGGTCGAGCAGGGCGGGGATCTTGGAGTTCGGGTTGATGGCGACGAATCCGCTGCCGAACTGGGCACCTTCGTTGATCGGAATCAGCCACGCGTCGTACTCGGCGCCCGCATGGCCCAAGGCCAGCAGCTCTTCCAGCATCACGGTGACCTTGATGCCGTTCGGCGTGCCCAGCGAATACAGTTGCAGCGGATGGCGCCCGACCGGCAGCTCCTTGTCGTGCGTGGGGCCGGCGATCGGCCGGTTGATGTTCGCGAACCGGCCGCCGCCGCCCTGCTTCCAGGTCCAGACGGCGGGCGGGGTGTAGTCGGCGGAATCGGTCATGCGTCGCTCCTGCGCTAGTGAGGGGTGGGCCATGCGGCTCCGTGCATCGAGTGTACCGGCATCGGGCTTTTCAGTGCCTCGGCCTCTCATACGCCGGGATACGCCGGGATACGCCGAGTTCCGGGACGCGAAGCAGCGGAATCGGCTTCGCCTGCCGACGACTCATCACGTCAGCAGGTAGTCGTTCGGGCGCAGCGGTTCGGGCACGTCCTGCTCGCCCAGGTCCTGCAGCACGTTGATCTCGACGTTGCGTGCCAACGCGTCGAGCGGCAGGCAGTTCGCGTTGTTGCCGAACGGCACCGACAGGTCGTCGCCGATCGCGTCCAGCGCGAAGAACGTGTACGAGACGATCGCGGCGAGCAGCGGGGTCCAGTAGCCGCTCGAATCGGCCAGGCCGAACGGCATCAGCAGGCAGAAGAGGTAAGCGGTGCGATGCACGAGCAGCGTGTAGACGAAGGGCATCGGCGTCACCTTGATGCGCTCGGCGCCCGTGAACCCGGCCGTCAGGCCGTGCACGCGCTCCTCCAGCATGCTCGCCTGGATCGTCGATAGCCGGCCGGCGGCGAGCAGCGCGGCGATGTCGGTGCTGAAGCAGCCCAGCAATCGATTGGGCGGATTGCCGTTGCCTTGCAGCGCCGCGTGTTCATCGGTGCGCAAGTAGCGCGTCGCACCGTCGCCGATCGGACGGTCGCGCAGGAAGTCGCCCACCACGTAGACGAATGCGACGCAGCGCAGCGCGAGGCGGCGCGCGGTGTCGTCTCCCGGCTGCGGCACGATGTACACGATCTGGCGGGACAGGCTGCGCGCCTCGATGACGATCTGCCCCACCAGCCTGCGCGCCTCCCACCAGCGGTCATAGGCCGACGCGTTGCGGAACGCCGCGAAGATCGCCAGCGCCGCGCCGATGACCGACAGCGCCAGCGGCTGGATGCCGGTCAGGTGGATGACGCCGGTCCGATGCAGCACGACGAGAAGCAGCGACAGCGCGGCGACGCCGGCCATCAGCGGCAGGATGCGCAGCACGATCGAGCCGCGCAGCACGAAGAAGATCTGCCAGATCGTCGGCCTGTCGCGAACGATCATCGCGCGTTCTCAGTGCCCGAGTCCCTGGTACGCCAGCCGCTTGTACTCGAAGCAATAAGGGTTGCCGAAGCCGAAGTAGCGCTGCGTCATCAGCACGCCGGCGATGTTCAGGCGCGGGTTGAACCACCACAGCGTGCCCGCGATGCCGCCCCAGCTCACCTCGTCGGTGGCGTTCGGCGGGCTGATCGAGCTGGGCTTGGCCAGCACCGAGGAGCCCAGGCCGAATACCAGACCGGGGTTGACCGGCATGTTCGGGAACTTCACGCACAGGCCCGGCGCGATGTGGTTGCGGCCCATCAATGCCACTGTTTCCGGTCGCAGCAGCCTGGGACCGTCGCCCGGCATCAGCGACTGCACGAGGCGCACGGTGTCATCCAGCGACGACACCAGTCCGCCGCCGCCCGACTGGCGCAGCGTGGGACTCGTGTAGGCGCCCGGGAACGGCGCATTGTCCATCCGGACGAGGCCGGGCTTGGTCGGGTCCATCAGGTCCACGCCGGCATACAGCGCGGTGAGCCGGTCGCGTTTGGCCTCGGGCACCCAGAAATCGGTGTCCACCATGCCCAGCGGGCCGCAGATCCGCTGCTGGAAGAACTCGCCGAGGCTCAGGCCGGACACGACCTCGACCAGCCGGCCCAGCACGTCGGTGGCCATCGAGTATTCCCACTGCTCGCCGGGATGGAAGGCCAGCGGCAGCTTGGCCAGGGTCGGCACCAACTGCGCGTTCGACTGCAGCGGGTTGTGCACGGCAGCCTCGGTGTAGGCCTTGAACAGTACCGTGCCCGGATCGAAGATGCCGTACGACAAGCCCGAGGTATGGGTCATCAGGTGCTCGACGGTGATCGAGCGCCGCGCGGGCTCCACGTCGTCGATGCTCGTGGCGCCCGGGCGCAGCACCTGGCGGTTGCCGAGCTCGGGGATGTAGCGTTCGATCGGATCCGCCATGGTCAGCTTGCCGTCCTCCATCAGCAGCAGCACCGCGCACGAGGTCAGCAGCTTGGTGTTGGAGAAGATGCGGAACAGGTGGTCTTCGCGCAGCGGCACGCCGGCTTCGATGTCGGCCTGACCGCAGATGAAGCGATCCACGACCTCGCGCCCGCGCATCAGTACGGTGGACACGCCGGACAGGAAGCCCCTGTCGACCTGCGACTGCATCGCGGCATGAAGGGGCTGGAACGGGGATTGGGCCATGGGTCTCCTCGGTTATCGTGGTTATGGTGGTTATAGTGGTTATGAGGGGGCTACGGAATCATGCGGGCTGCCGGCGGCATGCGCGCCTGGCGACTAATCGATGCCGGCCAACGCCTCCGTCACGTCCTCGACGCGCGTCACCCTCACGGCCTGCAGCCCGGCCGCCCGCGCTCCGGCGACGTTGTCCGCCAGGTCGTCGAAGAACAGGATCCGCTGCGCGGGCTGGCCGATCGATGCGATCACGGTCTCGAACGCGGCGGCTTCCGGCTTGCGCGCGCCGATCTCCGACGAGTCGAAGAAGTGCGTGAACAGCGCCATCTCGTCGGCATACAGGCGCATCAGGCACTGCCGATGCACGCGGTTGGTGTTGCTGAACGCGAACACCGGGACGCGCTCGCGCCACCGGCGGATCGTGTCGATCACCGGTGCCTGCAGGCCCGCGAAGATCGCGTTCCAGCCGGCCTGCATCGCGTCGTCGCCGACGTCGATGCCCAGTTGACGGCGCAGCGCGGCGTAGTACTCGGGGGCGGTGATCTCGCCGCGTTCGAACGCGCGATAAGCGCCGTCCGGCGCGAAGCGCGCCGCCAGCCGTTCGGGCGGCATGCCGCTGGCCTGCGCCCAGCTCGCGAACGCGCGCGTCCAGTCGATCCGTATGACGACTTCGCCGATGTCGAACAGCAGAGCGCCGATCGGCGGCGGCGCGGCAGGGCGAGCCTCGTCCACGGAGATCATCGCGGAGGGCGTCGAACGGGGAGCTTCAAGCGCGGATCCTCACGCGGACGTCATCGAGAGGCGAACATCGAGCCGAGGCTCTCGTCAGGCGGCGTCGCTGGGGATCAGTTTTTGCAGTTCGCCCGACTGGTACATCTCGTACAGGATGTCCGAGCCGCCGACGAACTCGCCGCCGATGTAGAGCTGCGGAATCGTCGGCCAGTTCGAGTAGTCCTTGATCGCCTGGCGGACCTCGTCGTCCTCCAGCACGTTGATCGTGACCATGTTCTTGACGCCGACCGCCTTGAGGATCTGGATCGCGCGGCCCGAGAAGCCGCACTGCGGGAACTGCGCGGTGCCCTTCATGAACAGCACGATCGGGTTGTCGGTGACGGTCTTGGCGATGAATTCCTTGGCGTCCATGATCTTGTGGCCTTTGGGAGACTGTGACAGCGGGCCGCCCCGGTCGCGCCGGGAGGCGATGGGCCCGGGATAATCGATCATTCTAGCCCTTAAGCCTGGGCCACGCAGGCTGGCGGGTAGCGGGGGGAGCAGCGCGGGGTCACCCCGCCATCAGGTGAAGCGCTGCCGCCCGGAACGCAGGCATCGCGTACGGGTCGTTGCCCGAGCTGGCCGCGAACGGGTGCGACGCGTAGCGGGCGATCGTCATCTCGGCGCGCGGGTCGATGTGCAGGCGCTGGCCGTGGATGCCGCGGCCCTCGAACACGCCGTGCGCGTCATGGCCGTGCCACCACTGGTGCGAGTAGCTGCCGCCGCGCAGCAGCGGGTAGTGCGGCCCGTCGCCGTCGGCGAACTGCCGGCGGCTGCCGCCCTCGCGGATCGCGTGGACGACGGCCGCGGGCATGATCTGTCGGCCGTTGAACGCACCCTCGCAGCGGATCATCTCGCCGAAACGCGCCAGGTCGCGCAGCGTGGTGTTCAATCCGCCGCCGCAGGATTCGGTGCCCAGCGCATCGACGATGAAGTACGCGTCGGCCTCGGCGCCGAGCTTCTGCCAGATCCGCTCGGACAGCAGGCGGGCGACCGGCAGGCCGGTGACGCGGCGCAGGATCCAGGCCAGCACCTCGGTGTTGACGGTGCGATAGGTGAAGCGCGCGTCGTGCGGCTCGAGCCTGCCGATCGTCGTCAGGTAGCCGCAGATGTCGCCCGCCGTCTCGCCGGGAAGCGGCTGCGAGAAGTTGGCGGCCAGTCCATAAGCGCGGAAACCCGATTCGGGGCGCGTGTAGTCCTCGTCATACGCGACGCCCGTGGTCATGTGCAACACCTGGCGCACCGTGGCGTCGCCGAATCCGCCGCCGGCCAGTTCGGGCACGTAGAACGGCACCGGGCGCGCCAGGTCGATCGCCTTTTCCTCGGCCAGCCACGCCACCAGCGTGCCGATGAACGACTTGGTCACCGACATCGCCAGGTGCGGCGTGTGGTCGTCCAGCGCGCCGAAATAGCGTTCGTGCACGATCCGGCCGCGATGCAGGATCGCGATGCCGTCGACGTAGGTGAGCGCGTGCGACGCGCCCAACGTGCAGGCTTCGCCGGTCGCCGCGGTGAACGCCAGCGCCTCCAGTTCGGCATCCAGCGAGGCCGGTCCGCGCGGCAGTTCGGCGATCGGGCCCGGGCCGCGCCAGACGCTGGCCGTCGGACGCATCTCGCGCACGTGCGAGAACGCCCAGCGGTTGCGCGGAAAGCGATTGTCCGTCGGGTCCAGCACCACGCGGCGCTCCGGCGGCGGCGGAAAGCCCTGCATCCAGCCGAGGGCGACCGGGTCGCTGGCCGCCGCGTCGGGCAGACCATCGGTGACGGCGGCCGCGGCCACGCTGGCCGTGCGGATCGCGTCGTCGAGGTAGGCGCGGTCATACGCGACGGGCGCCTGAAAGGGATCGGAAGTCGTCATGGCGGCAGCGTGCCGTGTCAGAGCGTCTGTTCCAGACGCGTCAGCGCCTGGTCGAACTTGTCGAAGATCTCGTCGATCTGCGCGGCCGTCGTGATCAGCGGCGGGCAGAACCCGATCGAGTCGCCCATCGCGCGCACGATCAGCCCTTGTTCGAGCGCCAGCGACGCCAGTTGCGCGCCAATCTTGCCGACCGGGTCGAACGGTTTGCGTGCGGCCTTGTCGGCCATCAACTCGATGCCGCCGATCAGGCCCTTGCCGCGCACCTCGGCGACCAGCGGCCGGTCGGCGAAGCCGCGCAGCCGTTCGATGAAGCGAGGGCTGATCGCGCGCACGTGCTCGGCGATGTTCTCGTCCTCGTAGACCTTCAGCGTTTCGAGCGCGATCGCGGTCGTCACCGGATGGCCGGAGTACGTGAACCCGTGGCCGAACGTGCCGATGCGTCCGGCGTTCTCGACCAACGCGCGGTGCACGGCATCGTTCACCATCACCGCCGAGATCGGCGCGTAGCCGGATGACAGCGCCTTCGCGCAGGTCAGGATGTCGGGCCGGATGCCGTAGGTGGCGCTGCCGAACGATTCACCGGTGCGATAGAAGCCGCAGATGACTTCGTCGGCGATCAACAGCACGTCGTACTTGCGCAGCACCGGCTGGATCTTGTCGAAGTACGTGGCCGGCGGCACGATGACGCCGCCCGCGCCCATGATCGGCTCGGCGATGAACGCGGCCACGGTGTCCGGTCCCTCGGCCAGGATGCGCGCTTCGAGCGATTCGGCCAGGCGTGTCGCGAACTGCTCCTCGGTCTCGCCGGGCTGGCCGAACTTGAAGAAGTGCGGGTTGTCGACGTGACCGATGCGGGCGATCGGCAGGTCGAAGTCCTTGTGGTTGTAGGGCAGGCCGGTCAGGCTGGCCGTCGCCACGGTCACGCCGTGGTAGCCGCCGAGCCGCGCGAGGATCTTCTTCTTGTCGCGCTTGCCGATCGCGTTGTGGTAGTACCAGACGAGCTTGACCGCGGTGTCGTTGGCCTCGGAGCCGGAGTTCGCGAAGAACACCTTGGACATCGGCACCGGCGCCAGCGCCAGCAGGCGTTCGGCCAGTTCGATGACCGGCGGGTTCGAGCGGTGGTTGAACGTGTGGTAGTTGGGCAGCCGCGCCAGTGCGTCCGAGCCGGCCTTGATCAACCGGGGATGGCTGAAGCCCAGCGACGTGCACCACAGGCCGGCCATCGCTTCGATGTAGCGGCGGCCCTGGTCGTCCTGGACGTAGACGCCGTCGCCGCGTTCGATGATCAGCGGGCCGACCTGCGGGTGCGTGGCGAGGTTCGTGTACGAGTGCAGGTGGTTGGCGATGTCGCGCGTGGCGAGCCGGGCGTGCGAAGGGGGCGGTGCGTTCATGGCGGATTCCGTGACAACAGGGCGAGGGCGGGCGAGCGCGCGGTCGGAACCGGGCGTCGCGTGGCGTCGTCATGCCATCATCGGCCGAATCGGGGGATCCTGTCACGGTGGGTTCCGAAATCGGGCCGGTCTGCTGCGGTGCTCGTCTTGGGGGCTCAGTTCGCGCGGCGGCCGAGGGTGATGCGATCTTTCCCCGCGAGGTCGGTCAGCGTCTGGATCTCGTCCAGGCGGGCGTCGCGCATCCGCGCGCGGACCGCCGTGCCTTGATCGAATCCGTGTTCTAGCAGCAGCCATCCGCCTGGGGACAGTGGTCCGGTGGCGGCGCCCGCGATGATCCGTTCGATCGATGCGAGCCCGTCGTCGGATTGGTCCGTGAGCGCGGCGAGCGGTTCGAAACGCAGATCACCATCGCGCAGGTGCGCGTCGTCGCGCGCGACGTAGGGCGGGTTCGACACGATCGACGCGAAGCGCTCGTCGGCGCCGATCGGCGTCCACCAGTCCGGGCCGCCGGCCGACAGGCGAAAGTCGATGCGCGCCGCGACGCCGTGCCGCTGCGCGTTGCGCCGGGCCGTCGCCAGCGCGCTCGGGGAGCCGTCGGTGGCGGTCAGCCGCAGGTCGGCCCGCTCGCAGGCCAGCGTGATCGCGATGCAGCCGCTGCCGGTGCCCAGTTCGAGCACGGCGGGGGCTCCGCCAGGGGCGGCGAGACCGGCTGGCCCCAGCCGGGCCAGGCATTGTTCGACCAGCAGCTCGGTCTCGGGGCGGGGGATCAGTACCGATTCGTCGACATCGAAATGCCGGCCGTGGAACTCGCGTCCGCCGACGAGGTAAGCGATCGGCGCACCGGCCGCGCGCCGCGCGCACAAGTCGCCGAACGCGTCGGCGATAGCCGGCGGAACCGGCGCATCGCCATGTGCGATCAGCCATTCGCGCGGGTGGCCGCTGGCATGAGCGAGCAGCACGCGGGCTTCGAGCCGGGGCTGGCCGCAGCGCCGGATCAGCGCGTCATAAGTCGTGGCGTCCGGTCCTGGCGCATCCACCTCAGTCCGCCTCGCCCGCCGCTTCGAGCAGTTCGCTGGCGTGCGCGACCGACAGCGCGTCGAGCAGGTCGTCGATGTCGCCGTCCATCATCGCCTGGATCTTGTACAGCGTCAGGTTGATCCGGTGGTCGGTGATGCGGCCTTGCGGAAAGTTGTACGTGCGGATCCGCTCGGACCGGTCGCCCGATCCGATCAGCGACTTGCGGTGCGCCGACTCGCGCGCCTGCGTCTCGCGTTGCTGCCGGTCCTTGAGCCGGGCCATCAGCACCTTCATCGCCTTGTCGCGGTTGCGGTGCTGCGAGCGGTCGTCCTGGCATTCGACGACGATGCCCGTCGGCAGGTGGGTGATGCGCACCGCCGATTCGGTCTTGTTGACGTGCTGGCCGCCGGCACCCGACGCGCGGAATACGTCGATCCGCAACTGTTCGGGGTCGATGTCGATCTCGCCGGCCTCGTCGGCTTCGGCCAGCACTGCCACCGTGCAGGCCGACGTATGGATGCGTCCCTGCGCTTCTGTTTCGGGCACCCGCTGTACGCGGTGACCGCCGGACTCGAACTTGAGCCGGCCGAACACCGTCTTGCCGGTGATCCGCACGATGACCTCGCGATAACCGCCCAGGTCGGACTCGTTGGCCGACATGATCTCGGTCTGCCAGCGCTGGCGCTCGGCGTAGCGCAGGTACATCCGCAGCAGGTCGCCGGCGAACAGCGCCGACTCGTCGCCGCCGGTGCCGGCACGGATCTCGAGCAGCACATCGCGCGCATCGTTCGGGTCGCGCGGCAGCAGCAGCCGCTGCAAGGTGCGCGCTTCCTCGGCCAGGCGTTCGTCAGCGCTTTGCGCCTCTTGCTCGGCGAACTCGCGTAGGTCCGGGTCGTCGCGCATCTGCTGCGCGGCCTCCAGGTCGCTGCCGGCCTGCCGCCACGCCTGGTAGTGTCCGACGATCTCGGTCAGTTCGGCGTGCTCCCGATTGAGCGCGCGAAACGCGTTGATGTCCTGAGCGGCCGATTCGCCGGACAGCAGCTGGTTGACTTCCGTCAGCCGCCACTCGAGCCGCTCGAGGCGGGCGAGCATCGATGCTTTCATGGGATCGGAGTGACCCTACTTGCCGGAGCGTTCGTTTCGCGCGGGCAGCAGGTGCTCGATGACGCGCACCACGGTCGAATGGTCGGGGCCGGGGCGCTGCAGCAGCGACGTCGGGCCGTGCAGGAACTTGCCGGTCAGCGCGTTGGCCAGCGATTCGAGCACCTGCTCGGGCGATTCGCCGCGCGCCAGCAGGCGCCGCGCGCGTTCGAGCTCTTGCGCCTTGAGGGTTTCGCCGCGCGCGTGCAGCGCGCGGATCGTCGGCACGGCCTGGCGGCCGGCCAGCCACTGCATGTACTGGCCGACGCTGGTCTCGATGATCGCCTCGGCCTGCGCGACGGCCGCCTGGCGGCTCTCGACGCCGCTCTGCACGACCTTGCCCAGGTCGTCGACCGTATACAGGAACACGTCGTCCAGGCGGCCGACTTCGGGTTCGATGTCGCGCGGCACCGCCAGGTCGACCATGAAGATCGGCCGGCGCTTGCGGGCGCGGCTGGCGCGCTCGACCATCCCCAGGCCGATGATCGGCAGCGAACTGGCCGTGCACGAGACGACGATGTCGAAGCGGTCGAGCTGTTCGGGCAGGTCGGCCAGCCGCATCGCCTGCGCGCCGAAGCGCTGCGCGAGCCGCTCGGCACGCTCGGCCGTGCGATTGGCGACCGTCATCTGCGCCGGATGCTGGGCCGCGAAATGCGTGGCGGCCAGCTCGATCATCTCGCCGGCGCCGACGAACAGCACGCGCGTCTCGCGCAGATCCTCGAAGATGCGCCGGGCCAGACGGACCGCCGCGGCAGCCATCGACACCGAATGCGCGCCGATCTCGGTCGTCGTGCGGACTTCCTTGGCGACCGCGAAGCTGCGCTGGAACAACTGGTGCAGGTGCGTGCCCATCGCGCCGGCTTCCTGCGCGAAGCGGGCCGCTTCCTTCATCTGGCCGAGGATCTGCGGCTCGCCGAGCACCATCGAATCCAGGCCGGCGGCCACGCGGAACGCATGGCGCACGGCCTCGTGGTTGGGCAGCGTGTACAGATGGGAGGCCAGGCCCTGGCCGGCGTCGGCCCCCGTCGTGCTGCCGAGCCGCGCGAGCCAGCGCGTCAGCTCGGCCGGCGCGACCGCGGGCTCGGGCGTCGCGCAATAGATCTCGGTGCGGTTGCAGGTCGACAGGATCGCCGATTCGGGTAGCAGCGGCGACAGGTGGCGGCGCATGTCGGCCAGCGCGTCGCGCACGGTATCGCCCGGGAACGACACTTTCTCGCGCAGCGTCAGCGGCGCGGAAGCGTGATTCAAGCCAAGGGCGAGCAGATGCATGGTATTGCCGGAGAGCCGGGCAGCAAAGCTTTTGTAGCGAGAAGCATTCTCGCTTACTAAGCGTTTGATAATATTGGAATTATAGCTCGACTAACGAGCAGGATCCGAGTGCCGGCTTTGATCTGGATCATCGGCGGGCTCGCGGCACGCCGGAACACGGAATTCGAAACACGCGCCGCCGCCCTCCATCGGCCGGCCATTGACACGGCCGCGATGCCGTTCGGCGACTACGCGGACGAAGCTCAATCCCAACCCGATGCCCGGCTTGCCTTGTCCGTGGCCGCGCCAGTACGGCTCGAACAGATGCGCGAGGTCGTCTTCGGACAAGCCCGGGCCCTGGTCGCTGATGGCCACGCACCAGGTGTCGGGTTCACGCGACAGTTCGATGGTGATCGTTCCGCCGTCGGGTCCGTACTTGATCGCGTTGTCGATCAGGTTGACCAGCGCGCGCCGGAGCAACTGGCTGTCGCCGTTGGTCCACGCGAGCTGCAGCATGCCATGCGTGGCGATCCGGGCCCCGCGCTGTCGGGCGGCCCGCCAGCAGGCGTCGCTGGCCTCTTCGATCAGGTTGACCAGGTCGACCGCGTCGAATGCGATGACCGCGCCTTCGGCGCGCGCCAGTTCGACGAAGCCGTTGGCCAGTTCCAGCGAGCGGGTCGCTTCGCGGTGGATGTCCTCGAGCCACGACGGCAGCGTTCGTTCGCGCGCCTGGAGCTCGATGATCGACAGGATCGTCTCCTGCGGCGAACGCAGGTCGTGCGACAGGAAGCGCAGCGTCTGTTCGCGCTCGCGCTGGGCGGTCCGGATCGGCGAGACGTTGATGAACTGGAGCAGCCGGACGCGCGACCACTCCGGATCGTCGAACTCCGCGCTGTCGATGAGCCAGTCGCGCCCCTCGCGGTCGACGCGTTCGACCTGGCCTGCCGACGACGTGCCGTCCATGACGGCGCTGATGTCCAGCCCGACTTCGTCGCGCAGCCAGCCGGGGATCGGCGTGCCCGGCGCGGGCTGGCTGCGCATCTCGCTGCCGACCTGCCGGTTGGCGAACAGCAGGCGGCCATCGTCGCGGATGATCAGCGCCGGGCAGGGCAGGCGTTCGAGCGATTGCAACAGGAACTGGCGCAGATGCACGGCCCGCGCCGCCGCGGCTTCCAGTTGTTCGAGACGGCGCGCGACGGGCTCGGTCGGCAGCACGTCGCGAGCGGTACCCGGCATCGGGGGGGCGTCGCGATCGAGCGCCAGCGCCTGGCGGGCGAGGCCGGCCGTCGCCACTTCGAGGCGGCGCCAACTCCACAGCGGATAGGCGAGCAGGCTGGCCACGAGCGCGCCGGTCGGCGACCACCAGAAACCGCCGCGCAGCAGCAGCCCGGCCGTCAGCAGCACCAGCGCCAGCGCGCCGAGCGTGGCCAGCAGGCCGGCCCGCGGCGGCAGCCGGTACAGCGCGACCAGCAGCGCCAACACCGGGATGACGGTCAACACGAGTTGCGGCCATGGACGCAGCGGATGGATCAACGCATCGTCGAGCAGCGCGGTCACCGCCGCGGCGTGCAGGTCCACGCCGGGCAGCGGATGGTCTCCCGGGAGCAGCGCGGTCGCGTAACGGTCGCCGAGCCCGGCGGCGCTGACGCCGATGAGCACGATGCGGCCGGCGAAGCGCTCGGGCGGGATCTCGCCACGCAGCACGGCGCCGAACGAGACGTGCTCGGCCGGGCGCGCCAGCCGGGGCAGCAGCGTGAAACCGTGCGGCTCCCATTGCCCGGAATTGATCGTCCGCTCGCGCTGCGCGGCCGTCGCCTGCTCCCGTGCCTGCCGGGCCGTGGCCGGCATCGCTTCGCTGGCGACTTCACCAGCCAACGCCAGGGACAGCGCCGGAAAGCCGCCCTCCTCGAGCCACAGGCCGCGTACCATGCCGTCGCCGTCCAGCCGGAAATGCGGATGGCCGAGCCAGGCTTTCAACCCGAGATCGGGGACCGGGTACAGCGGAATCGTGCCGCTGTCGGCCCGCATCGTGGCGATCGGTATCACGACCGGGGTGCCGGCCGCCGCCGCGCGAGCGAGACCGTCGGCCAGCAGCGTGTCGCCGTCGGCCGCCTCGATCAGCAACAGGTCCAGGCCGACGATCCGCGCACCGGCCGCGGCCAGCCGGTCGATCATCGCGGCATGGACGGCCCGCGGCCAGGGCCAGCGGCCGATCTGTTCGAGGCTGTCGTCATCGATATCGATGACGATCACGCGATCGTTGGCCGGCAGCGGCGCCAGCCGGCTCAGGCCGTCGTACAGCGCCGACTCGAGCCGGCTCCGGCCGATCTGGCTGCCGTCCAGGCTTTGCCACGCCGTACCGAGCGCCAGCTCGACCAGCAACATCAGGCCGGCCCACCATTCGAGCTGCAGGCGGTTGCGCGGCACGGGCGGGCGGGGCGTCATCGGGCGAAGGGCGCGGCCCGTCTTCCGGAAGCCTCGTCGGGAGCCTCAGGGAGACGGGGTCGCTTCGACATCGAGCCCTCCGCCTGATTGCAGCGGCGTGCCGTCGCCCGTGAGGATGACGGGCTTGATTTCGAATGTCTGCGGCACATTGAACGGCGATTCCTCCCCACCCGGCGCGATGGCCTGCATCCGTAGGTAGTACCGTCCGGGCCGCAGATCCTGGAGCAGGGCCTGCGGCTGGTCGACCTCGATCACCCTGGGGGCATCGAAGCCCGGCTCGTTCGCGAGTTGCAAGCGGTATCGCTGGCCGGGCTGGCCGGCCCATCGTAACGACATCCGGTCATGCCCGTCGATCTTCATGCTCGGTTGCGGCGGGCCGGGATGCCAGGTGAACCGGTTCTGCGCGAAAGGGCCCAGGTGCCCGTCGGGCCGGGCCGAGGCGATTCGCCAGTAACGGGGCTGCGGCTGGTCGCCGGTCGCCCGCACGTCGAGCGTCGTCCGCGAGCCGTCGACCCATTCGGCGGCCAGCAACGTGTCGAACGCCGGATCAGCCGCCAGTTCGATGCGGAAACGGTCGATGTCCAGCGGCTTCGACCATTCGAAGTTGATCCGGTCGCCGAACACCGCGGCGTCGGCCATCGGCCGGCCCGCGCTCGGCGGCAGCGGACGCGCCTGGACGTCGATGGTCGCGCGTGACGGCATCCCCTCGACACTGGAGGCGGCGATCGGCCGTACGTCGATCCGATGCAGGCCGTCGTCGAACGTCGCCAGTTCGATCCGCGGCTCCGCGACGACACGCGACGCGACCAGCGTCAGGTCCTGCCGGCGGATCGAATCGGCCAGTGATTCGATCGGCGTGCCGGGCGTGAACGTGTCCGACGGCGTCGCCGCCGCCGATGGCAGGCCGTCGGGCCGGGCATTTTCCCGGCTGATCTCGATCCGGTAGCGCGCCGCCCCCGCGATCGGCGGGAACGCCAGCGTCTGCTGCGTCAGGCGGACCGTGTCGGGCAGTCGGCTCAGGTCGGCCGCCGGCAGCAGCGCTTCCTTGGTCGTGCCGGTCTGCGGGTCGGCGCGGGCGCCGAATCCGGGCAGCAACACGATGCTATGGACCTGGGCCGTGGAACGGTGGCCTGGCTTCGTGCGTTTGACGACCCGCCAGTCGACGCCGCCTTCGAGGACCTCGGCCGTCGCGCCGGCTTCGTCGGCCGCTACCCGGAACACGGTGCCACGTACGGCCGCGGTGGCGACCGGCGTGCGGATCGACAGCGGCTTGGGCCGCTGCGGGGCGGCCGAGGTCTCGACCCGGCCGCGTTCGAGCAGCGCACGCGCTTCGATCGCGTGATCGTCGTGGTATCGGCGCAAGCGTTCGAGGCGCAGCTTGCTGGCTGGCTCGAGCCGCAGCGTCGATCCATCGGCCAGCCGCAGCACGACGACCGAATGGTCGGATGTCTCGACGACACCGGCTTCGCGCACGGTATCTCCGGCGGCGACCGGCTTGCCGTCGATCCGGCTGTCGGCATCTCCGCGCAGCACGACCGCCACGCCCGTTTCGGCCTTGACCAGCGAATAAGGGATCCGGAGTCGGGTGCCCGGTGCCAGCTTGCGTGGCGAATCGATGCGGTTGAGGCGCTGGACGACGCGCCAATTGGCCGGACGTGCCAGCAGCCGCTTGCCGATGTCCAGCAAGGTGTCGCCGGGCTCGACCGTGTAGATCAGCGCGGGCGCGGGAGGGGGCGCGGAGGCGCGCCCGGGCGCCGCATCGGCCTGGCGCGGCGACAGGCCGATGCATAGCGCCGCCGCCACGGCGGCGGCCAGCGCGCCACGGGCATCGGAAACGAACGGGAACAATGGGATCATCGAGAGTCAGGCGCGCTGTCCGGTAGGCGGCGCGCCTCGGCGGGCCAGGTCAGTCCTGCTTTTCGAGGAGGGCCGTGGCCCCGAGCTGTTCTAGGCGGTAGCCGTAGCTGTAGACGGGCGCCAGCAGGTATCCGAATTCAGGGCGAAGTTCAAGCTTGGTGCGCACGCGCGACACGTGCGTGTCCATCGTCCGCGACGGCACCTCGCTGCCGCGGCCCCAGACCATTTCGCGGATATGGCCGCGCGACAGCGGCCGGCCGACGTTGCGCAGCAGCAGCAGCGCCAACTGGAACTCCTTCTGCGTGAGTTCGACCGGCTGGTTGTCGCGCCAGACCTCGAGCGTGCGCGTATCGAGGCGGAACGGCCCTTGTTCGAACACGCGGTCGGCTTCGGGCTGCGGCATCGCCCGGCGCAGCAGCGCGCGCACGCGCGCGATCAGTTCGCCCGAGCGCACCGGCTTGACCATGTAGTCGTCGGCCCCGGTTTCGAGCGCCTCGACGACGTCGCGTTCGGAATCGCGCGACGTGATGAACAGGACCGGCGGCGTCATGCCCGAATGCGCGCGCACCTGCTTGAGCACCTCGATGCCGGGGATGTCGGGCATCAGCCAGTCGACGACCAGCAGATCGAAACTCTCGCGCTTCAGGTCGAACAGCAGGTCCTTGGACAGCGCGTAGGCGTGGCACGAGAACCCGGCTTCGGTCAGCGTACTTGCGGTTGCGCCAAGGTGATGCTCGTCATCGTCCAAAAGTGCGACACGCATGATGGTTCCGGGCTCCAGTCGATCGATACGGTGACGTTGGAAGACGTCGGTCGTTATTGTTTCGTGCGAGAGGCGTGCCTGCGGACCGCCTCGCTACTGTGTTACGCGCTGTTTCCAAGCCGAAACCAGTGTATCAACTGGCCCTCGTAAGGGGTTTCAATTCAGGCGACACAATTCTTGCGATTGGTTAAATCTGCCAATCGGCGGCAATGGAACCGACAAACGGTCAAAACAGGAAATCAAAAATACGCTAGGAGGACGATCGTCCTCCGCCCGGCTCCTGCGTCGCTCCGACAGCCTCTACGGCGCCGCCAGGAACAGCCGATAAGCGGGATTCCGGCTCTCGTCGGTATAGGGATAACCTAATTGGGTGAGAAAAGCCTGGAATGCCTGCTGATCGGTGGCCGGCACTTGCAGGCCCACGAGGATCCGCCCGTAGTCTGCCCCGTGATTGCGGTAGTGGAACAAGGAAATATTCCACTCGGGATCCATCTGGGTCAGGAAGCGCATCAGCGCGCCGGGCCGCTCGGGAAACGCGAAGCTGTACACCCGTTCGTCGCGCGCCAGCGGCGAATGGCCGCCGACGAGGTGCCGCAGATGCAGCTTGGCCAGCTCGTCGTCCGTCAGGTCCAGCGTCGCGAAGCCGGCCTGCTCGAACTGGCGGGCGATCTGCGTCGCCTCGCTGCGCTGGTTGATCTGGATACCGACGAACAGATGCGCCTCGGCCGGATCGGCGATCCGGTAGTTGAATTCGGTGACGTTGCGGTCGCCGACCGCCGCGCAGAAGCGCCGGAAGCTGCCGCGCGCCTCGGGGATGGTCACCGCGAACACCGCCTCGCGCTGCTCGCCGATCTCGGCGCGCTCGGACACGAAGCGCAGGCGATCGAAGTTCATGTTCGCGCCGCTGGTGATCGCGACTAGCGTCTGCCCGCGGATGCCGGCGCGTTCGACGTAGGCCTTGGCGCCGGCCACGGCCAGCGCGCCCGACGGCTCGAGGATCGAGCGCGTGTCCTGGAACACGTCCTTGATCGCCGCGCAGGTCGCGTCGGTGTCGACGGTGACCACGTCGTCGACGAACTCGCGCGCGAGCCGGAACGTCTCTTCGCCGACCAGCTTGACCGCGGTGCCGTCGGCGAACAGGCCGACGTCGTTCAGCTCGACCCGGTGCCCGGCCCGCAGCGACTGCGCCATCGCGTCCGAATCGGACGACTGCACGCCGATGATGCGGACCGCCGGCGCCAGTTGCTTGACGAATGCCGCGACGCCGGCGATCAGGCCGCCGCCGCCGATCGGGACGAAGATCGCGTGGAGCGGCTGCTGGTGCTGGCGCAGGATCTCCATGCCGATCGTGCCCTGGCCGGCGATCACGTCCGGATCGTCGAACGGATGCACGAACGTCAGGCGTTCGGTCCGTTGCAGGTCGACCGCGTAGCCGTACGCGTCCGAATACGATTCGCCGTGCAGGTGCACTTCGCCGCCGCGGCGGCGCACCGCGTCGATCTTGACCTGTGGCGTCGTGATCGGCATCACGATGACCGCGCGACAGCCGAGCTGCTGTCCCGCCAGCGCGACGCCCTGCGCGTGGTTGCCGGCCGACGCGGTGATCACGCCGCGGGCGCGCTCGTCGGGCGACAGGTTCACCATCTTGTTATAGGCGCCGCGCAGCTTGAACGAGAACACCGGCTGGAGGTCCTCGCGCTTGAGCAGCAGGTGGTTGTCCAGGCGGCTGGACAGCAGCGGAGCGGTTTCGAGCGGGCTTTCCAGCGCCACGTCATAGACGCGGGCGGTCAGTACCCGTTTCAGGTATTCGGTCGACATCGGGACGAGGCGGCGCGGCGCGGCGGGCGCGCGGACGGGGATGGACAACCCGGCGATTCTACGCTCCGGCCGGCCGGAACGAGGTCGGCGGCGCGGCCGATGCCGGGACTGGCGGCCCGGCTGACGATGGGGCTAACGCCATGGCCGACGCCATGGCCGACGCCATGGCCGACGATGGCGCCGGCACGGGGCCGACGCCGCGGCGGATCCTGATACGCTGCGCGCGTGGAATCGCTCGTCGCCTCGCTCGTCAATTGGTTCGCGCTGCCCGCCAACGGGCTCAGCTCGGTCTTCATCATCTCGCTGGTCTCGGCGACGCTGCTGCCGCTCGGCTCCGAGCCCGCGGTGTTCGGCTACGCGCGGCTCAACCCGGACCAGTTCTGGATCGTGGTCGCGGTCGCCACGGTCGGCAACACGCTGGGCGGCGCCATCGACTACGCGCTGGGGCGCGGCGCCAAGGCGACGATCGCGCCGCATCGGCAGGACCGCTATCTGCGCTGGCTCGAGCGCTTCGGCCCGAAGACGATGCTGTTGTCGTGGCTGCCGGGCATCGGCGATCCGCTGTGCACGCTGGCCGGGTGGGCGCGGCTGCCGTTCTGGCCGTCGGTGGCCTGGATGGCCGTCGGCAAGGCGCTGCGCTACATCACGATGACGGCCGCGCTGCTATGGGTGCCCGATGCGTGGTGGATGCGCTTGCTCGGCCCGCTGATCAACGGCTGAGCGCGCGGTCCGTCACGGTCGACCGGGGCCGGCGGCCATTGGGGGCGCACGGTAAAATCCCGCCATGAACGCCCATGCCCCGCTGCCCCCCGCGCTCGATGCGCTGGCCGACGCGCCCGCGCGCCTGCGCGAGATTCCCTACAACTACACGTCGTTCTCCGATCGCGAGATCGTCATCCGGCTGCTCGGCGAACCGGCCTGGCAACTACTCGGCGAACTGCGTGGCGAGCGCCGGACGGGCCGCTCGGCGCGCATGCTGTTCGAGGTGCTCGGCGACATCTGGGCGGTCCAGCGCAATCCGTATCTCGAAGACGACCTGCTCGACAACCCGCAGCGCCTGCGGCTGCTGGTGCAGGCGCTGCGCCACCGGCTGAACGAGATCGACCGGCGCCGGCAGCTCGATTTCCCCGTGGCTGGCGCCGCCGGCGCGGACGGCGCGGACGGCGCGGGAACCGCCACCGGGAGCCCGGCCGACGACGCCGCAGCGCGCAGCGAGCGCGTCGGACGGCTGCTGGCGGCCGCCACGCAGGCGGTCGGCGAGTTCGAGGCCCGGTTCGCGCAGGTGGCCGACCTGCGCAAGCGCGCGCAGCGGCTGCTCACCGCCCACACCGCGCGCGACAACATCAAGTTCGATGCGCTGTCGCGCGTCTCGCACGTCACCGATGCGACCGACTGGCGCATCGAGTTTCCGTTCGTCGTGCTGACTCCCGACTCCGAGGTCGAAATCGCCGGCCTGGTGGCCCGGTGCATCGACCTGGGCCTGACGATCATCCCTCGGGGCGGCGGCACCGGCTACACCGGTGGTGCGATTCCGATGACGCCGATGACCGCGGTCATCAATACCGAGAAGCTCGAAGGGCTCGGGCCGGTCGAGCGGGGCACGCTGCCGGGCGTCGAGGGCGAGGTCACGACGATCTTCGCCGAGGCCGGCGTCGTCACGCGGCGCGTCACCGATGCCGCCGATGCCGCCGGCCGCGTGTTCGCCGTCGACCCGACGTCGCTCGACGCGTCGTGCGTCGGCGGCAACATCGCGATGAACGCCGGCGGCAAGAAGGCCGTGCTGTGGGGCACGGCGCTGGACAACCTGGCCTGGTGGCGGATGGTCGACCCGGACGGCAACTGGCTCGAGGTCACGCGCGTCGGCCATAACCTGGGCAAGATCCACGACGATCCGCTGGCCGTGTTCGACCTGCAGTGGTACCGGCCCGCGCAGCTCGGCGGCGATGGCCTGATGCGCGGCGAACCGATCCGCGCGCAGCGGCTCGAGATCGAGGGCCGGCGCTTCCGCAAGGAGGGACTCGGCAAGGACGTCACCGACAAGTTCTTGGCGGGACTGCCGGGCGTGCAGAAGGAAGGTTGTGACGGCCTGATCACGTCTGCGCGCTGGGTGCTGCACCGGATGCCGGCGCACACGCGCACGGTCTGCCTGGAGTTCTTCGGCCAGCCCAAGGACGCGGTGCCGTCGATCGTCGAGATCAAGTCCTACCTGGACGGCCTGGCCCGCGAGGCCGCGCCCGGCGGCCGCCGCGACGCCGGCCACGTGCCGGTGATCCTGGCCGGCCTCGAGCATCTGGACGAACGCTACCTGCGCGCGGTCGGCTACGTGACCAAGTCGCGCCGGGGCGGGTTGCCGAAGATGGTGTTGATCGGGGACGTCGTCGGCGACGACGAGAACGCCGTCGCGCGCGCCAGCTCCGAGGTCGTGCGGCTGGCCAACGGCCGCGCCGGCGAAGGCTTCGTCGCGATCTCGCCGCAGGCGCGCAAGACGTTCTGGGCCGACCGTTCGCGCACCGCGGCCATCGCGCGCCACACCAACGCGTTCAAGATCAACGAGGACGTCGTCATTCCGCTGCCGCGGATGGGCGAATACACGGACGGCATCGAGCGCATCAACATCGAGCTGTCGACGCGCAACAAGCTGCGCCTGCTCGACGAACTCTCGTGCTGGGTGGCCACGCCGGTCGCGCAATTGCCGATCGGGCAC